>DASRUM010000080.1:0-10140 GCA_035655415.1 Pseudomonas sp.
GGTCTTCACCGGGCCTTGCACCACGTTGATCGGTGCGCTGAATACTACGGTGTCGAATTCCTTGACCATCTGGCCTGGGCCGAACGAGCCAAGGTCACCGCCGCTGCGGCTGGACGGGCAGCTGGAGTTGTCTTTGGCGACCTGGGCGAAGTCGGCACCGCCTTCGATTGCGGCTTTCAGTTCGTTGCACTTGTCTTCGCTGGCAACCAGGATGTGACGGGCAGTGGCTCGGGCCATGGGAGTTACTCCTTATAAAGAAGCGGCAAAGCCTACCGGAATCAACCGGTCAGGCAAACGCCGCAGGGATGACTGGTGAGAAAAAGGCTTACCCATGGGTAAGCCTTTTAGTGTTTCGGCAGATGCTTAGTCGCGTTGTTCGGCCTGGCAGGCGGCTGCGGTGAACAGCACGTCGGTGGAGGAGTTCAGCGCGGTTTCCGCAGAGTCCTGGACGATGCCGATGATAAAGCCGACAGCGACCACCTGCATGGCCACATCATTGGGGATGCCGAACAGGCTGCAAGCCAGCGGAATCAGCAGCAGCGAGCCGCCGGCCACGCCCGAGGCGCCGCAGGCGCTGATCGAGGCGAGCAGGCTGAGCAGCAAGGCTGTCGGCAGATCGACGGCGATGCCCAGGGTGTGCACCGCGGCCATGGTCAGTACGGTGATGGTGATCGCTGCGCCGGCCATATTGATGGTCGCGCCCAGTGGGATCGACACCGAGTAGGTTTCCTCATGCAGGCCCAGGCGTTGGCAGAGCTGCAGGTTGACCGGGATATTGGCCGCCGAGCTACGGGTAAAGAACGCTGTCAGGCCGCTTTCGCGCAGGCAGGTCAGCACCAGCGGGTAGGGGTTGCGACGGGTCTTGAAGTAGACAATCGCCGGGTTGCTTACCAGGGCGACAAACAGCATGCAACCGACCAGTACCAGCAGCAGGTGCAGGTAATCGAGCAGGGCGGACATGCCCGACTCGGCCAGCGTGGCCGCAACCAGGCCGAAAACCCCCAGTGGTGCCAGGCGAATCACCAGTTTGACGATGCTGGTGACTGCGTCGGAGAGGTCGGCGAGCATTTGCTTGCTGCTCGGGCTGGCGTGGCGAAAGGCAAAGCCGAGGGCAATGGCCCAGGCCAGGATGCCGATAAAGTTGCCTTTGAGCAGGGCATTGATCGGGTTATCCACCACATTCAGCAGCAGGGTTTTCAGCACTTCGCTGATGCCGCCGGGTGGCGACAGCTCGGCGCTGTTGCTCACCAGGGTCAGGCTGGACGGGAAGGCAAAGCTGGCGGCCACCGCGATCAGCGCTGCGCTGAAGGTGCCGATCAGGTACAGCAGCAGAATCGGTTTGATATGGGTCTGCTGGCCTTGCTGATGGTTGGCAATCGACGCCGCTACCAGTACGAATACCAGCACCGGAGCCACGGCCTTCAGCGCCGAGACAAACACCGTGCCGAGGAAGCTGACGCTCGCGGCAGCTTCAGGCAGAAACAGCGCCAGGGCGATACCGGCCACCAGGCCGATAGCAATTTGCAGCACCAGGCTGGTGCGGTTGAGCAGTTGTAAAAGCGGGTGTTGGGCAGTGGTCATGACATGCATCTCTACTTGGCGGGCAGGCCTGCGATCTCTTCATATTGCCTGCCGGGCTTGGGGCGCCGGGAGGCTGGATACATGGCTGCGGTGCGCGTTATGAGGCTTTTCGCGGGGGATGAAACAAGGCCACGCTGAAAAATAGCGCGCGACTCTACCACAGTGACCCGCTGTTACGCGCTGGCGCAGTGCCAGCCCCGCCCAGCGGCGGTTATGCCTATCAACCGGCCGTCAGGCGGGCTAGGCTAGGGCCTTTGCGAGGCCCTGAGGTTGTTATGTCCAACGAAGATGCGAACGCTATGGCGGTTGAAACCCTGACGATCGTCGAGGCACGGGTGCTGGGTTGCCTGATCGAAAAGCAGCTGACCACCCCCGAAGCCTATCCCCTGACGCTGAACGCCCTGGTGCTGGCCTGCAATCAGAAAACCAGCCGTGAGCCGGTGCTCAACCTTACCGCCGGCCAGGTCGGCCAGGCTCTGCGTAGCCTGGAAGGGCGAGAAATGGCGCGCCTGGTTATGGGCAGCCGGGCGGATCGCTGGGAACACCGCGCCGACAAAGCGCTGGAACTGGTGGCGGCGCAGGTGGTGCTGATCGGTCTGTTGCTGCTGCGTGGCCCGCAGACCATCAACGAGCTGCTGACCCGCAGCAGCCGCATGCATGATTTTGATGATGCCGAGCAGGTGCAGCATCACCTCGAACGTTTGATCAGTCGCGAACTGGCTTGCCTGTTGCCACGCCAGTCGGGGCAGCGTGAAGACCGTTATATGCACGTGCTGGGTGACCCAGCGGATTTGCAGGCGGTATTGGCAGCCAGAGCCAGTGAGCCGCAGCGCGCGACGGCGGGCGGTCAGCAGGATGAGCGCCTGGAAGCTCTGGAGGCGCGGATTGCGGCGCTGGAAGAGCGCTTGGCGCAGTTGGAATCGCCCCTAAACGCATAAAGCACCCATCGGGTGCTTTGTGCGAGAAGTGTCGGAGGGTTAGCTGACACGGCTGCTTGCTTAGGCAGTTTGTCCTGGGGTTTGCGGTTTGTAAGTGCGGTCGGCACTGCTTTCCGCTACCTGCATGTGCTCTATCTGGGGCTTGTAGGTACGATCAGCACTGCTTTCGGCAACACGCAGGTGTTCCATCTGCGGTGTAAAAGTGCGATCGGCACTGCTTTCCGCTACCTGCATACGCTCCGCCTGGGGCTTATAGGTACGATCAGCACTGCTTTCGGCGACACGCAGGTGTTCCATCTGCGGTGTAAAAGTGCGATCGGCACTGCTTTCCACTACCTGCATATGCTCCGCCTGGGGCTTATAAGTGCGATCAGCACTGCTTTCCGCGACTCGTAGCCGTTCTTGCAGGCGCTCAGCGCCGCCTTCAGTTTGCAGGTTGCTACCAAAACCCATCAAGGTCTTTACGCTGCTGTCCTGCATTTCACCCAGCAGTGGCTGCGGGTTGTTCTGTGGCAAGGCAAAGGCGCTGATGGACAGGCTGCTCAGGATCACGGCGGTGAGAATTTGCTTTTTCATGTTCAGGCTCCTCGTAAGGGCGGTAATGAGTGAGTACGGAGCCAATAATACGGATGAAAATTTGATGAAGAAGTGCAGGCTGGGCATGGTAATCATCGACGGTATCGATAGTTGAGTTAATTCTTTATTAATCATTTATTTAGAATTAATTCATGACGCATGAAAGATGATTTTTGGAGTGAGTGTGCATGATCATTAATATCTAATTAATCGATGTATTTGGTTGCGTAGCCCGCGCTACAGGTATCGGGTGTGTCTTTGCTTGAAATATCGAACGGCTGGTGCGTATTTTGTACGCCTCGCCGTGTGACTACGGCCTCTTGCATTAATAAGGACAACAGCAAATGAGTACCCTCGACTGCACCGCCCTGGCTGAGTTGCTGCGTGGTGTTGATGAAGTTGAATGTGTAACGCCCGATCTAAACGGCGTGCCGCGCGGCAAGGTGATGACGGCTGAGGGTTTTCTGGAGGGGCGACGCTTGCAGTTGGCGCGCGGGGTTTTACTGCAATGCATCATGGGTGGCTATCCGGCGCCGTGTTATTACGGCAGCGATGACGGTGACCTAGCCTTGAATGCCGAGCCTACGCAGATTCATCGCCTGCCCTGGAGTGAAACGCCGCGCGCGCTGGCCATCTGTGATGCCGATGAGCTGGATGGACGCAGCTCCGGGTTGTCGACCCGCGGGCTGCTCAAGCAGGTAATTGCGCGTTACGCCAGCCATGGCTGGCAGCCGGTGGTGGCGACCGAGCTGGAGTTTTTCGTGTTTGCCCATAATGCCGATCCGCTGCAGCCGTTTCAGCCGCCGCTGGGGCTTGATGGTCGGCGTGAAGACGGCTGTTCGGCTTTCAGCGTGAGCTCCAACAACGGCCTGCGTCCGTTCTTCCGTGAGGTCTATCAGTGCATGGAGGCGTTGGGGTTGCCGCGCGATACCTTTATGCACGAGATGGGCGTGAGCCAGTTCGAGATCAACCTGCTGCATGGCGATCCGCTGCTGCTGGCGGATCAGACCTTTCTGTTCAAGCATCTGCTCAAGGAGGTCGCGCTCAAGCACGGGCTTACTGTGGTGTGCATGGCCAAGCCATTGGCGCACACGCCGGGTAGCTCTATGCATATTCATCAGAGCGTGGTTGAGCAGGGCAGTGGGCAGAATATCTTCAGCGCGGCCGATGGCCAGGCAACGCCGGCGTTCTATCAATTTATCGCCGGTCAGCAGGCGGCCATGGCCGACTTCACCCTGCTATTTGCTCCGCATGTAAATTCCTATCAGCGTCTTTGCCATCCTTATGCGTCGCCGAACAACGCCTGCTGGTCCGAGGATAATCGCGCCGCTGGCCTGCGCATTCCAGCCAGTGCCCCTGTGGCGCGACGGGTAGAGAACCGTTTGCCGGGCGCCGATGCCAACCCTTATCTGGCGTTGGCGGCGAGCCTTGCGGCAGGTCTGTATGGGATTGAGCAACAGCTGCAGCCCAGCGCGCCGATCCAGGGTGAGTTCGAAGTACCGGATGAATTGGCGCTACCCTGTACCATGCATGCCGCGATTGAGCGTCTCAAGCGCAGTACGTTGGCGCTGGAACTGTTCGGTAAAGAGTTCATCGAAG
This sequence comes from Pseudomonas sp., assembly GCA_035655415.1. Classification (GTDB taxonomy): domain Bacteria; phylum Pseudomonadota; class Gammaproteobacteria; order Pseudomonadales; family Pseudomonadaceae; genus Aquipseudomonas. The sequence goes on from DASRUM010000080.1 coordinate 4,695, forward strand.
GCTACATTGCCAGCAAGACGTTGGAGCTAACCAGCTTCTTTGACGAAATTACCCCGTGGGAGCGCCGCGTGCTGGCGGCCCACGCTTAGAGTCTTACCGCCGAACATGCTTTCGTCGGCCTTTCTGGAGCCACGTGCTGCCCCATGTCTGTGATCCTGAAGTCATTTAGTTCACTGTATTTCGCCACCCTGTTGATGCTGTTGGGCTCGGGTTTGTTGAGTACTTACCTGGCGTTGCGGCTGGCGGAAACGGCCGATGGGCTGTGGGTCGGTGCGCTGATGGCGGCCAATTACCTGGGACTGGTGCTGGGCGGCAAGATTGGCCACCGCTTGATTGCCCGGGTCGGTCATATCCGCGCCTATGTCGCCTGTGCTGGAGTAGTGACCGCTGCAGTGCTTGGCCATGGCTTGAGCGACTGGTTACCCAGCTGGTTGCTGCTGCGTATGCTGGTTGGCTTGGGCATGATGTGCCAGTACATGGTGATCGAGAGCTGGCTCAATGAACAGGCGGAAACCAGCCAGCGTGGCCAGGTGTTTGCCGGTTATATGGGGGCTTCTTATCTGGGCTTGATCCTCGGACAGCTGGTGCTGGTGGTGCACCCGACGCTGGGCCTGGAGCTGCTGATGCTGGTGGCGCTGTGTTTTGCCCTGTGCCTGGTGCCGGTAGCCTTGACCCGCAAGTTGCACCCCGCGCCTTTGCATCCCGCACCGCTGGAAATGCGCTTCTTTATCGACCGTGTGCCGTTGTCGCTGACCACCATCGTGGTGGCGGGCCTGCTGATCGGTTCGTTCTACGGCCTGGCGCCGCTGTATGGCACGCGCATGGGCTTATCCACCGAGCAGATCGGTCTGTTTATGGGTTTCTGCATCATCGCCGGCCTGGTGGTGCAGTGGCCGTTGGGCTGGCTGTCCGATCGGCATGACCGCGTACAGCTGATTCGTGGCTGCGCCGCGTTGCTGGCGTTGGCAGCGCTGCCCTTGGCGATTCTGCCGCAAGCCAGCTTGCCGCTGCTGTTTGCCGGCGGCTTTGCCGTGTGCGCCCTGCAATTTAGCCTTTACCCGCTGGCGGTGGCGCTGGCCAATGACCATGTCGAAGCCGAGCGGCGGGTATCGCTGACGGCCATGCTGCTGGTGACCTTTGGTGTTGGCGCCAGTATTGGGCCGTTGCTGGCGGGCGTGCTGATGCGCTTTCTCGGCGCCAACATGCTGTATGCCTTTGTCTGTGGTTGCGCCTTGATTCTGGTGCTGCGTATCCGGCCAGAACGCGTCACTCATCTGCATCAGGTCGACGACGCGCCGTTGCATCACATCCCCATGCCGGACAGCACCACCAGCTCGCCGCTGACCGCGGCGCTCGATCCACGCGTCGACGAACAGGTGGTACATGAGCAGATGCATGACAGCGGCTCGGTGCAAGAACCTAGTGCAGAACCTGCTGCGGAGTCGCCCGCTCAGTCAGAGCTGCGCGGATGACGCCGCTGATTAGCGTGGTGATCCCTGTGCGTAATGAGGCCCAGGCGTTACCGGGCTTGTTGGATGATTTGGCGGATTTTCGCGCTACCGGCGCCGAGTTGATTCTGGTCGACGGCGGCAGCGGTGATGGCACCTGCGAACTGGCGCTGGGGCGGGTTGATCAGCTGTTGAGGACGGCCCCTGGCCGCGCGCTGCAGATGAACGCCGGTGCGGCGGTGGCCCGTGGTGAATACCTGTGGTTTGTGCATGGCGATACGCGGATTAGTGCTGAGTCTCTTAGTAGTCTGCAAAAGGCGTTAAGCGAGCGGCCGCTGTGGGGGCGTTTTGATGTGCGTCTATCCGGCCCTGGTCTGGCATTACGAGTGATTGGCGCGATGATCAGCCTGCGTTCGCGCCTGAGCGGTATCGCATCGGGTGATCAGGGGATTTTTGTTGCTCACCAGCATTTTGAGGCCTTGGGTGGCTATGCGCAGATTCCGTTAATGGAGGATTTGCAGCTGTGCCGGCGGCTTAAGACACTGGCTCGCCCGCGTTGTCTACGTCCACCGTTGTCGACTTCCAGTCGGCGCTGGGAGCAGAACGGGATCTGGCGTACCGTGTTGCTCATGTGGTGTCTGCGGCTGGCCTATTACTGTGGCGCCAGCCCGGAAAAGCTGGTTCGTCAGTATCGTCGAGGGTCGTTGCTATGAACCTGTCAATCTCATTGCATATGCTCGCGCGGGCGCCTGTTGCCGGGCGGGTAAAAACGCGTCTGATCCCAGCCTTGGGCGCTCAGGGCGCCTGCGATTTGCAGCAGTTGCTGCTGGAGCGTGCTTTGCAGTTACCGGCCCATGGCTTTAGTGAGCGCTTTTTGTGGCTGGACGATTTTCCCGGTGCTGATTTGCAGCAGTTGGCGCAATGCCTTGGCTGGACGCTGGTCGAGCAACCGGCTGGCGATCTGGGTGAGCGCATGCGCCGTATTGCTACCTTGGGACTGGCGGAAAGCGATGCAGTGGTCCTTATTGGCAATGACTGCCCGGCGCTCGATGGCGACTATCTACAAGCGGCTTGCGGCGCCTTGCAGGAGCATTCCGTGGTGATCGGGCCGGCAGAGGATGGTGGTTACGTCTTGCTTGGGCTGCGTAGCATGGCTGCCAGCTTGTTCAGCGATATGCCGTGGGGCACGGAACGGGTTTTTGATCTGACGCTGCAACGCCTGCAGCAGCTGGACTGGCGTCCGGCGCTGCTGCCCGCATTGTGGGATGTAGATCGGCCTGAGGATTTATCGCGCCTCGCGGCGTTGAATATCCTGATCTAGAACAGTCCGTCGCTTTCGACGCGGCGCGCTTCACGTTGCAACTGGTAGACGAAGCGTTCGACCAGGCGCTGCTCCTGGCCATTGATGCGGTGGAAGCGGGCGCCGACAAAGGTGGTATCGACCTTATCTTCGTACTGCACGTGGCGCATCTCAATGGCGGTGGTCATGGCGCCGAAAGGAAAGCGGGCGGTAAAGCGCTCGTATACCTGGCCTGCTTGCAGGCTACTGCTGATATTGCCGGGAAATCGCAATTTGCAGCCGGTTGCTGAGATATCCAGCAATAGCCCGGGCAGGGCGGTGCGCAACTTATCGCCGGCCAGCTCGACTTTGATCTGGTCAGCCTGTTTAAGTGGGGCGCGGAAGGCGCTGCGCCGTTGGTGGTAGGTCACCTCAAGTGGCATCGGGCTGAAGTAACAGCGCGCGCCCTCATACTCGGTGATGCGCACGTTCTGTTCACATTTCCAGGCTACGCGGACACCTTCATGGAAGGCCTCGACATTGAACGCCTCGCCATTGGCCAGGTAGCGCTCGCCGTCGCTCGGCATCAGTTCATCGAGAATCAGCAGCTTCTTGTCGCGATCAACCTCGATCACGTAGCTTTGGAAGCGTTGGTTGCGTTCGTGGAAGGTAATGATCAGTGGGTCATGGTTTTGTTGCAGTTGGCGCAGGTTGGCAACTATTTCCACCGGTGCCTTGAGCACCTTGGGTGGCTGCGGGCCATCTTCCTGGCTAAAAGGACTGGACACGGTCCATAACTCTCCGAGCAAATGCTATGGCACTAGCATACTGGCAATGTGACAGTATGTCCCCTGTGCCTTTTATAGGTTTCAGGCCTGGCTGAGCGGGCGCTGCTGGCCGATTCTAGCGGCACTGCCGCGGCTGTCATAGAGGCTGGGTGTCTCGTTGCCACGCAGAATGCCGAGCATGCTGTTGGTCGAAGCCTGGCTGGAGCGAATTAGGCGGCCATTGCGCAGGTTGGCCGCCTGGCAGCGTTCAAGTAGGGCGTTGAGTTGGTCGCCGCGCTCAAGCAGGAGTTTGCCTTGGTTGGACTGTGCGGCAAGTGCCTGCAAACCAGTGCGGTCGGGGCTGAGGTTGAGGCTGGCGAGCAATTGGCTGCGTTCTTTGCCGTGCTGGTCGAGCAGGGTTAGCAGCGGCAGTTTTTCCGTCAGGATGTTCTGCAGGCGGGGCAGGTCGCGGTCACTGAGGGCTTGGAATTCGGTGTCGATCAATTCAAGCAACTGCTCGGCGGTGCCGATATCGTTGCTGAACAGTTCAAGCAGGCTGGTGTCGTGCATTGCGGGCTCTTCGGGGTAACAGACATTGCATGCAGTGTCTATTGGGCGGCCAATTACCCCAGCGTAGCCCGGTGACTAGCGCTGGGATTCGAAATTAAGCAGTTTGCTGGCGACGCGCTGGCTATCGACTTGGTAGCTGCCGTCTTCGATTGCTTGTTTCAGCTCGGCGACGCGCTCTTTGTTGACGGTAGGCTGATCGCGCAGCTTCTCGCTGACTTTCTGCAACTGCTGGGCCTCACGGCTCAGCTGTACCGACTCGCCGCTCTTGCCGGCTTGTTGCGCCTGCTCGACGGGGCTGGGTACGTTGCTAGGTTGTTTGCTGCCGATGGCTTCGTTCTGGCCACCTGACTGCGCACTGCCGGTCCGCCCCGAATTGGCTGGCGTTGCGGCATTGTTGAGCCGGTTGATGTCAATGACCATGATGCAAAACCTCGAGCAGTGTTTGGACGCTTGCCTAGTTTGTCGGCATTGCCCCAAAAAACTTTAGGGCAAAAAAGTGTGCGTCAGGTAACAGTCTAAACACAGTGTGGATAATCGTCAGCTCACCGAGTGCACAAAGTTAAGACAAGAATCATGCCTACATTGCCACTTCAACCTGCCCAGGGCCGACTACCCGAGCTCTGATCACCCGGTTGGAGCGTTGGTTACGTACGCTGATCTGCCTGCCAATAGTGCCGTCTGACAGGGCTTCACCGGGCATACGTACACTTATTCCACCGCTACGGGCGCTGATCACCACCTGATCACCCTTGCGTATAGCTTCGGCTAATTGCACATGAATCGGCGCAAGCACCTGATCGGGCAACAGTGGTCGCGTCAATTTTTTGCCGATTGCTTGCTTGAGGGCGGTGAGATAGCCCTGGTTGAGCAGGCCGACATCCCGCTCGGCCAACGTCACATCCATATCCGTCAGCAGGTTGTCGCGTTTCAGTGGGCGACTGGCGATCACCACTTCGCGATACAGGCGCACTTGCCCAGGTACAAACACTGTCCAGGGGGCCGCGCCGTCACAGCGTACGCGCAGGGTTACGCGGCCAATAGGCTCAGCAGGGCTTTCCAGGGTCGTGGTCAATGGTTGTGGGCACAGCGGCAGGCGCAGGCGTGGGTCGAGCCGATTGATTTGAATCTCATGGCGGCCAGCGATGTTGCTACGCTGTAAGTAATCACTCACCGCTTGCTCAAGAAAAGCCTCGCCAGCGCCGATAAGTTGTTCAGGACGCGTGGCGTTAGCTGTTGCCACGGCGCTATAGCCGAGTGCCAGCAAAGCGGGTACAACTGCCAGCCAGTAGCGGCATTTTGCCAGTGAGTGTCGGTTAGTTGTCGTTTCAGTGTTCATATGGGTTGGATAGCAAGGCGCGTGCCGCCTGCTACGCTGACAGCAA
>DASRUM010000081.1:0-3793 GCA_035655415.1 Pseudomonas sp.
AGTGGTGCTGTTCATCATGGGCGGCATCTTCGTGGTGGAAACCCTGTCGGTGATCATCCAGGTCGCCAGCTTCAAGCTGACCGGCAAGCGCGTGTTCCGCATGGCGCCGATCCATCACCACTTTGAACTTAAAGGCTGGCCTGAGCCGCGCGTGATTGTGCGCTTCTGGATCATCACCGTGATTCTGGTGCTGATCGGCCTTGCCACCCTGAAACTGCGTTGAGGACTGAGGATTTATAACAGCATGACCCTGATCGCTTCTGACCACTTCCGCATCGTTGTCGGCCTCGGCAAGAGCGGCATGTCCCTGGTGCGCTTCCTCGCGCGCCAGGGCCTGCCGTTTGCCGTGGTCGACACCCGTGCCAACCCGCCGGAGCTCGCCACCTTGCGTGAGCAGTTCCCGCAGGTGGAAGTGCGTTGTGGCGAACTGGATGTGGAATTCCTCTGCCGCGCCAGCGAGTTGCTGGTCAGCCCGGGCCTGGCCATCGCCACCCCGGCGCTGCAGGCGGCCGCTGCGCGTGGCGTCAAGCTGTCGGGTGATATCGACCTGTTCGCCCGTTACGCCAAGGCGCCGATCGTGGCGATTACTGGTTCCAACGCCAAAAGCACCGTGACCACCTTGGTCGGCGAGATGGCTGCAGCGGCCGGCAAGAAGGTCGCCGTCGGCGGCAACCTCGGTACCCCGGCGCTGGACCTGCTGAATGATGAGATCGAGCTGTACGTCATGGAACTGTCGAGCTTCCAGCTGGAAACCACCGACCAGCTCAACGCTGAAGTGGCGACCTGCCTGAATATCAGCGAAGACCATATGGATCGCTACGCCGATCTGCCGGCTTATCACCTGGCCAAGCACCGCATCTTCCGCGGCGCACGGCAGGTGGTGGTGAACCGCGATGACGCGCTGTCGCGTCCGCTGGTGGCCGATCAACTGCCGTGCTGGTACTTCGGCCTGGGCAAGCCAGACTTCAAGCGCTTTGGCCTGCTCGAAGAAAATGGCGAGAAATCCCTGGCGTACCAGTTCGCGGCGCTGCTGCCGGTGCGTGAACTGAAAATTCGCGGCGCGCACAACCAGTCCAATGCTCTGGCGGCCTTGGCCCTGGGCCATGCCGTGGGCCTGCCGTTCGAGCCGATGTTGGCAACCCTCAAGCAGTTCGCTGGCCTGCCGCATCGCTGCCAGTGGGTTGGCGAGCGTAATGCCGTGAGCTACTACGACGACTCCAAGGCCACCAACGTCGGTGCCGCGCTGGCCGCCATCGAAGGCCTGGGGGCGGATATCGCCGGCAAGCTGGTGCTTATCGCCGGTGGCGACGGCAAGGGTGCGGATTTCTCGGCGCTGAAAGCGCCGGTTGGCAAGTTCTGCCGCGCCGTAGTGCTGCTTGGCCGCGATGCTGAACTGCTGGCTGAGGCGCTGGGCGACGCCGCACCGCTGATTCGGGTCAAGACTCTGGAAGAGGCTGTGCAGCGCGCTGCTGAACTGGCCGAGGCGGGCGATGCCGTGCTGCTGTCGCCGGCCTGCGCCAGCCTGGACATGTTCAAGAATTTTGAAGAGCGCGGACGCCTGTTCGCCCAGGCCGTGGAGGGGTTGCAATGATGCTTGCCCGCCTGCTCGCCTTGCCTTCGCCGCTGCATACCCGTCGCGGTATTGATCTGGACTTCCCGCTGTTGGCCGGTTGCCTGGCGCTGCTCGGCCTGGGCTTGGTGATGATTGCTTCGGCTTCCTCGGAGGTGGCCGCGGTGCAGTCGGGCAACCCGCTGTATCACATGATTCGTCACCTGATTTACCTGACCATCGGCCTGGGCGCTGCACTGGCGACCCTGCTGGTGCCTATGGCGCTGTGGCAGCGCTACAGCGGCATGCTGCTGCTGGCGGCGGTGGTGCTGCTGATTCTGGTACTGCTGCCGGGCATTGGTCGTGAGGTCAACGGGGCCAAGCGCTGGATCGGCCTGGGCATCTTCAATCTGCAGCCGTCCGAGCTGGCCAAGCTGTTTAGTGTGATGTTTATCGCCGCTTACCTGGTGCGTCGTCAGGAAGAAGTACGCGAGAAGCTCACCGGCTTTATCAAACCGATGCTGGTGCTGGGCCCTATTGCCGCGCTGCTGCTGGCCGAGCCGGACTTCGGCGCCACCGTGGTACTGGTTGGCGCTGCCATCGCCATGCTGTTCCTCGGCGGGGTCAACCTGCTGCGCTTTATTCCGCTGGCGGCCTGCGTACTCGGCCTTGGCGTGCTGGTGATGACCAGCCAGGCCTATCGTCTGGAGCGTCTGACCAACTTCGTCGATCCCTGGGCTGACCAGTACGGCGCCGGTTACCAGCTGAGCCAGGCGCTGATTGCCTTCGGCCGTGGCGAATGGTTCGGCGTCGGCCTGGGCAACAGCGTGCAGAAGCAGTTCTACCTGCCGGAAGCACATACCGATTTCGTATTTGCCGTGCTGGCCGAAGAGCTGGGCATGGTTGGCGCACTGATTACCGTCGCCTTGTTCGTTTTCGTCAGTGTGCGCGCCCTGTATATCGGTCTGTGGGCGGAGAAGGCCAAGCAGTTCTTCTCGGCCTATGTGGCTTACGGCTTGGCGTTCCTGTGGATCGGTCAGGTGCTGATCAATATTGGCGTGAACGTCGGCCTGCTGCCGACCAAGGGCCTGACTCTGCCATTCCTCAGCTACGGCGGCAGCTCGCTGGTGATCTGCTGCGTCAGCCTGGCGCTGTTGCTGCGTATCGAGTGGGAGCGTCGCACCCAGCTGGGCAGCGAGGATGTCGACTTCAAGGAATCGGATTTCTTCGAAGGCCAGTCTGCCGAGGAGGTTCAGCATGCGCGGTAATGTGCTGATCATGGCCGGCGGCACCGGTGGGCACGTATTCCCGGCGCTGGCCTGCGCCCGCGAATTCAAGGCGCGTGGTTACAGCGTGCATTGGCTGGGTACGCCGCGTGGTATCGAGAATGAACTGGTGCCGGCTGCCGGTCTGCCGCTGCACCTGATCGACGTTACTGGCCTGCGTGGCAAGGGCAAGCTGTCGCTGCTGAAAGCGCCGTTCCAGCTGATCAAGGCGCTGTTCCAGGCGCGCAAAGTCATGCGCGAACTGCAACCAGTGTGCGTGCTGGGCATGGGTGGCTATCTCACCGGTCCGGGCGGCCTGGCTGCGCGCATGAGTGGCGCGCCGCTGATCATCCATGAGCAGAATGCCGTGGCCGGTACCGCCAACCGCAGCCTGGTGCCATTCGCCAGCCGCGTCTGTGAGGCCTTCCCGAATACCTTCGGCAACAGCACCAAGCGCCGCACCACCGGTAACCCGGTGCGTGAAGAGCTGTTCCTGGAAACCCCACGTGATTCGCTGCGCAATCGCCAGCCGCGTTTGCTGGTGCTGGGCGGCAGCCTGGGCGCCGAACCGCTGAATAAATTGCTGCCTGAAGCCTTGGCGCTGGTGACTGCCGAGCTGCGCCCTGAAGTGTTCCATCAGGCCGGCAAGCAACATGATGCAATTACCGCTGAACGCTATCGCGCAGTTGGCGTCGAAGCGCAGGTCGCGCCGTTTATCAAGGACATGGCGCGGGCTTACGCCTGGGCCGATCTGGTGGTGTGCCGCGCAGGCGCGCTGACCGTCAGCGAGCTGGCCGCCGCCGGCCTGCCAGCCTTCCTGCTGCCGCTGCCGCATGCGATCGATGATCACCAGACCCGTAATGCCGATTATCTGGCCAGTGCCGGCGCTGCCGTACTGCTGCCACAACGTTCCACTGACGCCGCCAAGCTGGCCGCGCAGCTGACCGAGGTTTTGATGCACCCCGAACAACTCACTCAA
>DASRUM010000082.1:0-4343 GCA_035655415.1 Pseudomonas sp.
CCCGGCGCTGCCCAGCGACGGGCGTTCGACAGAAGCAAAGAGGCTTATGACCAGTATTCGCGAGCGTAACAGAGAGCTGATTTTACGCGCAGCCAGTGAGGAGTTCGCCGACAAAGGCTTTGCTGCCAGCAAAACCAGCGACATCGCCGCCAAGGCCGGGGTGCCCAAGCCCAACGTCTACTACTACTTCAAGTCGAAAGAAAACCTCTACCGCGAAGTGCTGGAAAGCATTATCGAACCGCTGCTGGAAGCTTCCGCGCCGTTCAATCAGCCAGGCAAACCCGCAGACGTTCTGCGCGCTTATATCCGCTCGAAGATCCGCATCTCCCGCGAACTGCCGTTTGCCTCTAAGGTATTCGCCAGCGAAATCATGCACGGCGCGCCGCATCTATCCGCCGACCAGACCGCGCAACTGAATGCCCAGGCCAAGCACAATATTTCCTGCATTCAGGGCTGGATCGACCAGGGCCTGATGGCCAAGGTTGACCCGCATCACCTGCTGTTCAGCATCTGGGCCGCGACTCAAACCTACGCCGACTTCGACTGGCAGATTTCCACCGTAACCGGCAAAGCCAGCCTGGACGAAGCCGACTACGAAGCCGCCGCACAAACCATCATCCGCTTGGTGATCAAGGGCTGCGAGATCGACGAAACCCAGCCCAGTCCGTCCGAGCAGGTCACCAACGCCTAAGCCCGGTTATCCGCCCTACCCTTGGCTTAAGGCAGCAATAAATAAAAACGGTGAATGCCGCAAAGCATTCACCGTTTTTTTTGCAGCTCTAGTTGCGGCGAAAGCCGCACATCATCAGGCGGCGATACCCGCATCCGGCTTCAGCCCGACCGATGCCACCGCGCTCACGGCGCACTGCTCATCGATATCCGAGGTATCGCCAGTGATGCCCACTGCGCCAATTACCTCGCCGCGCTCATCACGAATCAGCACACCACCCGGTGCAGGCACCAGCTGACCGTCCGCCAGATTGTTTACCGCACCGATAAACGCCGGGCGCTGTTGTGCGTCGGCGGCGATCAGGCGCGATCCCTTGCCCAGTGCCAGCGCACCCCAAGCCTTACCGATGGCGATTTGCGGGCGTAGCAAGCTGGCGCCGTCTTCACGCTGCAGGCTGATCAGATGCCCGCCAGCATCCAGCACGGCTACGGTCAGCGGTGCGGCGGAGATTTCCCGGCCAACTGCCAGGGCGCGGTTACTGATGGTGGTGGCGATTTGCAGATTCAACGTACTCATATTGGGTCTTCCTCGATGCTGATAAATCCTACGAAACACCTGGTGCTGCGCCGCCTGCAGGGCGATTGAGAGCGGCCGGGCAATCCAAAGCTCAACACCACTATCCCACTAGAAACAAAAAACTCAATAGACGCATACAATACAAACACTATTTGTATACAGTTATCCGGGCTATTTTCCGCAGCAGATCAAGTACCCCAGCTAAAACGGTTGTTTTAAAAGATTTTTTGCCAGACAGCGCCTCGACAACAAAACGTGTTGACCGGAAGGTCAGGCCATGAATAGAATCCAAGCCAGCTGTTTTGTATACAATCTGATAACAAACGAGGCACAAGACAATGGCCAAAATGAGAGCAATCGAGGCCGCCGTACTGGTGATGCGCCGCGAAGGCGTTGACACTGCGTTCGGCATCCCCGGCGCCGCCATCAACCCCCTGTACGCTGCACTGAAGAAAGTCGGCGGTATCGACCACGTCCTGGCTCGCCACGTCGAAGGGGCCTCGCACATGGCTGAGGGTTACACCCGCACCAATGCCGGCAATATCGGCGTGTGCATCGGCACCTCCGGCCCAGCTGGCACCGACATGGTTACCGGCCTGTACTCGGCATCGGCCGACTCCATCCCGATTCTGTGCATCACCGGCCAAGCGCCGCGTGCCCGCATGCACAAGGAAGACTTCCAGGCCGTCGACATCACCAGCATCGTCAAGCCGGTGACCAAGTGGGCAACCACAGTAATGGAGCCGGGCCAAGTGCCACGTGCCTTCCAGAAAGCCTTCTATGAAATGCGCAGCGGCCGTCCAGGCCCCGTGCTGATCGACCTGCCGTTCGACGTGCAGATGGCCGAGATCGAGTTCGACATCGACGCCTACGAACCACTGCCACTGGCCAAGCCGGCGGCAAACCGGGTGCAGGCTGAAAAAGCCCTGGCCATGTTGAATGACGCCGAGCGTCCGTTGCTGGTTGCCGGTGGCGGTATCTTCAACGCCGACGCGGCCGACAAGCTGGTTGAGTTCGCTGAACTGACCGGCGTACCAGTTGTGCCAACCCTGATGGGCTGGGGCGCGATTCCGGATGACCACAAGCTGATGGTTGGCATGGTTGGTCTGCAGACGTCGCACCGTTACGGCAACGCCACCCTGCTGGAATCCGATCTGGTATTCGGTATCGGTAACCGTTGGGCCAACCGCCACACCGGCAGCATCGATGTGTACACCGAAGGCCGCAAGTTCATTCACGTCGACATCGAACCGACGCAGATTGGCCGCGTGTTCAACCCGGACCTGGGCATCGTTTCCGATGCTGGCGCCGCTCTGGACGCCTTTATCGAAGTGGCCCGCGAATGGAAAAGCGCTGGCAAGCTGAAAGACCGCAGCGCCTGGGTTGAATCCTGCCGTGAGCGCAAGCGCACCCTGCAGCGCAAGACCCACTTCGATAACGTGCCGGTCAAACCGCAGCGCGTGTACGAAGAGATGAACGAGTTCTTCGGCAAGGACACCTGCTACGTCAGCACCATCGGTCTGTCGCAGATTGCCGGCGCGCAGTTCCTCCACGTCTACAAACCGCGTCACTGGATCAACTGTGGCCAGGCCGGCCCGCTGGGCTGGACCATTCCGGCGGCACTGGGTGTGGTCAAGGCTGATCCGACCCGCAACGTTGTGGCGCTGTCGGGCGACTATGACTTCCAGTTCATGATTGAAGAGCTGGCTGTGGGCGCGCAGTTCAACCTGCCGTACATCCACGTGGTGGTGAACAACTCCTACCTGGGTCTGATCCGTCAGTCCCAGCGCGGTTTCGAGATGGACTACTGCGTGCAGTTGGCCTTCGAGAACATCAACGCACCGGAGATCAACGGTTACGGCGTCGACCACGTTGCCGTAGTGGAAGGCCTGGGCTGTAAAGCCGTGCGTGTATTCGAGCCGAACGACATCCAGGCGGCATTGGCCAAGGCCAAGGCGCTGATGGAAGAGTTCCGCGTACCGGTCATGGTCGAAATCATCCTGGAGCGTGTCACCAACATCTCCATGGGTGTGGAAATCAACGCGGTCAACGAGTTCGAAGAACTAGCCGAACGCGGTGCCGACGCCCCGACTGCCATCTCACTGCTGGATTGATGCAACCGTAGGGTGGAAAACCGCGAAGCGTTTTACACCGCCTTTGGTGGATGTGCTGCGCGACATCCACCCTACGAATTTTAAAGGAGCACACCATGCCCCGTTTTGCCGCCAACCTGTCCATGCTGTTCACCGAAGTGGACTTCCTGGACCGTTTCGACGCTGCCGCCACCGCAGGTTTCAGCGGTGTCGAATACCTGTTTCCCTATGACTTCGCTGCCGAAGTGATCAAGGCGCGCCTGGATGCCAACCGTCTGGAGCAGGTGCTGTTCAACCTGCCGGCCGGCGACTGGGCCAAGGGCGAGCGCGGTATCGCCTGCCACCCCGACCGCGTTGAAGAGTTCCGCGCCGGTGTTGACCAGGCCATCGCCTACGCCAAGGTGCTGGGCAACAAGCAGATCAACTGCCTGGCCGGTATCCGTCCGCAGGGTCTGGATTGCGCCACCGTCGAGGCGACCTTTGTCGACAACCTCAAGTTTGCCGCCGGTAAGCTCGAAGCCGCAGGCATTAAGCTGGTCATGGAAATGATCAACACCCGCGACATCCCGGGCTTCTATCTGAACACCACCAAGCAGGCGCTGGCTATTCGCGACAAGGTCGCCAGCAGCAACCTGTACCTGCAATACGACATCTACCACATGCAAATCATGGAAGGTGACCTGGCGCGTACCGTCGAGACCAATCTGTCAGTGATCAACCATGTGCAGTTGGCGGACAACCCGGGCCGCAACGAGCCGGGCACTGGCGAGATCAACTACCGCTTCCTCTTCGAGCACCTGGACCGCATCGGCTACCAGGGCTGGATCGGCTGTGAATACAAGCCGGCAACCACCACCGCTGCCGGCCTCGGCTGGATGAAAGCGCACAACGCAATCTGAATCAGAGGATATTTCTCATGGCAAAAATCGGATTTATCGGCACCGGCATCATGGGCAAGCCTATGGCGCAGAACCTGCAAAAAGCCGGGCACACCCTGTTCTTCT
>DASRUM010000083.1:0-4969 GCA_035655415.1 Pseudomonas sp.
CGGTGCAGAAGTTCCTCTACTGCTATTGCCGAAAACTTAATTGATTCCGTTTCCATGATTCTTCGCGGGCCAAAAGTGGGCGACCTTGGCTAGGTATCTTTAGCGAGCAATGTGTCTGCTCCTGGCCGCAAGCCGCCGGCCTGGCAAACCATGCCGCAGCTGCCGTGCTGCGTAACCCGGCAAGGTTGAGGATGGCCGTCTCTGGGTTTTCCGCGAAAACTCTCAGGAGCTGAAAGACTTCAAAACCACCGGTGAGCCAGCCAAGCAGTTCACTGATATCAGCACCGGCCCGAATGGCATGACGGTCAAAGCTGCTAACGAGAAAACCCTCAAGGACTACCTTGAGATCATCAAGAAGTAATAGCTTTCAAGCAAAAAGGCCCGCGATTGCGGGCCTTTTCGTGGCTGCGAATTACGTGCTGAGTTCCAGTAAAAGCTCAACCCCTACTGGTTCCTCGGGCATTAGCGGAATGACCGCATAGCGTTGCGCGTGTTCGGTTGCCACATGCTCAATATCCCTCAGCTCATTGGCAGCCCGCTTGCGTAATAGCGGTGATTCAGTCTTTGCGGCAGCCACACTGTTGTTGATCACCCATGCCCACGGTTCAATGCCTGCACGGCGCAAATCAGCTTGCAGACTCGCGGCCTCCAGCACTGGAGTGGTTTCAGCCAGGGTCACCAGCAGCACCTTGGTCTGTTTTGGATCCTGGAGCTGCATCATCGGGGTAGAAAAACGCATGTTATTGCCCGACATCTGCCGAGCAATGTCACGGTGATATGCCCCGGTGGCATCCAGTAGTAGCAAGGTATGCCCTGTGGGAGCGGTGTCCATCACCACGAATTTCTTGCCGGCTTCACGGATGATTCGCGAAAATGCCTGGAAGACGGCGATCTCCTCGGTGCAGGGTGAGCGCAGATCCTCGGCCAGCAGTGCCCGAGCCTGCTCATCCAGTACCGCCCCCTTGGTTGCCATCACATGATCACGATAGCGCTGTGTCTCGACATGCGGGTCAATCCGGCTCAGCGTCAGTTGCTCAAGTGTGCCATCCAGTGTCTCGGCAAGGTGCGCGGCAGGGTCAGAGGTGGTCAGGTGTACAGGCAACCCCCGACGAGCCAGTTCGACGGCAACCGCTGCGGCGAGGGTGGTTTTTCCGACACCGCCTTTACCCATCACCATGATCAGGCCATGACCATTGTCGGCGATCTCGTCGATCAGGGATTTGAGTCGCGGCGCGTCCAATTCAACCGGCGCGCAGGCCGGTGCCTGTGTGCCTACATCGTCCTCAACCAGGAGTTGTCGCAGGGCGTTCAATCCCACCAGGTTGAATGCCTTCAACGGCAGCTGATCGAGCGGCAGTGCGCGCAGCGCTGGCGGCATAGCGGCGACCGAAGCCTGTTCACGCTTATAGACTGCGGCGGCCAGGACATCCTTCTGCGCCTCGCTCGCCGGTAGCACGCCGTTGATCACCAGGTACTGCTCCTGCAAGCCGATGGCTGCAAGCTCCTCGCGTGTACGGGCCGCCTCGCGCAGGGTGGCGGCCTGCGCCCTGGCAACCAGAACCAGGCGGGTCTTGGCTGGATCAGAAAGCGCTTCTACTGCCTCGCGATACTGGTCACGTTGTTTGTCCAAACCGGCCAGCGGGCCAAGGCACGATGCATCACCTTGCCCCGCCTCCAGGAATCCACTCCAGGCGCCGGGCAGTTGCAGCAGCCGAATCGTGTGCCCAGTCGGGGCTGTATCGAAAATAATGTGGTCGAAGCGGGTCTTCAACTTATCGTTGACCAGCAGTGAAGTGAATTCGTCGAAGGCTGCAATCTCGGTCGTGCAGGCCCCTGACAACTGCTCTTCCATGCCCTTGACTACGTCATCGGGCATGACCCCTCTCGCCGGGCCCACAATGCGATCCCGATAAGCCTGGGCTGCACCCTGAGGGTCGATCTCCAGGGCCGCCAGATTTTCCACAGCGGGCACGGCAGTAATGTGGTTGCCGATCTCCAGGCCGAATACCTGCCCCACATTGGAGGCCGGGTCAGTACTTACCAGAAGGACACGTTTTCCCTGACGGGTCAGTTCAAGCGCGGTAGCGCAGGCAATCGAGGTTTTCCCGACCCCGCCCTTACCGGTGAAGAACAGGAAGCGTGGTGCATTGTCGATAAAGCGCATGCTGACACCCCTTAGTGATTGTTGAGGCTGCACTCGTACCAGTTACGTGTGCTGTTCACCATGCGTACCAGCAAGAGCATCACGGGCACCTCGATGAGCACGCCGACCACGGTTGCCAAGGCTGCCCCTGAGTTGAACCGTACAACACAATCGCCACGGCAACGGCTAGCTCGAAGAAGTTGGAGGCCCCGATCATGGCGACTTCACACGCATTTATCATCTTTGCTGCCTATCCTCGTTTACTTGGCCTCTCAGCGCTCAATATATTCACTTTACTGCATATTCGAAAAATAATATATTTGCTCGTATGCATCTTTGATGGGGATCAATATGAGCCAGAAAAAGCGCGTCCTGTTTCTCTGCGTGGCGAACTCATCACGCTCGCAAATGGCAGAAGCTCTTCTGCGCCACACCGATTCGGAACATTTTGAAGTCTACAGCGCAGGCTCCGTGCCCACTGAAATCGACATCCGCGCGCGCAACGCGCTGGAGCAGCTTGGTGTTCCCACTGGCGGGCTTTACAGCAAGTCCATCGAGCAGGTCGCTGGCGCGCCCTTCGACTATGTGATCACCTTGTGTGACAAGTCCGCCCTGGAGTGCCAGGCGCTGCCTGGGGCCGGTGAGTACATCGCCTGGAACTTCGAAGACCCGGCGACAAGCGCTCAGAAAGATTCCTATCGCAAGACCCTGCATGAGATTCATGAGCGCATAAAGATGTTTGTTCTGATCAAGAGCAAGCCGGCTAAAGACGCTTCCACCCTGCATGCCATGTCGCCAACCGACGTATTCAAATGCCTGGCCGATGAGACTCGGGCGCGTATCGCTTTGCTCGTTACCCTGGAGCAAGAGCTTTGTGTCTGTGAACTGACCTCCGCGCTTGAAGAGGCCCAACCCAAGATATCCCGACACCTGGCCCTCTTGCGTGGCTGCGGTCTGCTGGAGGATCGGCGCAAGGGCCAGTGGGTGTACTACCGTTTGCACCCGCAGCTGCCTGAGTGGGTGACCAATATTCTGAAGCAGACCCTGGATAGCAATGCCGAATGGTTGCGCGAGGACGTGCAACGCCTCTGGCAAATGCGTGATCGCCCAGGGCGCAAGCCGGCCTGCGGCTGAGTGCAAGTCACGGGGTGCTGATTATGAAAATACTGTTTCTCTGCACGGCCAACAGCTGCCGTAGCATCCTGTCGGAAGCCATCTTCAACACCATGGCTCCTGAGGGCATGCGGGCCTTTAGCGCGGGCAGTCACCCCAAGGGGGAAGTCAACCCGTTGGCCTTGCAGGCACTGCTTAATGCCGGGTTCGATGTTGAAGGGCTATACAGCAAATCAACCGATGCCCATCGGGTTCTCGTCCCTGACATCGTCATTACCGTCTGCGACAAAGCAGCCGGAGAGGCCTGTCCTGTTTTCTTCGGGCCGGCGATTCGTAGTCACTGGGGTCTGAGTGACCCATCCGAAGTCAACGGGTCTGAGGCAGAAATCAACGCCGCATTTGCAGCCACCATCCAGCAGATTAAGAAGCGAGTGAGCGCATTTATCGCGCTGCCCTTTGCTCAACTCGATAGCGATGCGCTAAAGGCAGAGCTCAACAGAATCGGCTCGTTCTAGCCCAAGAGGTACAGACCCATGATCGACAACCTGTACAGCGCCGCTATTCGGAGCGTAAAGAGTCCGCTGTAGAACTCTCCAAGCGCGTCAACCAACGCGCCATCTGACTGTCAGGAATCACCCAATGAATCACCCATACGACCTGCTCAGCATCCCCGGCATCCAAGGCAAACTGATCTTCACGCCATGCCCGGGCACCAAAGACAGCAGCCTTGCAGAGGCGCTGACCACGCTCAAACAGGCCGGCGCCTCTGCCGTGATCAGCCTGATGCCGGCAAGCGAATTGGCCGCCAACGGAGCCGAGGGCATCGGCAAGCAATGCCAGGCGCAAGGCATGGCCTGGTTCCACTTGCCGGTTGCCGATGAGCAAGTACCGCTTGAGGATTTCGGCCAGAGTTGGAACGCGTCCAGGCAGAGCATCCTTGAGCGACTCAATGCAGGCCAGGACATCGCCATCCACTGCAAGGGCGGTTCGGGACGTACCGGGCTGATTGCGGCGCGAATCATGATCGAGGTCGGCATTTCACGCGCCGATGCCATTGCCCTGGTGCAGGCCCTGCGCCCCAAGGCTATTCAACACCCTGCCCACCTCAACTGGATCACCCAGTTCGGTGCTGCCCACTAACTCCAACAGCGAAAACGAAGAATATGGCTATCAAAATTGGTATCAACGGTTTCGGTCGTATCGGTCGCCTGGCGCTGCGCGCCTCCTGGGACTGGCCCGAGTTCGAGTTCGTGCAGATCAACGATCCGGCAGGCGACGCGGCCACCCACGCGCACCTGCTCAACTTCGATTCGGTGCATGGTCGCTGGCAGCAAGAAGCCTGCAGTGACGGCGATTACGTGGTGATCGGCGGCAAGCGCATCAAGGTGACGGCCAATAAAAGCATTGCCGATACCGACTGGTCGGGCTGCGATCTGGTGCTCGAAGCCAGCGGCAAGATGAAGACCGTGGCGGTATTGCAGGCTTACCTGACGCAAGGGGTTAAGCGGGTAGTGGTCTGCGCGCCGGTAAAAGAGCAGGGTGCACTGAACGTGGTGATGGGCGTTAACCAGCACCTGTTCAATCCGGCGGAGCACCGCATCGTCACCGCCGCCTCCTGTACCACCAACTGCCTGGCACCGGTGGTCAAGGTGATCCACGAGAACCTCGGTATCCGTCACGGCTCGATCACCACCATCCATGACCTGACCAATA
>DASRUM010000084.1:0-7353 GCA_035655415.1 Pseudomonas sp.
TGGAGGACTTGGCAAGGGAACACCATTACCTGCGTCCTCCGCCTAGCCTGGCGAGATTTTTCGCGGCAACGCGGCTCGCGACGAAATGGGAACAGACCCTAGCGCCAAAGATACAGGCAAAGCCCCGCCCGACGGGAACCCCGGCACATAGGCAAGGCGCCGGGGGGTCGGTATACTCCGGCGCAATCATGCTTTATTACAAGGATTCCACCATGAAGCGGTTATTTACTGCCTTTGTCGCGATGCTTGCCGTCAGCGCCCTGCTCGCTGGCTGCGGCCAGAAAGGCCCGCTGTACCTGCCGGAAGAAAGCCAGCCAGCGCCTGCGCAAACCGAATAAGGACAGCTTATGAACGCCTTCAACTACCGCGACGGTGCGCTGTTCGCGGAAGGCGTGGCGTTGTCCGCCATCGCCCAACGCTTCGGTACGCCGACCTACGTCTACTCGCGTGCGCACATCGAGGCGCAGTACCGCGCCTATGCCGATGCCCTGCAGGGCATGCCGCATCTGGTGTGTTTTGCGGTTAAAGCCAACTCCAATATCGGCGTGCTGAATGTGCTGGCGCGCCTCGGCGCTGGCTTCGACATCGTCTCCCGTGGCGAGCTGGAGCGCGTACTCAGCGCCGGTGGCGAGCCGAGCAAGATCGTCTTCTCCGGCGTTGGCAAGAGTCGTGACGACATGCGCCGCGCCCTGGAAGTGGGCGTGCACTGCTTCAACGTCGAGTCCACCGACGAGCTGGAACGCCTGCAAATCGTCGCCGCCGAGCTGGGCAAGACTGCGGCGATCTCGCTGCGGGTCAACCCGGACGTCGACGCTGGCACCCACCCGTACATTTCCACGGGCCTTAAAGAAAATAAATTCGGCATCGATATCGAGCAGGCTCCGGCCGTTTATGCCCGCGCCGCCGCGCTGCCAAACCTGCAGGTGGTGGGTGTCGATTGCCATATCGGCTCGCAGCTGACTACGTTGCCGCCGTTTCTCGATGCCCTCGACCGTTTGCTCGCGCTGATTGATCAGCTCGCCGCAGACGGCATCCGCATCAAGCACCTGGATCTGGGTGGCGGCCTTGGCGTGCAGTACCGTGACGAACAACCGCCGCTGGCCGGCGATTACATCAAAGCCGTGCGCGAGCGCATTGCCGGCCGCGACCTGGCCCTGGTGTTCGAGCCGGGCCGTTCGATTGTCGCCAACGCCGGCGTGCTGCTGACCCAGGTCGAATACCTCAAGCACACCGAACACAAGGACTTCGCCATCGTCGACGCAGCGATGAACGACCTGATCCGCCCGGCCCTCTACCAGGCATGGATGGAGGTGGTGGCCGTGCAACCGCGCGATGGCGCGCCGCGCAACTACGACATCGTCGGACCAATTTGCGAGACCGGCGATTTCCTCGCCAAAGACCGCCAGCTGGCCCTGGCCGAAGGCGATCTGCTGGCCGTGCGCTCGGCCGGTGCCTACGGTTTTGTCATGAGCTCCAACTACAACACCCGCGGCCGCGCCGCCGAGGTGATGGTGGATGGCGATCAAGCCTTCGAAGTGCGTCGCCGTGAGACGCTCAGCGAACTCTTTGCGGGCGAAAGCCGCCTGCCGGAGTAGTGGCGATGTTATTGCGCTTTACCAAGATGCACGGCCTCGGCAATGACTTTATGGTCCTCGATCTGGTCAGCCAGCACGCGCATATCCAGCCGAAGAACGCCAAAGCCTGGGGCGACCGCCACACCGGCGTGGGCTTCGATCAACTGCTACTGGTTGAGCCGCCAAGCAACCCGGACGTGGATTTCCGCTACCGCATCTTCAATTCCGACGGCTCGGAAGTGGAGCAGTGCGGCAACGGCGCGCGCTGCTTCGCCCGCTTCGTGCTGGACAAGCGCCTGACGGTGAAGAAGCAGATGCGCGTGGAAACCAAGGGCGGCATCATCGAGCTGGATGTGCGCAACGACGGACAGATCAGCGTCAACATGGGCGCACCGCGCCTGGTGCCAGCCGATATCCCGTTCCAGGCCGAACAGCAGGCGCTGAGCTACAGCGTTGCAGTCGACGGCCAGACCATTGAGCTGGCCGCCGTGTCCATGGGCAACCCGCATGCCGTGCTGCGCGTCGACAGCGTCGACAACGCGCCGGTGCACAGCCTGGGGCCAAAACTCGAACACCATTCGCGCTTCCCGCAGCGAGTCAATGTCGGCTTCCTGCAAGTAGTCGACCGCAAGCAGGCCAAGTTGCGCGTTTGGGAACGCGGCGCCGGGGAAACCCAGGCCTGCGGTACCGGCGCTTGCGCAGCGGCAGTGGCGGCGATCAGCCAGGGCTGGATGGATTCACCGGTGCAGCTCGAACTGCCCGGCGGCAAACTGAGCATCGAGTGGGCAGGCCCTGGCCAGCCCGTTATGATGACCGGACCCGCAGTACGTGTGTACGAAGGACAGGTTCGTTTATGACCGACAAGCAGGATTCACCCAAGCCACTGGATTCGGACACGGTTGCCGCCTATCTGCGCCTGCATCCGGAATTCTTTATCGACCATGACGAGTTGATCCCCGAGCTGCGCATTCCGCACCAGCGCGGCGATACCGTGTCGCTGGTCGAGCGCCAGGTGAAACTGCTGCGCGAGCGCAATATCGAAATGCGTCACCGCCTCTCGCAATTGATGGACGTAGCCCGCGACAACGACCGCCTGTTCGACAAGACCCGCCGCCTGGTGCTCGATCTACTCGATGCCAGCAGTCTGGAAGAAGTGGTCAGCTGCGTCGAAGACAGCCTACGCCGCGAATTTCAGGTGCCCTTCGTCAGCCTGATTCTGTTCAGCGACGCACCGCTGCCGGTCGGCCGTACAGTCAGCAGCGCCGAGGCACACCAGGCAATCGGCGGCCTGCTGGCCGGTGGCAAAACCATCTGCGGCGTACTGCGCGAGCATGAGCTGACCTTCCTGTTCGGCAGCGAAGAAGGTGCGCAAGTCGGCTCGGCGGCAGTGGTGAGCATTTCCTACCAGGGCCTGCATGGCGTACTGGCGATTGGCAGCGCCGACCCGCAGCATTACAAAAGCTCGCTGGGCACGCTGTTCCTCGGTTATATCGCCGAAGTGCTGGCACGCGTCGTACCGGGCTTTGCCACACCACTGCGCTCGGTACGCTAATAGCTCTAAACATCTAGCACTCACACCGCACCGACCGCGCACCGCAGGGAGCTTCCATGCAAGACCTCCTGGACGCCTACCTCGAACACCTGCGCAGCGAGCGCCAGCTTTCTTCCCATACCCTGATTGGCTACCGTCACGATCTGAGAACACTGCTGGCGTTCTGCACCCAGGAGCAGATCGACAGCTGGAGCGCGCTCGATACTGCACGTTTGCGCCGCATGGTCGGCCGCCTGAATATGCAGGGCCAGTCCAGCCGCAGCCTGGCACGTCTGCTTTCGGCCACCCGCGGCCTGTACCGTTACCTGATTCGCGAGGGTCACTGCCAGAGCGATCCAGCCAGCGGCCTGACGCCACCCAAGGGCGAGCGTCGCCTGCCGAAAACCCTGGATGCCGACCGTACTGCGCAGCTGCTCGATGGCGCGCTGGAAGACGACTTTATCGCCCGCCGCGACCAGGCCATGCTTGAGCTGTTCTATTCATCAGGTCTGCGCCTGTCCGAGCTGGTGGGCCTCAACCTGGATGGTCTCGACCTGCCTGCAGGGTTGGTACGGGTGATCGGTAAAGGCAACAAAACCCGAGAATTGCCGCTCGGGCGCATGGCGCGCCAGGCCATGGAACAGTGGCTGCCGCTGCGTGCACTGGCCAACCCAGCTGATGGTGCGGTGTTTATCAGTCAGCAAGGCCGGCGTATCGGCCCGCGCGCGGTGCAACTGCGCGTGCGCCAGGCCGGTGTGCGCGAGCTGGGCCAGCACCTGCACCCGCATATGCTGCGCCACAGTTTCGCCAGCCATATGCTCGAATCTTCCCAGGACCTGCGCGCCGTGCAGGAACTGCTCGGCCATGCCGACATCGCCACCACCCAGGTTTACACCCACCTGGATTTCCAGCACCTGGCCACGGTCTATGACCAGGCACACCCCAGGGCCAAACGCAAAGGCAGCACAGAATGAGCATTCAGCTGATTACCTTCGACCTCGACGACACCCTGTGGGATGTCACCCCGGTGATGCAGGACGCCGAAGCGGCACTGCGCAACTGGCTGGCCATGCATGCGCCGCGCCTGGGTGCGGTGCCGGTGGAACACCTGTGGTCGATTCGCGCCACCTTGCTGCAGGCCGAGCCGATGCTCAAGCATCGCCTCAGCGAACTTCGCCGGCGCATCCTGCTGCATGCCCTGACAGACGCCGGTTACCCGCACAGCGATGCGCAGGCGCTGGCCGAAGCCGGCTTTCAGGTATTTCTTGCCGCGCGCCATCAGGTCGAACTGTTCGCCGAGGTGCATCCAACCCTTGAAGCCTTGGCCAATCGCTTCCAGCTCGGGGTCATCACCAACGGCAATGCCGACGTGCGCCGTCTGGGCCTGGCCGACTATTTCCAGTTCGCCTTGTGCGCCGAGGAGCTGGGTGTCGGCAAACCCGATCCCAAGCCGTTTCAGGAAGCCCTCAAGCGCGCCGGGATAGCCGCCGAGCACGCCGTGCATATCGGCGATCACCCCAGCGACGACATCGCCGGAGCCCAGGCTGCCGGTATGCGAGCGATCTGGTTCAACCCCCAAGGCAAAGCCTGGGAAGCCGACAACACGCCGAATGGGCAGATCCGCAGCCTGGCCGAGCTGCCAACGTTGCTGCATAGCTGGAGCTGAGCGGCGAGCATATTAGGGCGTCAGGCGTAGGCTGGGTCAGGCCGCGCAGGTTAGCGGCCACCCCATTCCCGCGCGAGCCACAAACTCAGGTGCCGCGTAACCCAACAGAGTATCCGCAGGCACGCTGCGTGATGGGTTACGCCGCCCCCAACATGCGGCATTGCCAAAGATCGCCACGGCGGCTAACCCATCCTACGATCCGACCAGCCACAAAAAAGCCCGCCGGCTTATGGCCTGCGGGCTTTTTTGTTTTACGGCAGGCCCTTAGATAGGGCGGCTGCCGTACTTGCTGTCCGGCTTCTTGGGCGGATCGGAGACCACATTCGGCTCGACTTCCTGCACCTTGCCACCACGGGAGAGAAACTCTTCCATGGCGCGGGCCAGAGCATCACGCTCTTTCTGCTTGGCTTCGATGCTCGGCAGTTCTTCTACGTCGACGGCGGCTTTGGCTTTTTTGCTTTTGCTGGCAGGTACGACTTCGTCGTCACCATCGCCATCATCGCTGCTGTCGCCATCGTCGGCGGCCGCCAGCTCCTCGCCTTCGTCTTCGTCAGCGCCTTCTAATTCGTCGTGTTCCAGATCTTCGTCGCTCATGTTCCAACCTCATGACTTGCGAAAAGCAGAGTAGTTATAGCCCAGCTGCGTCAGCTTTCTAACGTCGCTGATAAAAATTCCAGTGGCCTTGCCTTGGGCTGAGCGCTGCGCATCGGCGAACTGTGCTCAACGGCGCGCATTCTAGGGTCTGTTGCCGCTCCATCACAACCGCGCACATGCTGAAAAACCACAACCCTTTATTTGCTTTCGGAAAAAACAAAGGGCGCCCTTAGGCGCCCTTGTTGAAAGCAGAGGAAATCAACGCTTGGTGAATTCCGGATAGGCTTCCATACCGCATTCGGCGATGTCCACGCCTTCGTACTCTTCTTCCTCGGTAACACGCAGGCCGATCACCAGTTTGATGATGGACCAGACGATCAGACTGGCAACGAAGACCCAGGCGAAGATCGAACCGATACCCAGCAGCTGTGCGCCGAGAGTAGCGTCGCTATTGGTCAGGCAGACAGCCAGCAGGCCCCAGATACCGACCACACCGTGAACGGAGATGGCACCGACTGGATCGTCGAGCTTGAGCTTGTCCAGACCAAGGATCGAGAACACCACCAGCACGCCACCCACGCCACCGATCAGGGTTGCTTGCAGGGCAGTCGGGGTCAGCGGCTCGGCAGTGATGGCCACCAGGCCAGCCAGGGCACCGTTGAGGGCCATGGTCAGGTCAGCCTTGCCGAACAGGATGCGTGCCACGATCAGCGCCGCGATCAGGCCACCGGCAGCCGCCATATTGGTGTTCACAAACACGTTGGCCACAGCGTTGGCGTCTTCGATGGTGCTCATCTTCAGCTGCGAGCCACCGTTGAAGCCGAACCAGCCCATCCACAGGATAAAGGTACCCAGTGCTGCCATCGGTAGGTTGGCACCCGGAATGGCGTTGACCTGACCATTCGGGCCGTACTTGCCTTTACGCGCGCCGAGCAGCAGTACGCCAGCCAGAGCAGCAGTAGCGCCAGCCATGTGCACCACGCCAGAACCGGCGAAGTCGAGGAAGCCCGCTTCGTTGAGGAAGCCCGAACCCCATTTCCAGAAGCCCTGTACCGGGTAGATGAAACCGGTCATGACCACGGCGAAAGCCAGGAAGGCAAACAGCTTCATACGCTCAGCCACGGCACCGGAGACGATCGACATACAGGTCGCGGCGAACACCACCTGGAAGAAGAAGTCCGAACGTGCCGAGTAGTAAGGTGCATCGTCGCCGCCGGCCAGAACCGACTCAACGCTGTTCTCATCACCAATCAGGAAACCCAGGCTTGGCAGGATGCCGCCTTCCGGGCTGGAGTACATGATGTGGTAGCCGATCACCAGGTACATGATGCTCGCCACTGCGTACAGGGCGATGTTCTTGGTGAGAATTTCAGTGGTGTTCTTGGCTCGCACCAAACCGGATTCGAGCATGGCAAAACCCGCTGCCATCCACATAACCAGGGCGCCGCAAATCAAAAAGTAGAAGGTATCAAAACCGTACTGCAGTGCAGTCAATGCTGTGTTGTCCATGGTTCACCTCTTGCCGTGCGCTTTATAGCGCTATTCGGTTAAGGCGTCCGGGGTTGGCTCCGGACGCGCTCCGTGTGCTTACAGGTTGTAGCCGCGCTCGTTATGCAGGGCGAGATCGAGACCGATGGTCTCTTCCTCTTCGCTGACACGCAGGCCCATTACTAGGTCGATCACTTTCAGAATCACGAAGGTCACCACAGCGGTGTACACCACTGTGAAGGCCACCCCCTCGAACTGGATCCACAACTGCGCCGGAATATCTTCCACCGTGCCGAAGCCACCCAAGGCCGGTGCGGCGAACGCCCAGGTGAGAATGGCGCCGACAATGCCGCCCACGGCGTGCACGCCGAACACGTCGAGGGAATCGTCATAACCCAGCTTGCGTTTCAGGCTGGTGGCGCAGAAGAAGCAGATCGCCCCACTTGCCAGACCAATCGCCAGAGCACCCATCGGCCCCGCGGTACCGGACGCCGGAGTGA
>DASRUM010000085.1:0-9234 GCA_035655415.1 Pseudomonas sp.
AAAACCCGGATAATGGCCGCCATTCGTTTAGCCCGTATTCTGGTAATCCCGCATGGAAATCAAGGTCAAGTTTCTCGACAACCTCCGACTTGAAGCCAAGTTCGATGACTTCACGGTGGTGGCTGACCAGCCCATCCGCTATAAGGGTGATGGCTCGGCGCCGGGGCCGTTTGATTACTTCCTGGCCTCCTCGGCGCTGTGCGCGGCGTACTTTGTGAAGCTGTATTGCGATACCCGCAATATCCCCACCGACAACATCCGCCTGTCGCAGAACAACATCGTTGACCCGGAAAACCGCTACCAGCAGATCTTCAAGATTCAGGTCGAGCTGCCGGCGGATATCTCCGAGAAGGATCGCCTGGGCATTCTGCGTTCCATCGACCGCTGCACGGTGAAGAAGGTGGTGCAGGCCGGACCTGAGTTCGTGATCGAGGAAGTGGAAAGCCTCGATGCCGATGCCCAGGCGTTGTTGATCCCGGCGCTGACGGCCGGTGAAGGCACGCGCATCCTTGGCAAGGACCTACCGCTGGAAGAAACCATCGCCAATATGTCGGGGATCATGGCCAAGCTCGGCATGAAGATTGAGATCGCTTCGTGGCGCAATATCGTGCCCAACGTGTGGTCGCTGCATATCCGCGATGCGCATTCGCCGATGTGTTTTACCAACGGAAAGGGCGCAACCAAGGAAGGCGCACTGGCGTCGGCGCTGGGCGAGTTTATCGAGCGGCTGAACTGCAATTTCTTCTACAACGATCAGTTCTGGGGCGAAGAAATCGCCAATGCGGCGTTTGTGCATTACCCGGATGAGCGCTGGTTCAAACCGGGGCCCAAGGATGCGTTGCCAGCGGAGATTCTCGACGAGTACTGCCTGGCGATTTACAACCCGGACGACGAGCTGCGCGGCTCACACCTGTATGACACCAACTCCGGCAACACGCTGCGCGGCATCTGCTCGCTGCCGTTTGTGCGTCAGTCCGATGGCGAGGTGGTGTACTTCCCCTCCAACCTGATCGAGAACCTTTATCTCAGCAACGGCATGAGCGCCGGCAACACCCTGGCCGAGGCGCAGGTGCAGTGCCTGTCGGAAATCTTCGAGCGTGCGGTCAAACGCGAAATCCTCGAAGGCGAGCTGTGCCTGCCTGACGTGCCGCAGGAGGTGCTGGCCAAGTACCCGGCCATTCTCGCTGGGATTCAGGGCCTGGAAGCTCAGGGTTTCCCGGTATTGGTGAAGGACGCATCCCTGGGCGGCGAATTCCCGGTGATGTGCGTAACCCTGATGAACCCACGCACCGGCGGCGTGTTCGCCTCGTTCGGCGCCCACCCAAGCTTCGAGGTGGCGCTGGAGCGCAGCCTGACTGAGTTGCTGCAGGGCCGCAGTTTCGAGGGCCTGAATGATCTGCCGCCGCCAACCTTTGAAAGTCAGGCGCTGATGGAGCCGAACAACTTCGTCGAGCATTTCATCGACTCCAGCGGCGTGGTGTCGTGGCGCTTCTTTAGCGCCAAGGCGGATCACGAATTCGTTGAGTGGGACTTCTCCAGTCAGGGCGAGCACGCCAACACCGAGGAAGCTGCGACCCTGTTCGGCATTCTCGAAGCCATGGGCAAAGAGGCGTATATGGCGGTGTACGAGCACCTGGGCGCCACGGCCTGTCGCATCCTGGTGCCGGGCTATTCGGAGATCTATCCGGTCGAGGATCTGATCTGGGATAACACCAACAAGGCGCTGCTGTTCCGCGCAGACATCCTCAACCTGCACAGCCTGAATGATCGCGGCCTCAAGTCCTTGCTGCGCAATCTGGAAAACAGCGATGTCGACGATTACACCGATATCACCACGCTGATCGGCGTCGAGTTCGACGACAACACGGTGTGGGGCCAACTGACCATTCTTGAGCTGAAGCTGCTGATCCACCTCGCGCTGAAGAAATTCGACGACGCCAAGGAGCTGGTCGAGACCTTCCTGCAGTACAACGACAACACCGTCGAGCGCGGCCTGTTCTATCAGGCGCTGAATGCCGCGCTGGAAGTGCAGATGGACGATGAGCTGGAGATGGCCGACTTCGAGCCCAACTTCCGCCGTATGTTCGGCAAGGAGCGGATGGATGCGGTGCTCGGCTCGCTAGACGGCAGCGTGCGCTTCCACGGCCTGACACCAACCAACATGCAGCTGGAAGGCCTCGACCGGCATCTGCGCTTGATTGAGAGCTACAAAAAGCTGCACGCGGCGCGGGCCAGAGTGGCTGCTGTTTCGGGTTGATGCAGGATGTAGGTTTAACCTGTAGGAGCGGGCTTGCCCGCGAACCGAGGTGACTGGCAAAAATCGCGGCCAAGGCCGCTCCTACAGGTCTGGCTGAGCCCGCTCGCATTGCCACAACATACACGAGGGAACGTATGAGCTTTGTAATAGGGAACTTCAAATGGCTGATGCTGGTGTCCGGCGTGCTCACCGCCAGCATGTTCTACGGCCTGTTCGCGCCGCAGGCTGCACTTGAGTCGATGTTTGGGGCGTCGTTTACCGGCCAGCTGGCGTCCATCGTGATTCGCAGCTGGTCAGCGCTGGTTGGCCTGATGGGCGTGATCCTGATTTATGGCGCGCTGAACGAAAAACACCGCGCCTTCTGCGCGGCCATCGCGGCAACGAGCAAGGCGATTTTCGTCACCCTGGTGCTGGTGTATGGCCAGGCGTTTTTGAGCAAGGCTGCTGCAGCGATCATCATGGATATCGTGGTAATCAGCGCCACGCTTATCTTCCTGCTGGCGTTGCGTATCAAGCGCTAGGGCGCCTAGCGTCATCCACCCTACGTGCTGGCCAGCACCGCGCAGTTGCGGCCCTGATGTTTGGCTTTGTAGAGCAGGCGATCCACCGTTTGAAGAAAGGCCTGGGGCTGGTCGAACGGGCCGGGCGTCAGGGTGCCGACGCCGAGGCTTAAGGTCAGCAGTGGGCTTACCTGAGAGTGGGCATGCTGGATGTTCTGTTCGCGGATCAGTTGGCGGCAGCGCTCGGCAACCTGGGCGGCGGCCTGGGCATCGGTTTCCGGCAGCAGCAGGACAAACTCTTCACCGCCATAGCGGGCCATCAGGTCACGCGGGCGCACGGCAGCGCCACTCAGGGCCTGACCAACGCTTTTCAGGCAATCGTCGCCCTGGATATGACCGTAGTGGTCGTTGTATTCCTTGAAGTAGTCGATATCCAGCAGGATCAGTGACAGCGGCAGGCCGGTGCGCTGGGCGTTACTCCATTCCACCTGCAGGCGGCTGTCGAACATGCGCCGGTTGGCCACGCCGGTGAGGCCGTCGAGGTAGGAAAGCTCTTCGAGCTGTCGCTGCAATTGCAGCAGCTGCTGCTCGGTCTGCTTGCGCTCGCTGATATCGAACATGAAGCCGATCAGCGACTCGACCTCACCAGCTTCATTACGCAGCACGTGCACCACATCGCGAATCCACACGTAATCGCCATCGCGGGTCAGGGCGCGGTAGTCGGCTTCATGGTCGGTGCCGGCCTGGGACTGCGACACGCAGAAGGCCACGACGCTGTCACGGTCTTCGGGATGCATGCGCTCGGCCCAATCGTTAGCGCTGACCCAGCTGGCCTGCGGCCAACCGAGCAGGGTTTCGATCTGCGGGCCGATATAGGCGAAGGTCATGCTCGCCCAGTCGATTTTCCAGGGGATGGCCTTGGTCGACTCCAGCAGGGTCTTGTACACCGCGCTGTCGGTGCTGGTCGGGTCGGTCATGGCAGGCAATCCGGACGGCTGATAGCTGAGGTTTTAACCAAGATCAGCGGGCGGCGCAACACTGGCCGGGCTGACTGGTCAGTACTGCAGCAGAATGCACAAGGGCCGCTAATGCGGCCCTTGTGGGTTACTCCGAGGTGCGATCAGGCATGCACCTGGGATGGGTCACGACGGCTGTCGGGGCCGTTCATCAGCGCGGCACCGGTGGTTTCATCCATCGCCTGCTGCAGGGCCTTCTTGCGCTTCTCTTCGGCACGGTGGGCGAAGAACCACACCAGGAAGGTAGCGAAGGACACCGCCAGCAGAATCAGGCTGGCCACGGCGTTGATTTCCGGCTTCACGCCCAGACGCACGGCAGAGAAGACTTCCATCGGCAAGGTCGTGGAACCCGGCCCGGACACGAAGCTGGCGAGTACCAGATCGTCCAGCGACAGGGCGAAGGACATCATGCCGCCAGCCGCCAGTGACGGCGCGATCATCGGGATGGTGATCAGGAAGAACACCTTCCACGGTTTAGCACCCAGATCCATGGCCGCTTCTTCGATGGACAGGTCCAGCTCACGCAGACGCGACGACACCACCACAGCCACGTAGGCAGAACAGAAGGTGGTGTGGGCGATCCAGATGGTCAGCACGCCGCGCTCAGCAGGCCAGCCGATCAGCTGGGCCATGGCCACGAACAGCAGCAACAGCGACAGACCGGTGATCACCTCGGGCATTACCAGCGGCGCGGTGACCAGGCCACCGAACAGCGTGCGCCCCTTGAAGCGGGTCACGCGGGTCAGCACGAAGGCGGCCATGGTGCCCAGCGCTACGGCGGCAATCGCGGTATAGGTGGCGATTTCCAGCGAGCGCATCACCGAGTTCATCAGCTGGGTGTTGTCGAGCAGGCCGACGTACCACTTCAGCGACCAGCCGCCCCACACCGTTACCAGCCGCGAGGCGTTGAACGAGTAGATCACCAGGATCAGCATCGGCAGGTAGATAAAGGTCAGGCCGGCCCACAGCATAAAGTTGGAGAAACTGAAACGCTTCATGGTCGACCCTCCATCTCTTTAGCTTGGTTACGGTTGAAGAGAATGATGGGCACGATCAGGATCGCCAGCATTACCACCGCCAGAGCAGAGGCAACAGGCCAGTCGCGGTTGTTGAAGAACTCCTGCCACAGCACCTTGCCGATCATCAGGGTCTCCGGGCCGCCGAGCAGTTCAGGAATCACGAACTCACCGACCACCGGGATAAACACCAGCATGCAGCCGGCGATGATGCCGTTCTTGGCCAGCGGCACGGTGATTTTCCAGAAGCTGTTGTAAGTGCTCGAACCCAGGTCCGCAGCGGCTTCCAGCAGGCTCTGGTCGTGTTTTACCAGGTTGGCGAACAGCGGCAGAATCATAAATGGCAGGTACGAATAGACGATACCGATGTACACCGCCAGGTTGGTGTTGAGGATCTGCAACGGCTCGTTGATCACCCCCAGCCACATGAGGAAGCCATTGAGCAGGCCGTTGTTGCTGAGGATGCCCATCCAGGCATACACGCGGATCAGGATCGCCGTCCAGGTCGGCATCATGATCAGCAGCAACAGGACCATCTGCTTGTCCTTGTCGGCACGGGCGATGGCATAGGCCATCGGGAAGCCGATAACCAGACAGAGCAGGGTGCTGATCGTGGCCATCTTCAGCGAGCCCATATAGGCCGCCAGGTACAACGCATCCTCACTGAGGAAGATGTAGTTACCCAGGTTGAGCACCAGGGTGAATTTGTTTTCCACCCAGGTGTACACGTCGGTGTACGGCGGGATGGCCACGTCGGCTTCGGCGAAGCTGATCTTCAGAACGATGAAGAACGGCAACATAAAGAACAGGAACAACCAGAGGAACGGCACCCCGATAACCAGGTGCCGGCCCGTGGGCATGCGGCGGCTGATGCTTCGGATAATGTTCATGAGCGCAATGCCACCCCGCTATCGTCCTCCCACCAGACGAACACTTCATCGTCCCAGGTAGGCCGGGCGCCACGCCGTTCGGCGTTGGCAACGAAGGACTGCACCACCTTGCCGCTTGGCAGCAGCACGTGGAATACCGAGTGGCCGCCGAGGTAGGCGATGTCGTGCACGGTGCCGCGCGACCAGTTGTGCTCGCAGGTTGGCTGCTCGGTGGTAACCAGCAGTTTTTCCGGGCGGATGGCGTAGGTGATGCTCTTGTCCTGTACCGAGGTGCTGACGCCGTGGCCGACGTAGATATTGCGTTCCAGATCCGGGCTGGCGATCAGCGCGTGGCCTTCCATGTCCTCGACCACCTGGCCTTCGAACAGGTTGACGTTGCCGATAAATTCGCAGACCAGGCGGCTGGTCGGGGTTTCGTAGATGTCCACCGGGCTGCCGATCTGGGCGATCCAGCCCAGGTGCATGATGGCGATACGCTGGGCCATGGTCATGGCCTCTTCCTGATCGTGAGTCACCATCACGCAGGTCACGCCGACGCGCTCGATGATCTCGACAAGCTCAAGCTGCATCTGCGAACGCAGCTTCTTGTCCAGAGCACCCATGGGTTCGTCGAGCAGCAGCAGCTTCGGCCGCTTGGCCAGCGAGCGAGCCAGGGCCACGCGCTGACGCTGACCACCGGAGAGCTGGTGCGGCTTGCGCTTGGCGTACTGGGTCATGTGCACCAGCTTGAGCATTTCTTCAACGCGGGCGTCGATTTCGGCTTTCGGCAGTTTGTCCTGCTTGAGGCCGAAGGCGATGTTGTCAGCCACGCTCATGTGCGGGAACAACGCGTAGGACTGGAACATCATGTTGATCGGCCGCTCGTATGGCGGCAGGTCGGTAATGTCGACGCCATCGAGAATGATGCGCCCTTCGGTCGGACGCTCGAAGCCGGCAAGCATGCGCAGCAGCGTCGACTTACCCGAACCGGAGCCACCGAGCAGGGCGAAGATTTCACCCTTGTTGATGGTCAGCGAAACGTCATCAACGGCGATGGTTTCATCAAACTTCTTGGTCACGCGCTCGATCTTGACCAGCACCTCTTTCGGTTGCTGATCACCCTCGAGAACCTTTTTATAGGCACTGGAAGCAACTGCCATTACCAAAACTCCCGCAAAAAGTAGCGCCCGACCACGCTGGCCGGGCGTTTGAAATTATTTACCCGATTTGACCTTGGTCCAGCTGCGCGTCATCAAGCGTTGTACTTTCACCGGCAACTCCGCCGAGATAAACAACTTGTCCAGCACCGCTTGTGGCGGGTACACCGACTCGTCGTTACGAACTTCCTGGTCCATCAGCTCGCCTGCCTTGATATTGGGGTTGGCGTAACCGACGTAATCGCTGACGCCGGCAATGGCCGCCGGATCCAGCAGATAGTTGATAAAGGCGTGAGCTTCTTTCGGGTTGCTGGCATCCACCGGGATGGCGAGCATGTCGAACCACAGGTTGGCCCCTTCTTGAGGGATGCTGTAGGCGACTTCAATGCCTTTACCGGCCTCTTCGGCGCGGTCGGCGGCCTGCAGGATGTCGCCAGAAAAACCGACCGCGACGCAGATATCGCCGTTGGCCAGGTCGCCGATGTACTTGGAGCTGTGGAAGTAGGTCACGTAGGGACGCACGGCCAGCAGCTTGGCTTCGGCCTTGGCGTAGTCCTCGGCGCTCTGGGTGTTGGGGTCGAGGCCCATATAGTTGAGTACGGCCGGGATCATCTCATCGGCCGAGTCGAGGAAGCTGACGCCACAGCTGGCGAGCTTCTGCATGTTCTCGGGTTCGAAGACCGTTGCCCAGGAGTCGATCTCGTCGACCCCGAGTACTTCCTTGATCTTGGCCACGTTGTAGCCAATACCGTTGGTGCCCCACAGATAAGGCACCGAATACTGGTTACCGGGATCGTTGACTTCCAGTTGCTTGAGCAGGACCGGGTCAAGGTTTTCCCAGTTCGTCAGCTGACTGCGGTCGAGCTTCTGAAACGCGCCCGCCTTGATCTGCTTGCCGAGGAAATGGTTGGACGGCACCACCACGTCGTAGCCGGAACGGCCCGCCAGTAGTTTGCCTTCCAGGGTTTCGTTGGAGTCGAACACGTCGTACAGGGCTTTGATGCCCGTGGCCTTCTGGAAATCGGCCAGGGTGGTTTCACCGACATAGTCAGACCAGTTGTAGACCTTGACCACAGGCTCGGCGGCTTGCGCGGCGGAGACGCTGACGGCGGCGGCCAACAGACTGGCGAGAAGAGGGATACGACGCATAGGAGCTTCCTTATTGTTGTGGGTGAATGCGGCGGAGCAACCCGCCGCACACCGTTTTGGCTATGGCCTCTTGCCGTTATGGCATTAGCGACCCGATTTGATCTTGGTCCAGCTGCGGTTCATCGCGCGTTGTGCGTTAGCTGGCAGATCCGGGAAGGTGTAGATCTTGGCCATGGTGGCCGCGTCCGGGTAGATGCCCGGGTCGTTACGCAGCACTTCGTCAACCAGCGGGGTGGCCGCAGCGTTACCGTTAGGGAACTGGACGAAGTTGGTGATGTTGGCCATGACGTCTGGCTTCATCAGGTAGTTGAGGAACACGTGAGCGGCTTCGACGTTTTTCGCATCAGCCGGGATAGCCATCATGTCGAAGAAGCTGCCAGCACCTTCTTTCGGGATGCTGTAGGAGATGTTCACGCCGTTCTTGGCTTCTTCAGCACGGGACTTGGACTGGTACAGGTCGCCCGAGTAGCCGATGGCCACGCAGATGTTGCCGTTGGCCAGGTCGCCGATGTACTTGGAGCTGTGGAAGTAAGAGGTCGAGGAACGGATCGAGAGGAACAGCTCTTCAGCTTTCTTCAGCTCGCCTGTATCAGTGCTATCCGGCTTGAAGCCCAGATAGTTCAGCGCAGCCGGGAGAATTTCGGTTGGCGAGTCGAGGAAGGACACGCCGCACTCTTTCAGCTTGGCGATGTTTTCCGGCTTGAACACCAGGTCCCAGGAGTTGACCGGTGCGTCTTCGCCCAGTGCGGCTTTGACCTTGTCGACGTTGTAACCGATGCCGATGGTGCCCCACATGTAAGGAATCGAGTACTGGTTACCCGGGTCGCTTGGATCGAGGGCCTTGAGCAGGCTCTTGTCGAGGTTTTCCCAGTTGGACAGCTTGGACTTGTCCAACTTCTGGAATACACCGGCCTTAATCTGCTTGGCCAGGAACGGGTTGGACGGCACGACGATGTCATAACCGGAGCTGCCGGCCAGCAGTTTGGCTTCCAGGGTTTCGTTGCTGTCAAAGACGTCGTAGACGACCTTGATGCCGGTTTCCTTCTGGAAGTTGTCGAGGGTGTCTTCTGCGATGTAGTCGGACCAGTTGTAAACGTGCAGGACCTTGTCATCCGCGTGGGCGGCACTTACTACGGCCCCAGCAAGGGACAACGCGAGAAGGGTTTTGCCGAATGTGTTCATGCGTACAGCTCCTGTTGTTGTAGTCGTTTTCCGGAAGATGCGCAGCCATCTGCAGCACCTTCCGGTGAGCCTGACCTACGCATTGGCG
>DASRUM010000086.1:0-3089 GCA_035655415.1 Pseudomonas sp.
GGCCGATGCCGCAACCGCGCTGGCCGGTGCCGACCCGGCGCGGGATCTGCACGCCGCCGAGGTGATGGGACCGTCGCGCTCGTCCGAAGGCGTGCGGCTCTACTACCTGGTGCGCTGGCTGGACTGATTGTCCTGGATAGCGCGGTCCCCAAAGCCGCATAGCCGCTAACCACCGTCAATGCGAGTCTTCAAGCTTAACTCGCTGATCCGAATGCGTTTACACCGCTGCCATTGTCCGGCATGGATTTTGTATGAGGAATTCAATAGACTTCATACCATCCACGCTGACGAGGCCCGCCCCGATGGATCTGCCCAACGAATGGATTGCCCTGCTCGCCCTGGTGTTCATCCTCGGCGCCAAGCACGGCCTCGACGCCGACCACCTCGCCACCATCGACGGCCTGACGCGCTTCAACCTGCGTTTCGCGCCGCACCGCGCCAGGTGGTGCGGCTCCCTGTTCTCCCTCGGTCACGGCACGATCGTCATGCTGATCGCACTGGGCGTCGGCCTGATGTCGACGCAGTGGCAGGTACCGGAATGGATGGAAGACCTCGGCACCTGGATTTCGATCGGTTTCCTGACGCTGCTCGGCATCCTCAATTTGCGTGCCGTATTGACGGCGCCAGCCGGCGCCATGGTCGCCACCATCGGCCTCAAGGCCGGCCTGCTGCGTCGCCTGCAGGCCACCTCGCATCCGCTGGCGATTGCCGCCGTCGGTGCGCTGTTTGCGCTGTCCTTCGACACCATGAGTCAGGCCGCGCTGTTCGCCGTCACCGCCACCCAGCACGGCGGACTCGTTCACACGCTGACGCTCGGGCTGGCCTTCACCATCGGCATGCTGCTCGCCGACGGCGCCAACGGCCTGTGGATCGCCCGCCTGCTGCGTCGCGCCGACCATCGCGCACGCATCGCCTCACGGATCATGGGCCTGATGGTCGCCGCCATCAGCTTCGCCGTGGCCGGCTTCGGCCTGGCGCGCTGGCTGCACGCCGACCTCTCGCAGTGGTACGAGGGCAAGGAACTGCTGGTAGGTTTCGGCGTGATCGCGCTGCTGGCCGGCTCTTTCGTTCTCGGCGACAGGCTGGCGCGCAGCTCGCGCCTGGCCGGCGCCACAACCGACTGATTTATCCTAAAAAACGCATTTGACTGCGTGCAAAGTAGCCACAGGTCAGGCAGGCTGTGGGCTTGATCGGTCTGCGGGGAGACACCTGATGGGTGAGTCGAAATTGAAGCGGGCGAAACACGAAGAAATGCTTTTGTCGTGTGCTGGGGTGGAGACGGCGGGAGGACGGGTACAGGTACGCTGGGAGTCCGACAGCGCAGCGACGCCGATGGGTCAGCTGGCCTACTTTATCGAGTTTCTGACCCTGACCGGTCTGTGGTCGCGCTGGCAGGAGAGTTGCCCGTTGGCCTACGTGAGCCCCAATGCACCGACCAAGGCGGAGGTGCTGGGCACCTGGATGCTGTCGGTCCTGTCGGGACACAAACGGTATTCGCACGTCACCACCATTCGTTGCGATGGCGTCAATCCGGGACTTCTGGGCATGCGCCGGGTCATCTCCGAGGACGCCTTGCGCCGAGCATTGACGGCGATCCCGGAAGAGGACGGAGTGGCCTGGCTGGACGGTCACTTGAACGAGAGCATGGCGCCCCTGCTGGATGCCCCGTGGATTCTCGACATCGACACCACCGTCAAGCCGCTCTATGGCAAACAGGAAGGCGCCGTCGTGTCCTACAACCCGAAGAAGCCGGGGCGACCGTCGCACAGTTACCACACCTACCTGATGGCCGGCCTGCGCTTGGTCGTGGGCGCGGAGGTCAAGGCCGGCAACGAACACTCGGGCAGTCACACCCTGCCCGGATTGCTGAAGATTCTCGATGCGCTGCCAGTGAACCGGAAGCCGAAGATGGTTCGTGGTGATTGCGGATTTGGCACGGACGGCATCATGGCGGCACTGGAGGCACGGCAGCAGCCGTACCTCTTCAAGCTCAAGCTTTCGAAGAACGTCAAACGTCACATCGAGCGCATCTTCTGGGATGCCGGATGGTGTGACGCCGGCCAGGGTTGGGAAGGCAAGGACGGCGAGTTGCGCCTCTCGGGTTGGGACGCCGCCCGACGGGTCATCGTTCTGCGTCGGCCCTTGCAAGGCGAGATGTTGATCACCGAGGACGACAACGGTCAGGGCTTGCTCGGTTTCATCGAAGCGGACCGCAAAACGGGCAAACGTACCACTGGCTACGAGTATGCGGTTCTGGTCACCAACCTCGATCACGAAATCGTCTCTCTCGGACAACTGTATCGAGACCGGGCCGACGCCGAGAATGCCTTCGACGAGTTGAAGAACCAGTGGGGCTGGGGTGGCTTTACCACCCACGACCTGCACCGCTGCCAACTGTCGGCCCGCGCCGTAGCGCTGATCTACAACTGGTGGAGTCTGTTCGTCCGGCTGGCAAGTCCAGAGGCGCGGCGAGAGGCGATTACCAGCCGACCGTGGTTGATGTCCTCGGTCGGTCGCAAAACGGAGCATGCCGGGCAAACCACCATCACCCTCACCGGCTTGCACGCACACTTCGGCAAAGCCAGGGAGGCCCTGATGCGTGTCTCCGCCTTGCTCAAGGGATGGGTGACCCGCACTGCGGAGCAGTTCAACTCGACGACCGTCTGGACTTTGTGCTGCGACCATATCAAGCAGACCATCGCCCGAATCGGGCCGTCTCAAACACACAGATTTCTCGCACATCATGCGAATGGAATCGGGTAACTGCCGTTTTTAGGATGATCGAGGCCACCGGGCCGAACACTTCCTCGTCGAAGCAGCGCATGCCGGGCTTCACCTGGGTGAGCACCGTCGGCTTGTAGAAGTTGCCCTCGTAGCTGCCGCCGGCGGCGAGTTGCGCACCCTGCTCGATGCTGTCCTGGACGATGCCATGGACGCGGTCGCGCTGCCGTTCGCTGATCAGGGGTCCGAGCGCGACCTGTTGCGTCGCCGGATCGCCGACCGGCAGGTGGCTGGCCTTGGCGACCAGTTGCTCGGTCACCCGGGCGGCGATTTTTTCGTGCACCAGGATGACGCCGGTGGTCATGCAG
>DASRUM010000087.1:0-2295 GCA_035655415.1 Pseudomonas sp.
AACGATGAGCCAAAGCGACCTCAGTTCTCACACGCCGATGATGCAGCAGTACTGGAAGCTGAAAAATCAGCACCCGGAACAGCTGATGTTTTACCGCATGGGCGACTTCTACGAGATCTTCTACGAGGACGCGAAAAAGGCCGCCAAGCTGCTGGATATCACCCTCACCGCCCGCGGCCAATCCGCCGGCCAAGCCATCCCCATGTGCGGGATTCCCTATCACTCGCTGGAGGGCTACCTGGTCAAGCTGGTCAAGCTCGGCGAGTCGGTGGTGATCTGCGAGCAGATCGGCGACCCGGCCACCAGCAAGGGCCCAGTGGAACGCCAGGTGGTGCGTATCATCACCCCCGGCACGGTCAGCGACGAAGCGCTGCTCGACGAGCGCCGCGACAACCTGCTGGCCGCGGTACTGGGCGATGAGCGCCTGTTTGGCCTGGCCGTGCTGGATATCACCAGCGGCCGCTTCAGCGTATTGGAGATCAAGGGCTGGGAGAATTTGCTGGCAGAGCTGGAACGCCTGAACCCGGTTGAACTACTGATTCCCGATGATTGGCCGCGCGACCTGCCCGCCGAAAAGCGCCGGGGCGCAAAACGCCGCGCGCCTTGGGACTTCGAGCGCGACACAGCTCATAAGAGCCTGTGCCAACAGTTCGCCACCCAGGACCTGAAAGGCTTCGGCTGCGAAAACCTGACTCTGGCCATCGGCGCTGCCGGCTGCCTGCTGGCTTACGCCAAGGAAACCCAGCGTACTGCCCTGCCGCACTTGCGCAGCCTGCGCCACGAACGCCTGGACGACACGGTGATTCTCGACGGTGCCAGCCGGCGCAATCTGGAGCTGGATATCAACCTCGCAGGCGGGCGCGAGAACACCCTGCAATCGGTAGTCGACCGCTGCCAGACCGCCATGGGCAGCCGCCTGCTCAGCCGCTGGCTAAACCGTCCTCTGCGTGACCAGGCCATTCTGGAAGCACGCCAGGAGTCGATTGCCTGCCTGTTGGAGCGCTACCGCTTCGAAACCCTGCAGCCGCAGCTGAAAGAAATCGGCGACCTGGAACGCATCCTCGCCCGGATTGGCCTGCGTAATGCACGCCCCCGTGACTTGGCGCGCCTGCGTGACGCCCTCGCCGCCCTGCCCACACTGCAGATGGCCATGACCAATCTGGAAGCGCCGCACCTGAGCGAACTGGCAGGCGTAGTCAGCACCTACCCGGAGCTGGCCGAGCTACTGGCCCGGGCGATTATCGACAACCCGCCGGCGGTGATCCGCGATGGCGGTGTGCTCAAGACCGGTTACGACGCCGAGCTGGACGAGTTGCAATCGCTCAGCGAGAACGCCGGCCAGTACCTGATGGACCTGGAAACCCGCGAGAAGGCCCGCACCGGCCTGGCCAACCTCAAGGTCGGCTACAACCGTGTGCACGGCTACTTTATCGAGCTGCCGAGCAAGCAGGCCGAGTCGGCTCCGGCCGACTATATCCGCCGCCAGACCCTCAAAGGCGCAGAGCGCTTTATCACGCCTGAGCTGAAAGAGTTCGAAGACAAGGCGCTGTCTGCCAAAAGCCGCGCCCTGGCCCGCGAGAAGATGCTCTATGACGAGCTGCTCGAACGCCTGATCAGCCACCTCGGCCCGCTGCAGGACAGCGCCGCAGCCCTGGCCTAACTGGACGTATTGAGCAACCTGGCGGAGCGCGCGCTGAATCTGGATCTCAATCGCCCACGCTTTGTCGATGAGCCCTGCATGCGCATCGACCAGGGTCGCCACCCGGTGGTCGAACAGGTGCTGACCACGCCGTTTGTGGCCAACGACCTAAGCCTGGACGACGACACGCGCATGCTGATCATCACCGGGCCGAACATGGGCGGTAAATCCACCTATATGCGCCAGACCGCACTGATCGTGCTGCTCGCGCA
The DNA here is from genome assembly GCA_035655415.1 of Pseudomonas sp. Taxonomy (GTDB): domain Bacteria; phylum Pseudomonadota; class Gammaproteobacteria; order Pseudomonadales; family Pseudomonadaceae; genus Aquipseudomonas. The sequence goes on from DASRUM010000087.1 coordinate 1,912, forward strand.
TATCGGCAGCTTCGTTCCGGCGAAAAGCTGTGAACTGTCGCTGGTGGATCGCATCTTTACCCGCATCGGCTCAAGCGATGACCTGGCCGGTGGCCGCTCGACCTTTATGGTGGAGATGAGTGAGACCGCTAATATCCTGCATAACGCCAGTGAACGCAGCCTGGTGCTGATGGATGAAGTGGGCCGCGGTACCAGCACCTTCGACGGTCTGTCGCTGGCCTGGGCCGCCGCCGAACAGCTGGCCAAGCTGCGCGCCTACACCCTGTTCGCCACCCATTATTTCGAGCTGACCGTGCTGCCGGAAAGCCAGCCAATCGCGGCCAACGTGCATTTGAATGCCACCGAGCACAATGAACGCATCGTGTTCCTCCACCACGTGCTGCC
>DASRUM010000088.1:0-34184 GCA_035655415.1 Pseudomonas sp.
TGCACGGCAAAGGCATCCTGATCAAGAAGGCCCTGGCCAGCGGTCACGCCTGCCTGGCGCCGGGTGTCGACCCGGTGCGCGCCAGTTTCGAGCTGATCTTCGGCCACCCGGGCGCCTGCAGCGCGATCATCGGCACCATCAACCCGCAGCACCTGGCGCATAACGTCGCCACCGCCGCCGCTGTAATTCAGGATATTGCCTAAGCGTTCACGCCCGCTCATCTGTGCCAAGCTCTCAGGCCGTAACCATGCCCGCGAGGAGTTGCCATGCCGCGCACCCTGATCCGCAAAGACCCGAGCAACTTCAAGACTCTGCAGCTGTTTGTCGACGCCAGCCCGGAAGGCCTGAGCTACCAGGGACTGGGCATGCCACTGAACTTCGCGCAGATGCTCGAGAAGCGCAAACCGGTAAACGTGGCCGACACCCAGCGCTTTGCCGTGGAGCTGGCCAACCTCGGCGTCTCGGTGCGCCTGACTCTCTGCTGGCAGGGCCGCGAATACTGGGTGCTGGTGCGCCAGCGCCGCGCTGATCGCGGCGACGTGGTGCTCAAGCTGATCTCCGGTTACGTGCCGGCCCACGAACTCAATCTGCCGCTGCTCACTGCTATTCAGGAAGTGGCCGAAGAATGCCTACTGGAAACCCCGGAAGGCTGGCTGAGCGGGCGCTTTGGCGACACCTGGCTACCGACGCCCTACCAGAGCAGCCTGCGCTACCGGGAAACCGCGCACTTTAGCCTCAGTTCGCTGTCCGGCGCGGCGCGGCCGGTGCAGTGCGGCAACCTTAAGCTGCTCGAACGCCCGCGCGCCTACGTGCACCTGCCGACCGCCTCACTGCAGCTGGTCTACGACCTGCGCCTGGAGCTGCCCAAGGACACGCGCCAGCTCAGCCTGCTGCATGTCGATGAACACCTGGAAGATGGCCAACTGGTCGCCCGCCTCAACCGCGCGCGTCCCGACCTGTTTCTGATTCCGCTGGACCAGGGTCGGCCGACCGCCGAGCTGCTGACCCTGAAGCAGGGCCAGCTATCACCCGCCAGCACCCGCGGCCTGTGGCTGGCCGAAAGCTTTGCGCCGCAGGGTGGCTGGCTGGTGCGCGATGAGCGCATTCGCTGGAAGGATTGGCTGGTGCAGCAAAACTGCGCCGATCCGGCCGCAAAGAATAGCCGGGCACAAAAAAGCCCCGCCTAGCGGGGCCAAACGGGATTTATTGCAGGCGCTTATTTCAACTCGCTGGAACTCTTGCCGAGCAAGCGCCTTGCGACGATCAGCAGCTGGATCTGCTGGGTGCCTTCGAAGATGTCGAGAATCTTCGAGTCGCGCGCCCACTTCTCCAGCAGTTCGTCCTCGCCGTAGCCCATGGCTCCGGCCAGCTCCACACACTTGAGGGTGACCTCGTTGGCCACGCGCCCGGCCTTGGCTTTGGCAATCGACGCCTCCTTGGAATTGGGCAGCTTGTTGTCGGCCATCCAGGCGGCTTTCATGGTCAGCAGGCGTGCAGCTTCCCATTCAGCTTCAAGGCGATACAAGGTCGCCTCGGCATGGCTGACGCTGAGCAACGGCGTGCGGTAATCCAGCTTGCAGACCTTCTTCAGCAGTTCGCGAGCGCGGTCCAGCGATGCCTTGGCTACGCCAACCGCCATACCGGCGACCAGCGGGCGAGTGTTGTCGAAGGTTTCCATCACCCCGGCAAAGCCCTTCTGCACATCGATTTCTGGATTGCCCAGCAGGTTGGCCGCAGGCACCCGGCAGTCACTGAAGCTGATCGAGGCGGTGTCCGAAGCCTTGATGCCGAGCTTCTTCTCCAGCCGCGTTACGCTCATGCCCGGGGTGCCGTGCTCGACAACGAAGGACTTGATCGCCGAGCGGCCGAGGTTCTTGTCGAGGGTGGCCCAGACCACCACAGAATCGGCACGCTCGCCAGAGGTGACGAAGATCTTCTCACCGTTGAGCACGTAGTGATCGCCGTCCTTGATCGCGGTGGTGCGAATTGCCGCAGAGTCAGAGCCACAGCCCGGTTCGGTAATCGCCATGGCTGCCCAGGTACCGCCGAAGCGCGCCAGCTGCTCATCATTGGCCACCGCGGCGATGGCCGCATTGCCCAGGCCCTGACGCGGCATAGCCAGCAGCAGGCCGACATCGCCCCAGCACAGCTCCATCACCCCGAGTAGGGCGGACAGGTTACCGCCGTTCTTGACGCCTTCCTGCTGCTCGCGGGTCGCACCACGCTTGCTCGCCGAGGTGGCGCCGATGGCATCCGGCGAGCCGGCGTTCATGCCGTCGAGCAGGGCCGCCAGCAGGTCCAGTTCTTTGGGATAGGCGTGCTCGGCCTTGTCGTATTTGCGTGAAATAGGACGGAAATAGTTCTCCGCCACTTGATGGGCCTGATTGACCAAGCCACGGAATTTCTTGGGGGTTTCTAAGTTCATTGGCTACGCCCTTAGAGCTGGAGGCCGCCGGCCATAATCGCCAGCGCACGCAAATCGCGGTACCAGCGCTCGGCTGGATGTTCTTTGGTAAAGCCATGACCGCCGAGTAATTGCACGGCGTCGGTGCCGATTTTCATGGCCTTCTCGCTGCACAGCAGGCGCGCCAGATAGGCCTCGCGCTGGAACGACAAGCCCTGCTCGGCACGCGAGCACGCGCGCCAGACCATTAGGCGCATGGCATCGAGTTCAACGGCCATGTCGGCGACCATAAAGGCCACGCCTTGGCGATGGCTGATTGGCTCACCGAAGGCCACGCGCTCGTTGCAGTAAGGCACTACATAATCCAACGCCGCCTGCGCCGTGCCCACAGCCAGGGCGCACCAGGCTAGGCCGGCATAATCGAGAAAACTCTGGTAGCTGAAACACTCAGCGGCCAGGCGCGCCTCAGCCGGCACCTTAACGCCATTGAGCCGCACACGCGCGGTGCTGCCTGCCTTCAGGCCCATAGCCGGCTGCGGGCTGCGCTTCAGACCTTTGGCGCCGGCCTCGACAATAAACAGCGCCGGGCCATCCGCCGCCTGTGCAGCGATGATCAACTGGCTGGCATCCAGGCCGCGCAACACCAAGCACTTCTCACCACTGAGCACGTAATGCTTGCCGCGCTTGCGCGCCCGAGTCGCCAGTTTGTGCGGATCAAACAACGGCGTCGGTTCATTGACCGCGATGGCCATTACCGCCGCCGGCTCCTCACCGACAAACGCCGGCAGCCAACGCGCCTGCTGCGCGGCACTGCCCCAACGACGAATGCAGTTAGCCGCCGACAGCGGCACCAACAAGGCCGCAGCCAAGGACAAATCGCCCTTGCCCAGCGCTTCGGCAATCAGCGCATTGCTCAGGGTGGTGCGCTCGCCCGCCATACCGCCCTGGGCTTCGCTCACCGCGTAGTGAGTCAGCCCCAGTTCATGGGCCTGGTTAAGCAAGGCAGCAGGCAGCGCAGCCTGCTCGTCGGCATCATGGGCCAGCGGACGCAGCACTTCGCCAGCAAAGGCTTCAAGCATCTCCACCAGCATCTGCTGCTCATCGGACAGCGACAGATCGAACAAGGCATCGGGGTCAACCGGGCGCGGAAGCCTGGCGACTTTGCCCGCACGTTGTGCAGCAGCACGGAAACTGGCGCGGCTGCCGGTGTAGATAAGTTTTTCGAAGGGCTTGCGCAGTTTAAAACGGTCAGGCCAGTCTGCCTGGGCGACTCGATTCAGCACTGCCAGGGCACGGCCCTGTACGTCGGATGTCATGGCATCTCACTCCATGCGGGGGATGCCGATAATCATGCGCGCGGTCGGAGCAAGCGACTATGACCGCGCCGACGCCAGCGACTGGCACAACAGCCAGTCGCTCAGCGAAGGAAAACCGTTCTGAACATGGGAACAAGCAAACGGTTACCGAACTCGGTGAAGTGGTCAGTATCGCGATAGAGCGGGCGATTACCCTCGGCACTCGGACACTTATCGTCGCTACAGAGGTAGGGCAACGGGTTCAGCAGATGCACACCGCAGCGCTTTGCTGTCTCATCTTGCACTGCCCAGATAAAGGCATGGCGCTTGTGGTAATCCGCCAGAGACAGACTGAAACGGCGCTCCCTACCCAGTAGCATGGCGCGCCCGATAAGCGTCGGTACATCGACACCCATTTCCGGGGTCGGGCGCACAATGTAGACCGGCCGATGTTCGGCCAGGCTACACATGGTCGTAACATATCGCTCACGGAACTGCTCAAGAAACTCTGCACTGAACTGTTCGACGGGCTCGCCAAAGTGAAAGGACGGCTTAGTAGTGGTCGACAAACCACCCTGCACATACTTGGAGGTGCGACCCATCATGACGATCGGAACGCCAGCCGGGAAACTGGCATGCTCCTTTTCCAAATCAGCATTGAGCTTTTCGCAGTAGTGTTTGTCGCTGCTGGTAGTTTGCATGCCGAAGGCGATCAAACAGCCACTGCCGCCGCGGAACAGCACGCCACCCTCTTCATTAGGCAAAGCCGCCTGCAAGGCAGTCGCCACCGCGTCGGCATGGCTATCACCAATCAGGATGGCGCGTACAGGCTCTTGACCGTAAATGCAGGAGGCAGCAGGGTCGAGGCAATCCTCCAAGCGAGGGTTGTGATTCTTGCGCTCCGCTTCGACGATCGCGACGGCCTCCGGCAAACGATCAGGAAACCCACTGCGCCGCACTTGTTGCGCCACGATGGCAACGAGCGCCAGTACCACTACAACGGCAATCCCAGCACGGCCTGCGGAAAGCAGACTCAGGCGCTGGCGCGCCGGTATTTCGACCAGCACGTAAGACAGATGCCCCAGAAACAACGATACAGCGATGGCGGAGGCAATCCAAAGCGGGTCGCTCAGCAACTCCAGGTAAGCCAGCGCCACTACCAAGGGCCAGTGCCACAGATAGATCGAATAAGAGCGCGTACCCAACCACTGGGCAGGAAAATTGGCTGTCCACATTGAATGTCCGCGCGCAGCCAACAGCACCAACGCGGCACCGACGACGGGGAGAATGGCCCGCCAGCCAGGCCATACACTTTGCTTGTCGAGGAGCACGATGGTGGCGAGGATCAAAGCGAAACCCGCTAATTCCAGCGCCCTGCGCAGACCATCAGGCAATCCTCGATGGCCAAACATAAATACCAGTGCACCGGCTAGCATCTCCCAGGCGCGAGTCTGCAGCATATAGAAGGCTTCACTGGGCGCCACCGAGGTACGCCACAGGCACAGTGCCAGAGAAACAACGAAGAGCAGCCCTAGCACAATCGTGATCGCACGCCAGCCAGGCAGGAACTTGCTAACGAGCATCAACACCAGCGGCAGGATCAGGTAGAACTGCCACTCCACTGACAACGACCAGGTATGCAGCAGCCACTTCTCCTGAGAAGCAACATCGAAGTAACCGGACTCTTCGAAGTAGCGCAGGTTGGAGCTGAATGTGAGGCTTTCACGGGCGTGCTTACCCAACAGCTTGTACTCTTCCGGCATCAGGAAGAACCAGCCAAAGATCAACGCCACCACGCACAGCACAATCAGCGCCGGGAATATACGCCGAGCCCGCGCCAGGTAGAAACGCCACACCGAGAACTCACCACGCGCGATACCTCCGCTGATGATGCCGCACATCAAATAGCCGGAAATGACGAAGAACACGTCAACCCCAGCAAAACCGCCGCTTATACCTGTTACCCCGAAGTGATACAGCACCACCGCCATCACGGCCCAAGCACGCAGCCCATTGATATCCTGCCGGAACTCTTGCGCTACTGCGCCCTCCACTCTACTCACCAACCAAACTCCACGGTATAAAGGGCACCTACGGGCACCATATTCTTTTCGTTATATGAACTAGCGACTCCAGCGAATACACGGCGGCCTTCCTCGAAAGCCTTGGTCACCAGCGAGCAAGGCCGCACTATGCTTTCCGGCTGATTGCTAGCCACGTCGATGAACGAATGCTTGTCGCCGGTACCGATCAGAATATCGGTGGAAATCACACAGTCGTTGCCGATATCGATACTTGCAGCCTCGTACCTGAAAATACCCCCCTCCACCGTGTTGTCGGCCCCGATGCGGACATGCTGACCGTGGGTATGCATTAGGTAGATTTTGCCGAAGCTGGACGGAGGCGCGTGCGGATCTCAATCAGATTGCCTTCGCCATCAAGACGAATCTCACAGTGACTGACCTCCACGCCCTCACCGAACACCAGGCAGTTTCTGCAAGCCAGATTGCGCAGCGAAAGGTCAAGATGGTCGAGCATGGTTCAATCCTGGCTGCGGATTTTCTCGACGATGGCGGTGGTCGAGCTGTTTTCCACCAGCCCCAGCACCCGCACTTCGCCGCCATAAGCGGTGACGATATCAGCGCCGACCACCTGCTCGATGCCATAGTCGCCGCCCTTGACCAGCACATCCGGTTTGACCGCACGCAACAGGTTCTCCGGGGTGTCTTCGCTAAAGCTCACCACCCAATCGACCGCGCCTAAGCCGGCCAGCACGGCCATACGCCGATCCACCGCGTTGATCGGTCGACCCGGGCCTTTCAGGCGGCTGACCGAGGCATCGTCATTCACTGCCAGCACCAGTCGGTCGCCCTCGGCGCGCGCCTGCTCCAGGTAGGTCACGTGGCCAGCATGCAGAATGTCGAAACAACCATTGGTGAAGACAATCTTCTCGCCATGGGCACGGGCATCTTCAATCGCCAACAACAGTTGATCGACGCTTAGCACGCCACGCTCGGAGCCCGCTTCACGCTGAATCGCACGGCGCAGCTCGGGTGCGCTGATAGCGGCGGTACCGAGCTTGCCGACCACGATACCGGCAGCTAGGTTGGCCAGAGCCACGGCATGCGGCAGCTCCTCGCCGGCAGCCAGGCTGGCGGCCAGGGTAGAAATCACCGTATCGCCAGCACCGGTCACATCGAACACTTCGCGTGCGCGCGCCGGCAGATGCAGCGCCGGCTGGTCTGGGCGCAGCAGGGTCATGCCATGCTCGCCACGGGTCACCAGTAGCGCGCCCAGCTCCAGCTCGCTCATCAACGCCGCGCCCTTGGCCACCAACTCGGCCTCATCACGGCAAGGGCCGACGATGGTTTCGAATTCGTGCAGGTTGGGGGTAATCAGGCTGGCGCCACGATAGATGGAGAAATCCTTGCCCTTGGGATCGGCCAGCACGGCAATGCCTTTGCTAAGGGCCAGCTGCACCAGTGTCTGATGATTCTGCAGCGCGCCCTTGCCGTAATCCGAGAGGATCAGCACCTTGATGCCATCCAGTTGCGCTTCGACACTGGCGGCCAGCGCGGCACTGTCGGTGCGGAATGGCTCTTCGAAATCCATGCGCAGCAGCTGTTGATGACGGCTCATCACCCGTAATTTGACGATGGTGGGCTGATCTTTGATCGTTTGGAAAAAGGTCTTTACACCAACCGCCTGCAGGCTGTTGCGCAGACTTTCAGCGGCTTCATCCTGCCCAGTCACGCCCAGCAATGTAGCTGGCGCGCCGAGGGCGGCGATGTTGAGCGCAACGTTGGCCGCACCACCCGGACGATCCTCGATTTGCTCAACCTTGACCACCGGCACCGGCGCTTCCGGAGAAATCCGCGAGGTGCCGCCATGCCAATAGCGGTCGAGCATGACATCGCCCACCACCAGAACGGCGGCCTGGTCGAAACGCGGCATGGACAATTTCATAAACACTCCAGAAGCGGCTAAAACGAATCGCCGCAAATCATAACATTGGCAGGTAAATACGCTGATCAACCGTCGAGCGTACGCACCCAGAACAGTTCGTGGCGGCGCACCGCCTTGCGGAAGAATTCATCTTCACCGGTGGCCGGCCAGCGCCGCCCGACCAGCAGGCGCTGGATCAACCGGCGGATGCGTCGTTTAAGCGGCAATGCGCCTTGTAAATCGTGCTGCATGGCCAAGGCCATGGCCTTATCCAGCTGCCGCGCGGCATCCAATCCAGGGCTCCACAGGCCATCAGCCGGCAGCGCTTCAATAGCTGGCGGCAGTGCAATGCCAAAGCCCGCAGGGCCCATTGGCCAGCGGTCGTTGTCGTGCAGATGGTTGGCATACAGCAGCAGGGTTTTCGGCTTCCAGCTGCTCAGCTCAACCGCCTGCAGCAGCGCCTCGGTGCTCGCCACATGATCACTGTGCGGGTCCAGCTGCGGGTGCGGCGTGACCACCACCTCAGGCTGGAAGTGCTCAAGCGCCGCCACTAAATCGGCCAGCAGATTGCACCAACTGGGCAGGCCATCAGCATCGCCAGGCAGTTGGATTGAATTAGCGGCGCGCACGCTGCGGGTATCACCCTCGCCCGACTCGCGCGAAGCAAAAGCCGCCTCGGGTTGCGCCTGCATCGCAGGCAACTGCAGGCAGTAATAGCCCAGCTGCAAACACTGGCTCTGCGGCACGCCGCCCCAGAGTGGAACTGCCAAGCTGTCCCACGCACGCAGACGCCCCTTGAGTCGCGCGGCGGCGGCCTGATCTAGCCCCAGCACCTGATAGTACTCGGCCTCGATTTCGCCCTGGGTCAGGGTCACGATGCTGACATCACGCGCCCGGCTGTACAGCCCAAACGCTGCCAATTCGGCGTCGTCGGCATGCGGCGCAATCACCATCACGCGCTGCTGGGCATAATCCGGATTGCTCAGGGCAAACAGAGTGACGGCCGGCTCAATACGGCAGAAGCGACCGCGCAGCTGTAGCGTGCCCGTGGCCAATGCATCTTGCTGACCAGACAGGTTGAGGTAACGACAGCCATTCACGCCCCGCTCGAAATCCTGACGGTCAGTGCCAATCAGCACATAGGGGTCCAGCCAGCGCCCTAGCCAGCTGGCCTTGAGTTGCACCTGCAAAATCAGAGTATCGGCAGCGCCAATATCGCCATCCAGCAACAGGCGCCCTGCCTCGATGCGCCCTGCTAATGCAGGCACATCCTGAGCAAACGCATAGCTGTAGTCGTCATCCGGGGCGTAAAACAGATGGTCGGCAAACCATGCCTCATGGGCTATCCAGCCCACCAGCAACAGCAATGGCACCCACCACCAGGCGGCAAATATACCCAGCAGACATAACAGCACCAGCGCCACCAACAGTGCAATGCGCTTTTGCCGACGATGCTGCTTGAGCAGGGTTTGCTTGCGTGCAGACATATTCAGACCTGATAAACCGGCATGCGATTGCACCAGCGATCTTTGTATTCGCGGTCGGCCCGCCCAAACGAATAGCGCAGCGGTTTGCCGATAGCCCGCGCTTCAGCCCAGGCTGTTTGGGTGTTGATAAAGCTGAGCACGCTGCCGGGGCTGAACTCGCGATTTTGCGGGTCCACACCACCATTGATGTATTCCAGGCTGACCCACTGCGGCGACTCGACTCGGTAGAGCACTTGAATAGCCACTGGCTGATCATTCAGGTAGATCAGCGAGCCAGTCATAAAGTCGCGCATCAGGCTGAACACCTCGGCCAAATTCGCCTGCCCGGTCGCCTCGAAGCCCCAGCGGCGCTGAAACAGATCGGCGTATATCACCGCCTGCTCGGCAGCGGACAACTCGAGCATCGGTCGTACAACACCGCCCGCCTCTTCCAGCAAGCGCTGCTCACGGCGCTGGTTGTAGCGAAACTTCTTGCTGTACTCCTCAGGCTCGCGGGCCAACGCCAGGCCTTCGGGCTGCTCACGTCGACCGATCACCTGCTCGGCATTCAGAGCCGACAGGTAGCGCACCTTGTGGCGCAGCGGTACGCGCGCGTCGCTTGCCAGCGGCAGGATGACCTCGGCATTGCCCAAATCGAATAAGCCACGCTTGCCCTGCTGTTTCAGTACATCCTTGGACAACGCCAGATGCCGCCCCCAGGTCGGCACCGCAGCGCGTAACTCCCCCCGCTCAAACCAGCCCAGGTAACGCACCGGCAAGCCTGCGAGCCCTACCAGACGCTCTATAACCTGCGGATGGGTAGCGACACTGCCACCAAACCGCTGCCAGGCATCAGCATAGGCGGCAGCATCAATCAGCGTCCAACCCCGCTCACGCCAGACGCGTAAATGACTGAGCATCAGGCTTCGGCCTCAGGCATGCTCGATTCGACGGCCTCGACAAAATCCTTCTCATGCAGTCGTGCGTAATAGCCGTTCTGCGCTAACAGTTGCGCATGATTGCCGCGCTCGACAATCCGCCCCTTGTCCATCACCAGAATCAGATCGGCTTTCTCAATCGTACTGAGACGATGGGCAATCACCAGAGTGGTACGCCCCTTCATCACCTCATCCAGAGCGGCCTGAATATGCCGCTCTGACTCGGTATCCAACGCCGAGGTGGCCTCATCAAGAATCAGCAGCGGTGCATCCTTGAGGAGTGCGCGGGCAATTGCTAGGCGTTGCCGTTGACCACCGGACAGCAGTACACCGTTCTCTCCCACCACGGTGTCGTAGCCCTGCGGCATCTGATCGATAAACTCGGCGGCATAGGCTGACTCGGAGGCACGCTTCACATCTTCAAGCGGCGCACCTGCCAGATCCCCATAGGCAATATTGTTTGCCACAGTGTCATTGAACAGCGTTACGTGCTGGGTAACCAAGGCGATATGACGGCGCAGGTTGCGCAGCTTGTAGTCCTCAACATCAATGTCATCCAGCAGGATCTGCCCCTGATCGTGGTGATAGAAGCGTGGAATCAGATTAGCCAGTGTCGACTTGCCGCTGCCGGAACGGCCGACCAGCGCGACCATTTGCCCAGGTTCGGCAACAAAGCTGATGTCATCCAGTACAGGCTTTTCACTGCCTTTGTACTGAAAGCTAAGGTTGCGTACATCCAACCGTCCACTGACGCGCTCGCGCTCTTGAGTACCGAGATCAATCTCAGGCGCTTCATCGAGCTGCTCGAAAATACTTTCGGCCCCCGCGACGCCTTTCTGGATGGTCGAGCTGACTTCGGACAGCTGCCGGATGGGCTTCGGCAGCAAACCGGCCAGGGTGATATAGGCCACTAGCTCACCGGCGGTCGCGTCGCCCCGCAACAACAGCACCAGAAACATCAGCCCGGCCATCGCGCTATAAATCACCAACTGCAGACTCGGCGTATACACCGCGTTGGTTTTGACCATTTTCAGCTGTTTTAGGCGGTTTTCGGTACTGGCCTGGGCAAAACGAGTCTCTTCATAACCTTCGCCACCGAAGCTGCGCACCACCCGATAACCATGAATGGTTTCCGAAGCGACATGGGTCACATCACCCATTGCTACCTGAATTTTCTTGCTTTGCTTGCGGAATTTCTTGCTGGCACTTACCACCATCAAACCGATTATCGGCAAAATGGCGACCATCACTAGGGTCAGTTTCCAGTTCATCAGCAGCAAGGTGGCGAACAGGAAAACCACCGTCATACCTTCACGAATGACCACCTTGATCGCATCGGTAGCCGCGCCGGTGACCATCGTGACGTTGTAGGTAATACGCGAAATCAGATGACCGGAATTGTGATTGTCAAAATAACGATTGGGTAGGGTAAGCAGGTTATTGAACAGCAATACGCGCATGTCATGCACTAAACCCAGGGAAACTTTGGCCAGATAGTAGTTACCTAGAAACGAGGAAATGCCCTGCAGCAAAGCAATCAACACAATGAGCAGTGGCACCGCCTGTAACAACTTCAGCTCGCCCAGCCACGGCATATCCTTCAAATAGGGAACAGCTGCGAAGAAATTGGCATTGGGATTATTTAGCCCATCAACAAAGAACTTCAGCATGTAGCCAAGCATCGGCTGGGTCACAGCGAATAGCATAAAACCCAAGATACTGACAGCGAACAGCCCCCAGTAAGGGATAACGTAGCGCAGCAACCTCAGATACACTTTCACACTGGATGGCTGGGTAGAATTGGCCATTCGGCAAGCCCCATACGACTAGCAAGAGAAACAAGATGCGGATTGTAACAGCGCAGGAACTGGAAAGCTGGCTAGCCAGCGGCACGGTACTGGAAAAAGACAGCCGAGGCCCGAAGGTGCTGATGTTGAGCGATGGCCAGATACTGAAAATATTTCATACCCGCAGCCACCCTGTGTTCAGCCGACTGAACCCACCAGCCAAGAAGTTTGCGCAAAATGCATTGACTCTGCAGCAACTGGGAATCCCCGCACCGCAGATTTTCGAGAGCCTGTGGATTGACATAGCCGCCGGCATCAGCGCATCGATTTACCAGCCACTACCAGGCCAGTCGGTTGAATCAATATTGAAAGAAACGCCAGAGCAAATTGATGCACTGATACCGCAACTTGCTAAGTTTATAAAAACGCTACACCGACAAGGCGTGTACTTTCGCTCCCTGCACCTAGGCAACATTCTACAACTACAAAACGGCCAATTTGGCCTGATTGATTTTCTCGATTTAACCAAGAAATCGCGATCGCTGAGCAGCTGGGAAGTAAACAGAAACTTCAAGCACCTTGAGCGTTACCTGATGCGGCGTAAGCTTATGAGTTTTCCTTACAAAAAACTTATGAACACCTACTCCAAGCTATAACTGCAGAAATTACGAAAAACGCTTAACTAGCAAAGTATACACATAGTGTTTGTGTTCAGCCTGCCGAGCAGAAAGAAATACACAGTAGAAAAACACAAAGGAAAACCACAGCATGTCGAACGTACAGCGCGTGGAGAAACTGGGGAAAACGCGTTCAACCATTGAGTTCAGCGCTTCCGCATTCAATAACTCTCCCTTTAATACAGAGCCCAACGCGAGATCAAAGCCTGGCGGATAAAAACCAAAATTATCCCAGTCAAGAACAATTGAGCCCACTCCCATATTCGGCAAGCTCAGATCACCATGCCCGACAAACCTGGGCATAGCCTCGCAACGCTCCTTCATCTTGAGCAGCACTGAGTTCTTTTCGCCAATTTGCTCAAGCACTGCCTGAGTTTTGCGCAAGCATCGCTCAAAACCGAAATGTAACTCTAGCGACTTAAATTCACCTAGAACTAACGTAGAGTCATACTCAAACGATGCCAGACGCCGAGTGACCGACACAAGACGGTCAATGTAATCACTCTCATCAATAGCGCGAAAATCAACGAATTCAAACCTGGAAACAACTAAGCGCTCGCCAGACACGACATCTAACAACCTCGGCACACTCAGCTCATCACCGCTCAGCGCCGAAAGCACATGCTTGTAGAAAAAATTGCATTTACGCCAATCAACCGAGTCCCGCAAATATATCTTCTCGAACAACACAGAGTCTTGCAGAACAATTTTTCTATACGAATTTAACGTGTAGCGACCTTTACCCGAGCCGACAAAATCACTCTCTAACGCTCCCCGCCTGAAGCTGAGCGCTGCATCGTAAGCACTCAACACACGCTCATACGCTTCATGGTCCATCTGACGGGCACAGCGATCAGCATATGTCTTTATATGCGCAAAGCCTTGCCGACCTATAAAAGCCATTCGGATTTTATTTATTATATCGAGCAAGGCGCAGCCCCCTGACAAACACAAAATACCGCTGACTAGGCCAACAAATCATCAAGCTGATTGTATTTAATTTTTTTGATTACATTGCTAGGTAAACGGCTATCAACAGATAAGTTGAACACTTGAAAACTGTCACTTAGTACGCGCCGTGACATCAGTTCAAAACTTGGCAGAATGTAGTCTGCATAGTCATCGCCTAAGCGACTAGGCACCTGCAATCCCTGCGGATCATAGAACTGCCCCTGTTCTGGGCTCATATCAACACCAACCAGATACACCCGATCAAAACCTAGGTGATACGCTAGCTGCAAGGCAGCATAAGCGATGGTGCGCCCATTGAAATAGCCATTACACAAGTTTCGACTAAAGCCAATACGGTTACGTTTTTGCCGAAACAACGACCACTCGACAGAGAACTCTGGGTCGTTTCGAACCGACCAAGCAAAGCGTCTGTCGCTAATGGCAGCGCTCCCACGCTGACGATTAACCCTCTCCAGCAGATGCAGCTTGCCAGTAGATAAGGCATGTGGACTGTGCTTTGCCACTTCCTGCAACGCGGCCAAACCCAATCCCGAATTTTCGGCGAGAGTGATGCCTTGCGCTACTGCCGCGCCTTTGCGCTTAGCTACGCCGCGATCATCACACAAGTAAAAAAGCGGCTTGATACCTTCTTCAATAAAACGCGCGATAGAACCATTCATCGCGATCATCGGAATATGGCTATAACGCTGCATTGGAAACGTCAACACTGAAGGCCCTGACGCCACCAAGAAGACCGCACCACTGAACCGTCCGCGATTTTCAGCGAAGTCGTGCAAAGCAATGCACTGACCACTGTCCAGTTGTAACAATGAACTATCGACAACATCAGAACACGACATCAGCGCACGCCATCCTTGCTGCAAGCCAAAGCAAGCCCGAGCGGAAACCACACCCACAACCAGACCAGATTAGGAGAGTGTATAAATGAGTACAGATCAAAAAACATTACGCCAATGCAACCAACCAGCAAGCAGAGGCCTAAAACAGCCATCTCAGAGCGCTCTAGCCAGAGCTGGCGCAGAGCCAACAACAAACTGCTAATAAAAAGGGCCAAGCCGACAATGCCATACTGAAACAACACTTCGAGATAGAGGCTATGCGTATTGACAACTTGCTGACCAGGAATAGACATCGGCTGCATGCTAGAGCCAGCCCCATGACCTAGCCACCAATAGCCTGACATGCTACTCAGCACCATATTCCAAATCAAATGCCGCCCAGTAGCCCCGCGCTCAAGCTCAACACTAAGAATTTCCGGAAAACGCCAGAGCACCAAAGACACGAAAAGCGCGAATGTCACCCCAATTGCCAGGAGAAAATAATCGCGTTTGGCCTGAAAAACAAATAGAACAGCACCACCTAACCCCATCGCCACCCAAGCGGTTCGCGAGAATGTTAAAAACACATATAGACCAATTACCAACAGGCAAAAAAACCATAAACTCTTGGCCCAAACTTTATTAGTACGAAGCACACACCAGAGCGCCGTCAAACCAGCAAACGCCATATACAGGCCAGAAATAATCGGATTACCAAACTGCGCAAAACCTGTCACTCCCGAGTTAGACAATCGAAACGCACGATACTTGAAGTCCAACCCACGCGCTCTGAGCTGATAAATTAACGTGACAAAAGCGGCCACGGCGGCAACAACAACAACAACCATTAATAGTTGCCGCAACCAATCAGTACGGGCGTCTTTAAGCACGACAACCGCACACACAAACACCATCAACACGATGCTTCGACGCAACACACCAGAGTCGCCGCCAACCAGTAAAAAATTCACAATCACCCAAGAGACTAAGAGCCCAGCCGTCACCAACAATGCTTTGGCCTTAAAGCCTTTACCTATCTCACCTGAGAGCAAATAAGCAATTAAAAAAGATAACAATGCAAACCGCGCACTACCGGCCCAAGCAGATGCCTCACCGGGCCACCAAAAGCGCCCAAGAAATATGATAGCGAGAGATAACAACGCCAACATTGGCGTATAGGGTCTTACTAACTGGAACACCATCGATAACCGACCTTTCAAAGCCTTAGCGGCAAACTTATTAAATGATTTACGGCTTATTCAGCCATCAAAGTACCTAAAGACTCTCGGACCGCCACCGGGTTAGCTGAAAAATACTCAGGCCAACCTTTAAATTCGCTCCAACCACTGAGAAAGACAAAGTCAATTCCTGCGGCAGTAGCGCATTGATGGTCGAAACGACTGTCACCGAGAAACAACGCCGGCATACGGATATTCCCTCGTTCCAGCTCTCGCGCCAGAATCATATCCTTAGCATCTGGACTACCGTAGATGCCGCCATCGAACAGAGCGGCCAATCCACGCACTGCAAAGACCTCGCGCAGCTCTTCTTGATCGCCCCCAGAAACGATAAGCCAGTTTGCATCAGGCAACTGCGCACGCAACTCGTGCAAGCCTGGCGCGATTGCGCAACTGCGCAAACCGTCATGCACCAGAGCGGCATAATGCGCTAGCAAAGCATCCAGAGCCTCCGAGTTTTTCGGCAACCCGAGAATCTGCCCGAGCAAGTACTCAAACTTGCGATAGCGGGAAATACCGCCATTGGCCACATGGTAATCCACTAACGCCTGGGCCGCCGCTTCGCCATAGGGCAGCGCGGCCTGATAAAACGCTTCAGTTTTAACGTGATTGGAGTTCAGTACGACACCGTCGCAATCGAATACCAGGCTGCAATACTCTGTGAGCAGGCGCATTACAGACCCCGCTCGCAGATAGCTGCTTCTGCCCGTGCTACATCATCTGGATTATCGACAGCGATGGAATCTGCAGACATTTCCAGCATGCGCACCTCCCAGCCCAGCTCGAGAAAACGCAATATTTCAATATCCTCCAGCGCTTCCAAGGGTGTCTTGCGCGGCTGTTCGGCAAACGCTACGAGCGCCGCCCGGGGGAAGGCGTAGACACATACCTGCCGCCAGGCGCGCACGAACGCATGCTGTTTGTTGCCCGGAATAGGTGAGCGGGACATATACAACAGTCGTCCATCTGGACGCATCACCACCTTGGGAATGCTCTCGCTACGAAACGATTCATCGTTATCTATTGCACAAAAACCATTGAGGACCTCGCCAGGGTACT
Organism: Pseudomonas sp.; assembly: GCA_035655415.1. Taxonomy (GTDB): domain Bacteria; phylum Pseudomonadota; class Gammaproteobacteria; order Pseudomonadales; family Pseudomonadaceae; genus Aquipseudomonas. The sequence goes on from DASRUM010000088.1 coordinate 16,600, forward strand.
GACTCAAACTCTCCAGAATCGCACGCAGGTCCTGCGGGTTGAAAACCGGCTCATCGCCCTGCACATTGATCAACACCTCTGTGTCCAGTTGCCGAGCGCACTCGGCAACTCGATCAGTGCCCGTCAGGCAGTCCGGTGACGTCATCAGCACCTGAATCTCGTGCGCTCGGCAAACGGCGGCAATCCGCTCATCATCAGTGGCCACATAAACCCGCTCGGGCGGACAGGCCTGGATACATTGCCGATAGGTGCGTACCACCATGGGCACACCGCACAGATCCACCAGCGGCTTGCCCGGCAGCCGGCTCGATTGGTAACGCGCGGGGATGATCACCGCGTAATCTGGAGCGCTCAAAATTGCCAGCCTCAAAGCACGTAAATAGAAGTACGGGGCACCTGATAGCGGCTAGGTGTGACCGCCAGCAGATCGGGAACACCCGGCAACTGTTGGAAAGCATCAAACAGCTGGTTGACCTCAATACCGCGAGGATCATCAGCGGCATAGCCGTCAAAACCCGCCAGCAGCACTCGCGTGGCCTGGCCACTGGCCGCAATCGCCAAAGCATAGGCAGCGACCAGTGACGTAGGCAGAACACAGTGCTGCTCAGCAAAGGCAAACTGCCCGGCCTGCACGGCGATGCCGAAATCCAACAGTGTTTTGTCTGCCAAGGCTTCACGTACGTCGGCAGGCAGCATATGTGCGGGGGTCACCAAGGGCTGCGGCAGCTTGCGATGTTCCTGGCAGTCAGCCATCAAGCGGAAAGGATGGCAGGCCGCACGCACATCAATCAGTTCGGCAGCCAGGTGATCCTGAGTATTGAGTGCAATAACGAACGGCTTGGCCCGGCGAATATAGTCCTCCAGCCCCTGACGATGACGCGCGACGCCAGGCCCGCTGCCCAGCAGCAGTACTTCCCGGCCAGCGATCAGCGTCTGCGGGGCCCAGTTGCCACGGGGCTCGCCACTGTAGAAATGACGCGCCGACTCCAGCGTCCCAGGGCTGTATTTCTTGCCGCCCTGATGCTTGAGGAAATCAATGACAACCAGCAGGTCTTCCTCGGCATAACGTGAGTCAGTCAACATTTCCTGAATGTAGGTGGGATGGATGCCGTAAGTGCCTGCCAGGAAATAATAGGGATTGGTGCCCCAACTATGACGCTGCTGCAGCGGCTGGAAGTGACGAGCAATCACATTGAGCAGCGGCGCCACCTGCACCGAGCGCGCGCGCTTGGCCATCAATTCGACTACTAAGTACTCGGTGCGCACATTGCCCGGCCCGCGCCCCATACCTGTCACCGTGCTGTCCAGCCAGAGCACACCATCCTCTACTGCGCGCAGGGTATTGGCCAAGGCCATGCTGCGATTGTCGTGGGTATGAATACCCAGGGCACCATGCCAGCCACGGCGCAGGGCCTGGATAATGGCACTGGTCTGATCAGGCGAAAGACTGCCCATGCTGTCAGCGAAATACAGTACATCAAGCGCATGCCCCTCGGCCTGCCGGGCAAGATGCTCGATTTCCTCGGGCTGGCGATCTGCTATCTGCATCAGATTGATGCCCACTCGGTAACCTTGCGCCTTCAGCCAGTCGCATGCGGGCAGGGCCGCCTCAAACTCATGCACATGGCAAGCAATACGCACCAAATCGACAGGGGAGTCCGCAGCAGGTGCGAACAACAACTCCAAGGCCGGCAAAACCCCTGCGGGGTGCTTGATCAGCTCGCTTGCATTGATCATCACGCCAATGCCCGGACCTTCCGGCAATTCCAGGCGCCGCAGGAAGCTGTCGGTGGTGTAGGCATAAGCCCCACGAAAACCATTACTCTCGAAGCTGCGCAAACCCAGCTCGACATAGTCGACCGCGACCGCAGCCATAGCCCGCAGGTAGTCCTGCACCAGCTCGGCATCAAAGTCCCAGTTGTTGTAGTACCCGCCGTCACGGAGAGTACAGTCCAGCATGACCAAAGCTTGGTTGCTCATTCCATCGTCCTCGACGGCTCAGTCAAATGAGCCGGTGGTAAGCAAACGCCTTCGCAGTGCCCTGTGCGTTGCAACTGCTCAAGCAATTGCAGATTACGCAGCAACCCCTGACTGCCCTGAGCCAGATGGTAATCGGCAAATCGCTCAGCCGCACCGACGCAATCGGCATAGCCGGCCTCAATCTCGAGCACACGTTGCTGCAACTGCTCGACATCGGTAATGCAGGCGCCAAAGAACTGCTCCTGGGAAAAAATATCCTGCTGCTCACCCGCATTGACATAGACCACTGGCCGACGGGCGAGCGCAGCCTCAATCACAGCATTCGACATGATATTGATCACTACCGATGCCTGCTTCAACGCATCGGCCAGACCGCAGTCACGAGGGAGAACCTCGACCTGAGTCGAGCGCGCAGCCGCCTCATGCCAGAACGGCACCGCACTGCGCGGGTGCGCCTTGATCAACAACCGGTAACTCGGGTTCTGCAGCGCCCAGGCTTGCAACAACGCGTAGGTACGCTGATACCCGTGCTCCTTTTCCTTGTCCGGCCCAACTCCGAGCACCAGCATCACTCGACGATCCGGGTCAGATGCTGGCAGGTCGAAGGCGCCATCGATCATGTGTGAACCTGCCAACACCGCAGTCGATGCGCCAAACCGCAACGCACGCGCCTGCAAGGCTTCAAGTGAACTCTGGCCGAAGAGAAAATAGTAGTCGTAGTCGTTCATCCCCAATCGGCTAGAACCCTCCACTGTCGTGGCATGAGCCAGGTGCACCAACAGAGCGTCGCGTTGATTCAACGCCATACGCAGGAATGGCGCATATAAACTGCCATTACGATCATTGAGCAGAATCCTGGGCTGGTAGCGCGCCATCAACCACTGCACATGGGCGGCGTAACCGAAATAGCGCAACGGCACCTTATACAGCGGCGCGCACAGCAAGCGCTGCCGCACGATAATCGACGCCTCTGGCAATGCTGTTTCGATCAACACATGGCCGCGTTCGCGCAGTGCCTGCATCAGCAGTTTCTTGCGCTGAAAAGCGATCACCTTGGGGGCAGATTGCAGCAGCAAGAAATCACAGGTTTCGCCTTCGACAACCTGAGCCAGGCTCAGCCGCGCACGCACTCCGAACAGCAGATCGCTGAGCATTTCACGGGCGAAGCGCAGCGCACTACCTAATACGCCATGACGCTCACGCAGTAAACACCAACGGTAACGATCCAGCTCGCGGGCCTTGCGCATGACCTCCTGGCTCACGGCGTAGCGCCAGGGTGAAAGCCTTTGCGATCGACATGCCAAGACTGGCTGCTCGCCAGTGCTTGAGCCTGCTCAAGGGTCAACGGTGGCTCATCCTGCTTGTGCCACTGTTTTTTCCAGACCAGAAAATGCAGGTAAGGGAATTCGCGCGCCCCGTCCTTAGCATTGGTCAGGCTACCGGGAGCCCATGTCCAGTACTCTGGATAATCTTGAGTGCCGTCAGTCCAGGCACGCACGCCGTTTGGCGTACTGAAGGCTTCCTTGAACCTGGCAACCCGACGCCAACGGTTGAACTTACCGACCAATTTGAACAGCGGTTTGGGAAAATTCTTGCGCCAGAGAAACAGACGACTGAAAGCCCCCTCATCGAGCGCGTGATTCTTCTGATCCTGCACTCGGCGCTGAAAATCTGGAATTTCGCGGAACAGCTCACGTAGCGGCTGCTCGTTTCGCAGCAGACACAGGTGGCCGGAAACCCGCCGCTCATGCGTCGAGAAGAACTTATAACGACGCAGCCGCTCGTCGCGAAAATAAGCCCGCAAGTTACCGTAGATCAGATCCAGGTCGCTAAAGCCCCAGTAGTCATACCCGGCCACATCCTGTTCATGCAGGTAGCCCAATGCCGGCTTGAGATCGCAGAGTTTGTAGGGGCTCTTGGGTGCAAAAGCGAAACCCAAACGTTCCGATATCCACGCGCAGTAATCCGCAAAACTGATATGCCGCTGCTTAACATTCGGCGGCAGGTTATCCAGAGGCGCGCAATCGCCCACCAGCAACCAGTCAATACTTGGATTACCCCGGCAGCTCTCGACGAAAAACGGCATCCAGAATGGCCACTGGCCAAAGTAGGGAATAAGGAAAATGATGCTCGGCTGCTTATTCATTACTGACTGAACTCCAGAAAACGCCAGAACCGTGGCCGGGCGACCTCATCGACATATTCCTTGCCCAGTTTCAGCAACTGTCCCTGACGCAACGCTGCACCAGTCGCCGTATCCAGCTTGCTCAGGGACACCAATCCTGCGGCCAAAGCACCGGCATCAGCCAGCGGGAATAGCTGAGCAACACCTTGCGCCACCTCCCGCCCGCCACCGCAATCACTGCAGATAACCGGTACGCCTGCCGCCATCGCTTCCAGCAACACCATGCCGAATGGTTCATGGTCTGAGGTCAGGGCAAACACGTCAAAAGCCTTGAAGTAGCGCCGCCCATAAGCGACCTGGCCAAGAAAGCGGACCTGTTCGTCAACGTTAAGCTCCTGCGCCAGCGCTTTGAGCGCAGGCTCCAGGCCGCCACTGCCCATAATTGCCAGCAGACTGCCAGCCGGCAATTGCGGCAAGGCCTGGGCGAAACCTTTGATCAGCGTCGCCTGGTCTTTGTCGGGATGCAGGCGGCCAACATTGCCAACCACCCAGGCGTTCTGGGGCAACCCGAGATGCTCGCGAGCTGCTTCACGGGAAACCTGCTCGGCTTGCACTGCGACAATATCAATGCGGTTGTACAGCGTCTCGATACGCTCGGCCGGCCAATTCGGCAAGCAGGCGCGCATATCATCACGTACAGCATTGGAAACCCCCAGCAAAGCCAGGCGCTTGCGAAAGAGGTTGGCGAACAGCTGACGCGTACGCCGCTTGTAGTCCCCAAACGCATGGTGCACACCGATCACCGGTAGATCGCTGCCCAGCAGGGCGACGTAGATAGGTTTGAAGCGATGGGCAATGCAGAATTTGAAGTCGCGCGAGGCGGCAATGCGCTTGAGATCACGGATCGCCTTGAGCTTGAGGCCACGCACTTGCCGACTGGAATAGTCGAGAAAAATCACCTCGTCAGAGGCCGAGCCTTGCTCGACTTCTGCACTCGGTTTGCCAGTCAGATAGACCGTACACACTTTGTAAGGCGTACCGACAAATAGCGCAGCGTACTGCCGCGCACAGTCGAGGAAGGGGCCGTCATAACCGTGGCAGAACTGCAAAACCCACGGCTGACCAGCCCCAGCAACCTCAGACATTGTCATACCAATCCTTGCCGTCCTTGACCACGAGGATGTCTTCCATGATCAGGTACTGCAGGTCGGAGCCGTAGAACATGTTCAGCGCGTCGGTCGGAGAGCAAATCATCGGTTCGCCACGGCGGTTCAGCGAGGTATTCAGCGACACGCCGTTGCCGGTCAGTTTTTCCAGCTCCAGCATCATGTCGTAGTAGCGCGGGTTGTATTCGCGCTTGAGCACCTGGGCGCGCGAGGTGCCATCCTCGTGCACCACTTCACCGACGCGGGTCTTCCACTCCTCGTTAACTTCGAAGGTGAAGGTCATGAACGGGCTCGGGTGATCGACCTTGAGCATCTGCGGGCCGACGGTGTCGAGCATCGACGGGCAGAACGGCCTCCAGCGTTCGCGGAACTTGATCTGTTCATTGATACGATCAGCCACGCCCGGCACGCTGGGGCAACCGATGATCGAACGCCCGCCGAGGGCGCGTGGGCCGAACTCCATGCGCCCCTGGAACCAGGCCACGGGATTAGCGTCGACCATGATTTTGGCAATGCGCTGCGGCATGTTGTCGATGCGTTTGAACACCGGTTTGCTCGGGTGGCGAGCGCAGGCGGCGATCACGTCTTCGTTGGAGTAGGACGGGCCGAGGTAAACATGCTCCATCTTCTCCACCGGTACGCCGCGCTGGTGCGACACATAGGCAGCCGCGCCGACTGCGGTACCGGCGTCGCCGGACGCCGGTTGCACGAACAGCTCCTTCACATCATCGCGGGCGATGATTTTCTGGTTCAGCTTAACGTTCAGTGCGCAGCCGCCGGCAAAGGCGATCTTGCCGGTCTCGCGAATGATGTCACCGAGGTAGTGCTCCATCATCTGCAGCGCCAGCTTCTCGAACAACGCCTGCATGCTCGCCGCGTAATGGATGTAAGGATCATCGGCGATGTCGCCCTGACGCTTCGGCCCCAGCCACTCGATCAGCTTCTTGGAGAAGTAGAAGCCCTTGCCGTTTTCTTTATAGCGGCGCAGGCCGATGACGTTGGCGTACTCGGTGTTGATCACCAACTCGCCATTTTCGAACTTGGCCAGACGCGAGAAATCGTACTTGCTGGCATCGCCGTAAGGCGCCATGCCCATCACCTTGAACTCGCCGTCGAGCATCTCAAAACCGAGGAATTCGGTGATCGCGCCGTACAGGCCGCCGAGGGAATCCGGATCGAAGAACTCCTTAATCTTGTGGATCTTGCCGTTCTCGCCGTAGCCAAAGAAGGTGGTGGCGTACTCGCCCTTGCCGTCGATGCCGAGGATCGCGGTCTTCTCGGTAAAACCCGAACAGTGGTAGGCACTGGCGGCGTGGGCCAGGTGGTGTTCAACCGGCTCGATCTTGATCTTCTTCAGGTCAAAGCCGAGCTGCTGCAGGCACCACTGGATGTGCTTGTAGTAGCGTTTGTAGCGGCGGTTGCCCATCAGGATCGCGTCGAGGGCGCGGTCCGGCGCGTACCAGTAACGCTTGGCATACTGCCAGCGGGCCTTCTCGAAAATACTGATCGGCGCGAAGGGGATCGCCACCACGTCGACATCAGACGGCTTGATCCCGGCCTGCTCCAGGCAGAACTTGGCCGACTCGTAGGGCATGCGGTTCTTCGCGTGCTTGTCGCGCACGAAGCGCTCTTCTTCGACCGCCGCGATCAGCTTGCCGTCGATATACAGGGCGGCGGAAGGGTCATGGCTGAGGGCGCCGGACAGGCCGAGAATGGTCAGTGCCACTGGTTTTGCCTCTTCTAGTCTGCTGAGCCGACGGCGGGCGTCAGCGGTATACGTTGGTTGAGCAACTGGTACAGCGCCGAATCGGCGGGCCAGTTGCGCAGGAAACGGGCACGGTCGCGGGCATAGGCCTTGGCGAAACTGTGCGCACTGCGGTGCTGCTGCATGGCGTCAAGATCGATCAACGACCAACGACCCAGGCTTTCATCCCAAAACAGATTGTGCCCCTTGAAATCACCATGGCTGATGCGTTCGCGCAGCAAGGCGGCGAACAAACGATCCAGTGCCAACAGCTCGGTTTCCGGGGGTGTTCCATCTTGGTATGGCTGAAAGCGCGCGATTATATCCTGCCCACCGCAGTATTCGGTAATCAGGTAGGCACGCCCGCGTAGCCAGCACCAGCGCCGCTCTAGCACGGCCAATGGCTGCGGAGTGGCGATGCCCAGCAACTGCAGGCGATTGCCTTCGACCCAACTGTGCCAGGCGCGGCTGGGACGCCAGAAGCGCTTCAACCCGTGGCCGAAGTTTTTCACGTTGTAGCGCTTGACCACCAGCGGCCGGCCTTGCATCTGCACTTGTGCCACGGTGGCCGCGCCGCCGGTCTTGTAGATATGGCCCTGCTCGGTGAGCAGATCCAGGCTGTTCAGCAGCGGCTGCAGTTCGACCTGGTTGTCGCGACGCACCACCTGCAGGCCGAACGCACCGATTTTTGCGGCGAACAGACTGCAATCGCGGGCGACTTTGCGCAGATAATCACGCAAACGCCACTTTCGCACCTTTTCCACTTCCTTTAGCAACGCTTCCAGCGGCAACGCATGCTCACCGTTGGCCAGCAGGTAATGCACCAGCAGCTCTTCGATAAAGGGCGCCAACTCGGCTGGCAGCTGGGCAAAGAACACCCCAAGGTTTTCCAGCACCTTGCCGCGCGACAGCGGCTTGCCGGTCGTTTCGACCTGCACACCACCGCCATCGATGACAAACAGCTGGCCGTTATGCCGTAACAGATTGTCCAGATGCAGATCGGCCTGCCACAACCCCTTGGCGTGCATCTGCGCGATGCTGATCAGCGCATCGGCCAGCACCGCCTGCCGATCGGAGCTGAGCAACGGCTGGTGCTCCACAGCGCGCCAAGCGTCCCACAGGCTCTGCGCCCCCTCCAGGTACTCGAACAGCAGCCAACCGCCCTCGTCATTACGCAAACCTTCAGCCAGCAGCAGCGGCGTATTCAGCCCCTGCGAGGCGAGCAAACGCGCACCATCACGCTCGCGCTGAAAATGCCGCGCAGCCTTGTCGCCAACCAGCAACTTGGCCAGCACCGGCCGCCCGCGCCATTCGGCCTGGGCGACATAGCGCTGCCCGGGCAATACGCGCAGCAGGCGCTGCAGGGTCAGTTCAGCCGAGCCCGCTGCATCGGCTAGCTCGATGGTCAGCGGCAACTCTGGCGCGCGGCCAGCCTGACTCAGCTCAGCAAGCTTCACGCAGCAGATCCTTAATCATGGAATGGGGCATAGCAGTGGACAGGCGGCTCATTCGCGCCCCTCAAAAAATCTGACGATCTGGCGAATTCGGCGTTTATCACTGTCATTTAATGAAGCTCGGTCGCGATAGCGCAGGTAAAAGCGCAAGCGCTGGCTACGCGACAGTTTGTACTTGGCGACCTTATCCAAACAGGCCAGATCCTTGATAATCCGATAGCGCAACAACGGCCCCCACCAGAACGAGCCAGTCGGGCAATCGATAAGAAACAGCCTGGCCTGGTCATCAACCAGCAAGTTGCGCCACTTCAGGTCGTTATGGGTGAAGTGATGATCGTGCAACCTGCGGGTGGCCTGCGCCAGCTGCACACTGACCACCTCGACCCAGGCACGGTCGCGCAAGCGAGGATCATCGCAATTGGCAATCAGCGCCAAGTCCTGGGTATGGGGCAATTCGCGGGTAATCAGCGCGCCCCGTACAAACTGCCCCTGCTTGCGCTCCAGCCCATAGGCGACGATCGGGGCTGTAGCCACGTCCCATTTGGCAAAATGCTTGAGATTTTGCCACTCAGCCTTAACCCGTGGTCGCCCGATAAAACTGCGTAGCCCCTTACCAGCAGCGCAGTAGCGCTTCACGTAATAGCGCACGCCAGCGCGCTCGATGCGGATAACATCTGACATCGAGTCCTTGGTTACTTGTTCACCCCGCAGGGCAAACACCGCATCCAGACTACCGAAATCCGCAGACAGCTCCTGATACTGATCATCCAGCGTCCAGCCCGCCATCAGAGCGCATCCCCATAACGCTGCTTGCGCGCATACAGCGCCTCTGCCTTGCGCTCTAGCCAAGCAAGCAGCGAACGCTCGACGCTAAGGGTCTGGCGCAACGGCTGTTGAAAATAGCTACGCAGAAAGCGCAGCTTGTCGCGCCGGGTCAGGCCGATATCCAGCACGGAGAAATACAGCGCGGCCAGGTCCTTGTTGCGCCAGCGCAAGGGCAGCTGGCTTCGCACCTGGGCACGGTGCAGATCGATCACCGACAGACGGAAATCATCGACGGTGACTGGTTTGTCGGTGTGCAGCAGAAAGTGGCAGATATAGCAGTCGCGGTGGTTGACCCCGGCGCGGTGCATGTTGCCGACCATACTCGCCACTTCCTTGATCAACGCCCACTTCAGCCGTGGCTCGGGCGGTTGCTCTGCCCAGTTCAGGCTGAGCTGCTCAAGATCGGTGGTCGGTGCCAGTTCTTCGGTGACGATAAAGGAATGCTGCGCCGCCGGGTTGTTGCCGCGCTCGCCGTAGGCCACAGCCGTCATGGTCGCCACACCGACCTCGGTCAAACGCTGAATGGCGTCCCACTCCTGACGCGCCCCGAGCACCGGCAATTTGGCAGTGAGCAGGTTCTTGACGATCTCACCCCAACCAATGCCGCGGTGGATCTTGACGAAATAGCCTCGCCCGTCGACTTCGGTGCGCAGCGTGCGCCGGCCTTCCAGCTCGCGGTACACCTGCCCCTGCAACGCTTCGACAGCGGCAAAGGCATCGCGCCCGGCCCATAGGGTTTTGAAGGGTTCAGCCAGTACCAACTTCATGGACGCGCCGCCAGGATGATGTCGGCCGCGTGCTGCGGCATGGAATACAGATCAGCGCTATCGGCATAGGCCAGGCCGTTTCGGCCCCAGAAGGCGCGGCGCTGATCGTCGGCGAGCATATCGGCGAGCAGATGGTTAAGGCGCTCCTGCTCGAACGGCCCACTCAACACCCGCCCGGCATCCGCCTCGGCAATGTAGTGGGCATAGCCGCAGACATCCGTCACCAGCACCGGCAAGCCGGAGACCAGCGCCTCCAGCAGCACGGTGCCGGTGTTCTCGTTGTAGGCCGGATGGATCAACAGATCGGCACCGAGCAGGAAACGTGAAATATCGCTGCGCCCCTTGAGAATCTGCACCTGATCGGACACGCCTAAAGCCTTGGCCTGCAGCTGGAACGAACGAGGGTCATCCTGACCGATGGCGATCAACCGGGTGCGCTGCTTCAGCTCGCGCGGCAAGGCGGCCAGGGCCTTGAGGCTGCGATCCAGGCCCTTGGTCTTGAAGCCGGAGCCGATCTGCACCAGCAGCAGGTCGCTATCCGCCAGCTTGAACTCGGCGCGGAATTCGGCACGAATTTCGGCGGCATTGGCCGGCGCGCGGCGGTCTGCGGCGATGCCCGGCGGCAGCAGGTGAAAGCGCTGCTGCGGGGTGTGGTAATGCTTGATAAACAGCGGTTGCTGCACTTCGGAGATCATCAGAATCTCGGTCTTCGACTCGGGGGCAAACACCGCGCGCTCATAATCGGAAAAGTGTTTGTAACGGCCCCAGCGCTTGTACAGCGGGTTGCGCAGGGTCTGCGCCTTGTCTTCATAGCAGCCATCGGCGGCGTAGTAGACGTCCAGACCAGGCATCTTGTTGAAGCCGATCACCCGATCCACCGGACGCTTGGCCAGGTCGGCTTCGACCCAGGCGGTGAGCTTTTCATTACGTCTGTGGTTGAACAGCGCTTTGACCGGCACCACCACCACGTCAAAGCCCGCAGGCACTTCACCTTCCCAGATCGGCGTGTAGACGCGAATGGCATGACCGCGCGCCTGGCACTCCAGGGCAATACGCATAAAGTCGCGCTGCAGGCCGCCGAAGGGGAAGTATTTGTAGAGGATAAACGCGAGCTGCATCAGACAACATCCTCGGCCCGCAACAGGGCCTGCAATTGTGCGGCGACACGCTCGGCATCCAGGCCGTCGAAGCAGGGCTTGTGACGATCACCACAGCCGGCATTCGGCCCCGTGGCGCACAGGTGTACTTGCCCACGCCCATAGGCACCGACGCGACCTGGCAGGGTCGGGCCGTACAGGGAAATACTCGGTACATCCAGCGCAGCGGCCAGGTGACCCAGCCCGGTATCGACGGCTACACAAGCGCTGGCGCCGGCGATCACTTTCGCCACGCCTGCAAGATTCAATTTGGGCAGCACCGCCGCATTTTCAATGCCGGCGGCAATTCGCTCGGCACGGGCTTTCTCAGCCTCATTGCCCCAGGGCAGGCGCACTGCCCACCCCAGCGCATTCATCTGCTCGGCCAACGCACGCCAGTCGGCTTCAGGCCAGTGCTTGCTGGGCCAGGTGGTGCCGTGCAGAAACAAAAGGTAGGGCTGCGGCGCAGGGTCGGCCAGCTGCGCACGATTGAGGCCGTAGTCACCGACACCGGCAGGCAGCGTGTAGCCCAGCGCCTGAGCAAACAGTTGACGGGTACGCTCAAGAGCATGCTGCTCGCGCGGCACGGCATAGGCGTGATCATAAAAGCGACTGGCCAGTGGCTCGCGGGCGGAATCGCGATCCAGTCCGGCAATCGGCGCTTTGACGTAACGGGTCAGCCAGGCACTTTTCAGCAGACCCTGGGCATCGATCACCAAGTCGTACTGGGTTTCACCAAGACGTTGCTTGAAGCGCTTCCACTCACCGTTCTTGAACGTTTGCCACAGGTGCTTGCGCCAGCGGCGAATGGCCACCGGGATAACCTGCGCCACGGCTGGGTGCCAGGCGGGAATCTCGGCAAAGCCCTCTTCCACCACCCAGTCAAACTGGATGCCGGGGATCGCCCGCGCCGCATCAGTGAGCGCCGGCAAGGTGTGCACCACATCGCCCAGCGAAGAGGTTTTGATCAGCAATACCCGCAAGCTATTCAACCTCAACCGGGTCGCTGACCAGGCGATCCAGCGCCTCGATCACCGGGCGCGGCTTGAGCTGGCCCAGGCAGTTGTAATGACCGAAACGGCAGGTGCGGTCGAAGCATGGGCTGCATTCCAGGCCCAGGCGGACGATTTCCACCTGCTCGGCCAGCGGCGGGGTAAAGCCCGGCGAAGTCGAGCCGTAGACCGCCACCAACGGGCGGTTCAGCGCCGCGGCCACATGCATCAGGCCAGAATCGTTGGACACCACAGCGCCCGCGCAGGACAGCAGATCAATGGCTTCAGCCAGGCTGGTTTCACCGGCCAGGTTCACCGCTTCCTCACGCAGGCCGGGAATCAGCCGGCTGCGAATATCTTCGCCAACCGGGTGATCGTTCTTCGAGCCGAAAATCCACACCTGCCAGCCGGCGCGGATTTTCAGCTCGGCGACCTTGGCGTAATGCTCGCTCGGCCAGCGCTTGGCTTCACCAAACTCAGCCCCCGGGCACAGCGCCAGCACCGGGCGGTCCAGGCTCAGACCGAACTTGGCCAGTGCAGCATCGCGGCTCTGCGCGTCGATCTGCAAGGCGGGGCGTGGATAAGGTTGCGGCAGCGAAGCACCGGGCTCGAAGGCCAGCGCCATAAAGCGCTCGATCATCAGCGGGTAGTGCTCTTTATCAAGCGTGCGGATGTCGTTGAGCAGGCCGTAGCGCAGCTCACCCTTCCAGCCGGTACGCTTCGGGATCCCGGCGAAAAACGGCACCAGCGCAGACTTCAGCGAGTTGGGCAGCAGAATCGCCTGATCGTACTGGCCGGCCATGGACTTGCCGATCGTACGCCGCGTGGCCAGCTCCAACACGCCGTGACCGAGCGGAAAACTCAGGGCCTGGCGCACTTCGGGCATGCGCTCGAGAATCGGCCGACTCCACTCGGGGGCCAGCACATCGATTGCGCAACCGGGGTGACGCTGTTGCAGGCACTGGAACAGCGTCTGCGCCATCACCATGTCACCCACCCAGCTGGGGCCAACGATCAGTATTTTCATGCCACATCCAGAAACGACCAAGGAGGCTTTCGCCTCCCGGACAGACTCAACGCTCGACTATCAGCCTAGCCTGCGGGCCGAATGCAGGAGCATCCAGCCCATGCGAAGCAGTTATTTGACCAGCGTACGCCACTCGGCGTGGCCATCGGTTTTACCGGTTACCAGGTCGAAATAAGCGGTTTGCAGCTTCTCGGTGATCGGCCCGCGACGACCTGCGCCGATCTGCCGGCCATCGACTTCACGGATCGGCGTCACTTCGGCGGCAGTGCCAGTGAAGAAGGCTTCGTCGGCGATATACACCTCATCACGGGTGATGCGTTTCTCGATCACCTGCAGACCATGTTCGGCGGCCAGAGTCAGAATGGTATTACGGGTAATACCGTTCAGGCAGGAAGTCACTTCCGGGGTGTAGATCACACCGTTTTTGACCAGGAAGATATTCTCGCCAGAACCCTCAGCCACGTAGCCTTCCGGATCCAGCAGCATGGCCTCGTCGGCACCGCCGGAGATGGCTTCCTGCAGGGCCAGCATCGAGTTGATGTAGTTGCCGTTGGCCTTGGCGCGGGTCATCGAGATGTTGACGTGGTGGCGGGTGAAGGAGCTGGTACGCACCTTGATGCCAACCTGCAGGGCTTCGTCGCCCATATAGGCGCCCCAGCTCCAGGCCGCGACGATCACCTGGGTTTTCAGGCCACTGGCGCGCAAGCCCATGGCTTCAGATCCGTAGAACACCATCGGGCGGATATAAGCGCTTTCCAGGTTGTTCTCACGCACGGCGGCGCGGGTGGCTTCGTTGATCTCGTCTTTGCTGAACGGGATCTTCATGCCCATGATGTGGGCCGAGTCGAACAGGCGGTCGGTGTGCGCTTGCAGGCGGAAAATCGCCGTGCCTTGTGGGGTGTTGTAGGCGCGCACGCCTTCAAACACGCCCATGCCGTAGTGCAGGGTATGGGTCAGCACGTGGGTGGTCGCGTTGCGCCACGGCACCAGCTCGCCGTCATACCAGATCACGCCATCACGATCGGCCATCGACATAGTTGCCTGCTCCTCAAACTCAATTGGTACAACATTGGCCGGCCACCCTGGGCGCCCGACATCCTCAAATTCAGCTCAGCCTGCTTCAGCTCAAGCCCAGTCCCTGCCAGATGCGCATCACCGTGCGCCGCTCTTCGGCAAACTGATCACCGCTGACCACCCCAGGCTGCTTTTGCAGGGCCTGACGGTGGGCCGCCGAGCGGTAGGCCTTGTAGATATCCTGCAGCAAGCGGGCATCTTCACCCGGTAGCAAGCCGACCCGCTCCAGCCCTTCCAGAATGCGAATATTGTCAGTGAACTCAAGCAATTCCGGGTACTGGCGCGACCAGGCCAGGGCCGCGTATTGCACCATAAATTCAATATCGACGATACCTCCGGCGTCCTGCTTGAGGTCGAACGGCGCAGTGGCCTCAAAGGCATTCGCCGCGGTGCCGGCCGCCGTGGCTTTGCTGCCGAGGTTATCGCGCATCTTCGCGCGCATCTCGCTGACTTCGCTGCGCAGCGTGGCCAGGTCGCGCTCGCGCCCCAACACCCCGGCGCGCACCGCCTCGAACGCCTTGCCGACACGCGCGCAACCGACCAGCACCCGCGCCCGCACCAGCGCCTGATGCTCCCAGGTCCAGGCCTCGCCCTGCTGATAACGCTCGAAGGCGCCCAGCGAGCTGACCAGCAGGCCCGCTGCACCGGAAGGCCGCAGGCGCATGTCGACTTCGTAGAGCTGGCCGGAGTTGGTCTGGGTGGTCAGCAGGTGAATGATGCGCTGGCCCAGGCGATTGAAGAACTGCGCGCCGTCGATGGACTTTTCGCCATCGGTTTCCGCATGTGGGTCGCCATCGTGGATAAACACCAAGTCAAGATCCGAACCGTGACCCAGCTCGATGCCGCCGACCTTGCCGTAGCCGACGATAACGAAATCCGGATCGCAGATGCTGCCGTCAGGACGACGTGGCGCACCGTATTTGCTCACCGTATGGCGCCAGGCCAGGGCCAGCACCTGATCGAGAATCGCCTCGGCCAGCCAGGTCAAGTAGTCACTGACTTTCATCAGCGGCAGGGTGCCAGCAATTTCCGAAGCGGCAACGCGCAGGCGGTGCGCCAGCTTGAAGTGACGCAGCGCCTCCATCTGCTGCTCCAAGTCTTCCTCGGGAATACGCATCAAGCGCTCGCGCAGCTCGGCGGCCAGCTCGGGGGCCTGCGGCGGCTTGAATAAACGCCCTTCATTAAGTAGCTCATCGAGCAACAGCGGGAAGCGGGTGATCTGCTCGGCAATCCATGGGCTTGCAGCGCAGAGGGTCAGCAGACGCTGCAACGCGCTGGGGTTTTCCGTGAGCAGCACCAGATAGGCCGAACGCCGCGCCACGGCCTCGATCAGCGGCAGTACGCGCTCCAGCACCAGGTCCGGATTGTCATGCTCCACCGCCTGCGCCAGCAGGCGCGGAATAAAGGCATCCAGGCGTTCACGACCGAGGCGCTGCATGGCACGCACCTGATTGCCATTGCGCAGCCCCGCCAGGCGCCGCCAGGCCGATTGCGGCTCGGCAAAGCCTGCCTCAGCCAGCTGCCGGCACGCGGCCTCTTCGTCCTGCACATCATCCCAGAGCGGCAACCACTCGCAGCCCACGGCCTCTTCGACCGGCTCGCCACCTTCATCTTCATCGGGATCGGCGATCACCTGGCGGAAGTGCCAGTCAACCCGGCCGCGCCAGTGCATCAGCTGCTCGTGGAACGCCTGCCAGCTGTCGAAGCCCATAATAAAGGCTACACGCGCACGGTCCTGATCATTGTCCGGGAGCATCTGCGTCTGCCGGTCATCGATGGCCTGCAGCGCGTGCTCGGCATAACGCAGGAAGGCATAGCCGTCGCGCAGTTCATCGGTCACCGCCGGCGGCAGGTAGCCCTGGTCGCGCAGGGTATTCAGCACCGCAAACAGCGAGCGCTGCTGCAGGCTGAGGTCGCGACCGCCGTGAATCAGCTGGAAAGCCTGGGCGATAAACTCCACCTCGCGGATGCCACCAGAACCCAGCTTGATGTTCTCGGCCATGCCCTTGCGCCGCACTTCCTGCTGGATCAGCTGCTTCATGGCGCGCAGCGCTTCAATCGCCGAGAAATCCAAATAACGCCGATAAACGAAGGGCCGTAGCATCTCCAGCAGCTGCGCGCCAGCAGCCTGGTCGCCACCGACCACCCGCGCCTTGATCATCGCGTAGCGTTCCCAGTCGCGACCCTGGTCCTGGTAGTACTGCTCCAGGGCGTTAAAGCTGAACACCAGCGAACCGGAAGAGCCGTACGGGCGCAGACGCATGTCGGTGCGGAAGACGAAGCCGTCGACGGTGATCACGTCCAGCGCCTTGATCAGCTTCTGACCGAGACGGATAAAGAACTCCTGATTATCCAGCGGGCGCTTCACCCCTTCGGTTTCGCCGCCTTCGGGGTAGCCGAAGATCAGGTCGATATCAGAGGACAAGTTCAGCTCATGGGCGCCCAGCTTGCCCATGCCGAGGATGACCATATGCTGCGCCTGGCCGCTGCGCCGACCGATTGGCGTGCCGAACTGCGTGCAATGGCGTGGATAGAGCCACTGATAAGCCAGGTCGATACAGGCATCGGCCAGATCGGAAAGGTCGCGGCAGGTTTCGATCAAATCCGCCTGGCGGCTGATATCGCGCCAGATAATCCGCAACTGCTGACGGTTACGGAAGCGCCGCAAGCGTCGTCCCAGCTCGTCGTCATCAGCGCAGTCCTCCAGCACCTGCGCCAATTGGCCGCGCAATTCGCCCGCCCCGAGGCTGCGCTCCAGCTCACCGCTGGCGGCCAGCGCGAGCAGCATTTGCGGGTCACGCGCGCCCTGCTGCACCACGAAATCACTGGCCGCAGCTATGCGCTGCCAGACCGCAAGCCGCTCGCTCGGCCAACCCGCGAAAGCTGCGGCCGCCTCGCCGGAAAGGCCGGCAAAGGCCTGTTGCAGGGACTGTTCGGCGCGCAGTGCGAGGGGTGATAAGGCAGCAGGCAAAGAGGCCAGCGCGGGCAGGCTCATGGTCTATCCTTTTTAGCGATCTGCCAGTGCAGCGATCATGGATGGCACCACCCACTCTAGAGCGGGTCGAATCACTGGCAGTGAAATAATTGTAGTTTTACTACCAAAGATTGTATCCAAAAGGCTGAAATCGGCGTCGGAATGTAGTAAAACTACACACAGCCGGTCCTACCCCCGGTCAATCCAAGAATTCACGCGGCCACTCACGAAGTCGGCCACGAAACCTGGCCTCCGATTCTGGAAGCCTTTCCGCCCTGGAGCAAGCCATGCAAGACCTCGATCCCGTCGAAACCCAGGAAT
>DASRUM010000089.1:0-3771 GCA_035655415.1 Pseudomonas sp.
GAGGCGAATTCTACAGCGTTTCAAACCGCTGTCAACCGCCTCTTTTACCGCTTTCGATCAACTTGACCGAACCCCTTCAGACTTAAACACTACCCCCTGAAGAGGAGGCGCATTCTACGCAGCTTTCGCTGCTTTGCAACCTCTAATTAAACCTAACCTCTTGTTTTATAAAAATTTTATGAGGCAGCATACGCCTGAAGAGCTGCGCACCGTAGGGGCTATATAAGTATACGTCGGGATTAACCCTGTATTTCCGGTCAACTTCAGCCTCCATCAGTGAGCCCCCTAACCGCGCATTGCCACAGCATCACAACTTCGACGGTCATGGTCCTCGACCCAGCGGATCATCCCAGAATGGCCGCTCGCTTTCCTGCAGTACATCGCCACGACTCAAGCCGAGGTCCTTCAATGCTGCATCATCGAGCATGGCCAAGCGCCGCCGTTGTTCGGACAGCTGCCACCAGCGGGAAAACTGACGACCAACCGCACGCAGTATTTCAAACGGCCGGCGGCCCTGTAAGCGTCCGGCACTGACTAATGCATAACCTTTTTGACCTTTCATCTCGTCGCCCTCCTTGTGGGGTTGGCGACAGTCTCGCGCTCGGCTTATGATCAATCCAACGAATGTTTCTTATGCAATGCATCTCGGAGATTGATGTATGGCCAGCTACCCGAGCATCGATAGCGAACTGCTGCGCACCTTTGTCGCGATTGCCGATCACGGCGGTTTTACCCGTGCAGCGGAAATGGTCAACCGCACCCAGTCCGCCGTCAGCATGCAGATGAAGCGCCTGGAAGACGACGTGGTGCAGCGCCCGCTGTTTGTGCGCGACGGCCGACAGTTCAGCCTCACCGCCGAAGGCCAGTTACTGCTCGGTTATGCCCGACGCATTCTCAAATTGCACAGTGAAGTGATGACCAGCATGCGTGCCCCGCACATGGTTGGCACCGTGCGCATCGGCACCCCGGACGACTATGTGATGCGCTTTATGCCGGGCATCCTCTCGCGCTTCGCCCAGGCTTATCCGCTCGTGCAGGTGGAATTGCACTGCGAGCCTTCGTTCCAACTGCTGCAGCGCCAAGATCTGGACCTGACCATCGTCACCCGCGAGCCCGGTACCGAAATTGGCCAGCTGCTGCGTCAAGAGCGGATTGTCTGGGCCGAGGCCCAGGGCTTCAGCCCGCATGAGCAGGAACCGCTACCGCTGGCGATGTTCAATGCCCAGTGCTTCTGCCGTTCTTGGGCCTGCAACGCGTTGGACGCCATGGAGCGCGAATACCGCATCGCCTACACCAGCCCAAGCCTCTCCGCGATCATGGCGGTGGTCAGCGCCGGTCTGGCGATTACCGCGCAGCTGCAAAGCCTGATCACCCCGGATATGCGCATCATTGGCACCGCCGAGGGCCTGCCGATGATGCCCTCCGCCAGTATCGTGCTACTGCGTAACAGCCAGACCCAGTCGCAGGTCACCGAAACCCTGGCCGAACAGATCGTCGAAGGCTTCAGACTTTAAGCGCGAGCAATACCGCGCAAAGCAGCAGAAAACCGGCAAACAGCCCGCGCAGAACGCGCTCTGGCAGCGCGTGGGCACACTTTACGCCCCAGCTGATGCTCAGCAAACCACCCAGCGCCAGGGGCGCACCCAGCAGCCAATCGACGTGATCATGGGCCGCGTAGGTCGCCAGCGTCACGGCCGTGCTCGGTGCGGCCAGAGCCAGGGACAGCCCCTGCGCCATGACCTGGCTAGTGCCGAACAACGTAGTCAGCACCGGCGTCGCCAGTACCGCACCGCCCACACCAAACAACCCGCCGAGCAAGCCGGCGCCACTGCCAAGCAGCGTCAACCAGGGCCAGGGATAACGCAGGCCAACCGAGGGCTTGGCAGACTTGCTGTACAGCCGAGAGAGGTTATAAGCAGCCAGCAACACCAGGAAAACCACGAACCCCAGGCGCATACGCTCGGCGTCCACAGTGACCGCCCAGCCGGCGCCCAGCACGGCAAATATCAGGCTGGGCACCGCCAGGGCCAACGCATGCCGCCAGTCGATGCGGTTGCGCTGGTGATAACGCCACAGCGCCAACAGCACATTCGGCACCACCATCACCAGCGCCGTGCCCTGTGCCAGCTGTTGATCCAGGCCAAACAACACGCCAAGCGCCGGAATGGCGATCAGCCCACCGCCAATTCCAAACAAACCGCCCAGGGTGCCGAGGGCCAGTCCGAGCAGAAGATTCAAGGCAAAGTCGAGCAAGGTCATCGATAGACTCCAGAGTGAAGCTGCACAGCCTAGTTATTCGCCACTAGCCGCGAAACGCACAGCAACGCAAAATGGCTGTGCATATAACGCACAGCAGAACCTAACCATGAATCCCGATAGCCTGACTGACCAGCTCAGCCTGTTTCTCGATGTATTGGAAACCGGCAGTTTTTCCGCCGCAGCCCGTCGCCATCCGCTGACGCCCTCGGCTGTGGCCCGGCGCGTCGATGCACTGGAACGCTCACTGGGCAGCAACCTGTTCAGCCGCAGCACTCATGCCGTACGCGCCACCTCCGCCGGTTTGGCGTTTGCCGAACGGGCCAGACGCATTCTTGCCGAGCTGCACCT
Source organism: Pseudomonas sp. (assembly GCA_035655415.1). Classification (GTDB taxonomy): domain Bacteria; phylum Pseudomonadota; class Gammaproteobacteria; order Pseudomonadales; family Pseudomonadaceae; genus Aquipseudomonas. The sequence continues at coordinate 2,608 of DASRUM010000089.1, forward strand.
GGCTCGCGCCGAAGCCGTATCGCTGAGCAGCGCGCCGGAAGGGCTGATTCGTATCGACGCGCCGGCACCGTTCGGCCGGCGCCATCTGGCCCCCGCGATTGCCGAGTTTCTGGTCGCCTATCCGGGGCTGGATGTGCAATTGCGCCTGATCGACAGCTTCGTCGATCTACATGGCACCCATCTGGGTGAAGTCGACCTGGTGCTGCGCATCGTCCCTCTGGCTGACACCCGTCTGGTTGCCACCGCGCTATCGCCCATGGTGCGCGTGCTCTGTGCCAGCCCCGAGTACCTGGCGCGGTGCGGCGTACCGCGCAGCCCTGATGAGCTGCTGGAACATGACGGTCTCGACTGGGACAGCCTGGCACCGCCCTACGCCTGGCGCTTCGAGCAGGACGGCAAACTGCAACTGTGCCGCCCCAAGCGCCTGCGCATGACCGCCAACAATGCCGAGGCGCTGCTGTTCAGCGCCCTCGCCGGCTTGGGCATTGCCCATTTGCCAACCTGGCTGATCAGCGACTACCTGCTGCGCGGCGAACTGCTGCCGCTGTTCTGCGAAAACAGCCTGCCCGCTCCCGAGCCCAGCGGCATCTACGCCCTGCGCCTAGAGCGCGAAACCGACTCGCGCAGCCGCTTGTTGCTGGAATTTCTCAAGGCCCGCTTCGGCCCGGTGGCGCCCTGGGACCTGGCGCTGAAAAGTGGCTTGCAGCGCAGTTAAAGAGCAGAAACAGCAGGCATAAAAATGATCGGGAATCATTTTTAGCGTCGCGCAGCGACGACCCGAAGGGTGGCCACCATGGATGGCAAGCCATAAAAAAGGCTCTGTCCCAAGACCGTGTTGCAAGGATTAAGCTTAAGGCAGGCATCCGTTCGGGAGGTCTGCCCACCATGGATACTCAAGCCTTTCAGCGCTGGTTGGCTCAGGTGAGCCAACTCAGCATTAAGCAGAAATCCGCACTGCATCAGGCGCTACAGGAACCACCTACAACGGAGGTTCTTGATAGCTTGCCAGCGTTACAGAGCTGTCCACATTGCCAAGCAAAAGCTGAGCACCTTGCTCCCTGGGGCTGGTCGCGTGGCTTACGTCGTTATCGTTGCAAGAGCTGCCGGCGGACATGCTCAGCGGTTTCGAGCAGCGGCCTTGCTCGTTTGCACTATCCCGAACGC
>DASRUM010000090.1:0-51225 GCA_035655415.1 Pseudomonas sp.
GAGGCGAATTCTACAGCGTTTCAAACCGCTGTCAACCGCCTCTTTTACCGCTTTCGATCAACTTGACCGAACCCCTTCAGACTTAAACACTACCCCCTGAAGAGGAGGCGCATTCTACGCAGCTTTCGCTGCTTTGCAACCCCCTTTTTAAATATAACTTCTTGTTTTATAAGAAGTTTAAGGAGCCACTTACGCCTGAAGAGGTGCGCATTATAGGGACTACCAAACGAAGGTCAATCGATTGTTATGCTTTTATTGCAATACCCACGAACTCAAGGGCTGTAGCCACACAATCCACCAGCGCGTCGCCTGCAGAAACGACAAAGCCGTTGAAGCTGACGCTTCCAACGGCTTTGTCGTAACTATCGCGCAGCAGCTAAGCGCTTTTTCCGCGACGCAGGCGCAGCAGGTACTGAATCGGGCCCGAGGCCGCGTATGCCAGGAAGATGATCAGCAGAATCCGCGGCGGATCACTGAACACCACAGCAAACACCAGCACCACCGCCAGGATAGCCACAAAAGGCACGCGCCCTTTCAGGTCAAGATCCTTAAAGCTGTTGTACTTGATATTGCTGACCATCAGCATGCCGGCAGCAGCCACGAGGATTGCAACCACAAAGGCCATATTCGAGCCTTTGATACCGAAATCACTGAAGGCCCACACCGTACCCGCCACCACACCCGCAGCAGCCGGGCTGGCCAAGCCGATAAAATAGCGCTTATCAACACTGCCGATCTGCGTATTGAAACGCGCCAAACGCAGCGCAGCCCCGGCTACATAGATGAAGGCGACCATCCAGCCGACCTTGCCCATGCTGCCCAACGCCCACTCAAACGCGAGCAAGGCAGGCGCCACACCAAAAGCAACCATATCGGATAGCGAATCGTACTCGGCACCAAAGGCGCTCTGGGTATTGGTCAAGCGCGCGACACGCCCATCCAGCCCATCCAGCACCATGGCAACAAACACCGCGGCGGCAGCTACATAGAAGTTGCCGTTCATGGCATTGATGATGGCGTAGAACCCGGCAAACAGGTTGGCCGTGGTAAACAGATTGGGCAGCAGATATATACCGCGATGACGGACCTTCCGACCTTCGGCGTCATGCCCCTCTTCTATATGCTCATCAATTGGCAGCAAACTTTCGGCGTCGGCGGGAGACTGCGGCTCATCTGGACGTTCATTCATGAACAACACCTTGCAACGGATTTGGAGAATTTCGACAGGCGCTAACGAATAGGGTTCACGCCAACGCCCATGCAACACCCAGGCTTTATACCAGAAGCCTTGCCGCACTATGAAAAAACGCGGCCTTGGCCGCGTTTTTTTCTTATGTCATAAAACCTTAGTTCTTGGCTTTATCGACGATTTTGTTGGCACCGATCCACGGCATCATGGAGCGCAGTTGCTCACCGATGATTTCGATGCCGTGAGCAGCGTTGTTACGACGCTTGGCGGTCATCGAAGGGTAGCCGGTTGCGCCTTCGCTGATGAACATCTTGGCGTATTCGCCGTCCTGGATGCGCTTCAGAGCATTGCGCATGGCTTGACGGGATTCGGCGTTGATCACTTCCGGACCGGTCACGTACTCGCCGTACTCGGCGTTGTTGGAGATCGAATAGTTCATGTTGGCGATACCGCCTTCGTACATGAGGTCAACGATCAGCTTCAGTTCGTGCAGGCACTCGAAGTAGGCCATTTCTGGCGCGTAGCCCGCCTCAACCAGGGTTTCGAAACCGGCTTTGACCAGCTCAACGGTACCGCCACACAGAACGGCTTGCTCGCCGAACAGATCGGTTTCAGTCTCGTCCTTGAAGGTGGTTTCGATGATGCCGGTACGACCGCCACCAACGCCAGCGGCGTAGGACAAAGCAACATTCTTGGCGTTGCCCGAAGCGTCCTGGTAGATCGCGATCAGGTCAGGAATGCCGCCGCCTTTGACGAACTCGGAACGCACGGTGTGGCCCGGTGCCTTCGGCGCGATCATGATCACGTCGAGATCGCTACGCGGCACAACCTGGTTGTAGTGGATCGCGAAGCCGTGAGAGAAGGCCAAAGTGGCGCCTTTCTTGATGTTCGGCTCGATTTCATTCTTGTACAGCGCGGATTGGAACTCGTCCGGGGTCAGGATCATGACTAGGTCGGCAGCAGCAACGGCGGAAGCAACATCAGTCACTTTCAGGCCGTGGGCTTCAGCCTTGGCAACGGTGGCCGAGCCTTTGCGCAGGCCAACAGTCACGTCAACGCCGGAGTCTTTCAGGTTGCACGCTTGAGCGTGGCCCTGGGAACCGTAACCGATGATGGCAACTTTCTTACCCTGGATGATCGAGAGGTCACAATCTTTGTCGTAATAAACTTTCATGTTCTTGGCTCTTTTAATCGAAAAGGGATGGGGTGCATGCACCGCGACGAAGACACCTTAAGTGATCCGCGCTATTGCGTAAAATGATATATTTGCAACACAACATGCCGATATTTGAAACGATTATGGATAGTCACGCACTCAGGCTCTTTCTCTCTCTGGCCGACAACCTGCACTTCGGCAAAACCAGCCGTGAGCAGCACGTCAGCCCTTCCGCACTCAGCCGCAGCATCAAGCAACTCGAGGACGAACTGGGCGCACCGCTGTTTCTGCGCGACAACCGCTCAGTCCGCCTGACTCGCGAGGGACAACAGTTCCGCGAGTATGCGAGTGAGGTCATGAACGGCTGGCAGGCCATCCGCCAGACCTTCAAGCAGGACCAGTTGATCCTGCACGGCGAGCTCTCCCTATATTGCTCGGTAACGGCCAGCTACAGCTTCCTTTATGACATTTTGAGCAGCTTTCGCCACGACTACCCGCGCATTGAAATGAAACTGCACACCGGCGATGCAGCCAAAGCCGTAGAGCGCGTGCAAGAAGGACTGGAAGACCTGGCCATCGGAGCCCGCCCCGACAGCTTACCGGCCGGCATCGAGTTCCAACCAATTGCCCGCTCCAAGCTGTGCTTTATCGGCCCACAGTCACCTCAGCTATTGACCGAAGAACAACTGAAACACCCCAGCGCAGCCAGTTGGCGGGACGTACCGATGATCCTTTCGGAAGAAGATCTAGCCCGCACCCGAACCGACCTCTGGCTGAAAAACCACAACATCAAACCGCTGATTTATGCACAAGTGAGCGGTAACGAAGCCATCGTCAGCATGGTGAGCCTGGGCTTTGGCATTGGCGTGGTGCCGCAAATCGTACTAGACAACAGCCCGTTGGCCGCACGCATCCGAATCTACGATATTCAGCCACCGTTAACCGGTTACGAAATTGGCCTGTTCGCGCTGGAGAAACGCCTTAAAGATCCGCTGATAAACGCCTTCTGGAATCGCCAACGCTAAACGCTGGAAACGAGGCATTTATCCCAAAAAGCAAAAAGCCCTCGGGAGGAATTCCTCCGAGGGCTTTTCGTTTTAACAGTGCAACGCAATCAGATGCTCAGCACCTTATCGCCACGCGCAATACCGGTCACACCACTGCGTACAGTTTCCAGAATCGACGTAGTGCCGATGGCCTGGATAAAGCTGTCCAGTTTGTCACTCGTGCCAGCCAGCTGGATGGTGTAAACACTGCTGGTCACATCGACGATCTGCCCACGGAAGATGTCAGTAGTACGCTTGACCTCAGCACGCTGAGCACCAGTCGCCTTCACCTTCACCAGCATCAGCTCGCGCTCGACGTGAGCGCTTTCCGACAGATCGACCAACTTGACCACCTCAACCAGCTTGTTGAGGTTTTTGGTGATCTGCTCGATCACTTCATCGTGACCCACAGTGGTCAGCGTCAGACGCGACAGGGTCGGGTCTTCGGTTGGCGCCACAGTCAGGCTTTCGATGTTGTAGTTGCGTTGCGAGAACAGACCAACCACGCGGGACAGTGCGCCGGGCTCGTTTTCCAGCAGCAGGGAAATAATGTGTCGCATGATTAGGTACGCTCCGTCTTGCTCAGCCACATATCGCGCATTGCACCGTCTTTGATCTGCATCGGGTAGACGTGCTCACTTGTATCGACCTGGATGTCGAGGAACACCAGCCGATCTTTCATCGCAAAGGCTTCCTCCATCTTCGGTTTTAGATCCTTCAGATCAGTGATGCGCATGCCGACATGGCCATAGGCCTCGGCCAGCTTGACGAAGTCCGGCAACGATTCCATATAGGAATGCGAGTGACGGCTACCGTAGTTCATGTCCTGCCACTGGCGCACCATACCCAACGCACCGTTGTTCAGGTTCACGATCTTCACCGGCAAACCGTACTGCAGACATGTCGACAGCTCCTGAATGTTCATCTGGATGCTGCCTTCACCGGTTACGCATGCGACTTCGTCATCCGGGAAGCTCAGTTTGACGCCCATAGCTGCAGGGAAACCAAAGCCCATGGTGCCCAGACCGCCGGAGTTGATCCAACGGTTTGGCTTATTGAAGCGGTAGTATTGAGCAGCAAACATCTGGTGCTGACCAACATCGGAGGTCACGAACGCGTCGCCACCGGTGACTTCGGACAGCGTCTCGATCACGGTCTGCGGCTTGATGATGCTGCCGTCGCCCTTATCGTAAGGGAACATGATGCGACCACCGCGCCACTCTTCGATCTGCTTCCACCAGCTCGCCAGCGCATCCTTGTTCAGCTGCTCGCCGATTTCTTTAAGAATCGCGACCATCTCGGTCATCACACTATCAACCGGGCCGACGATTGGGATATCGGCCTTGATGGTCTTGGAGATGGAGGCCGGATCGATATCGACGTGAATGATCTTGGCGTTCGGGCAGAATTTGCTCGCGCCGTTGATCACCCGGTCATCGAAGCGTGCGCCAACCGCCAGGATCACATCGGCGTGGTGCATAGCCAGGTTGGCGGTGTAGCTGCCGTGCATACCGAGCATGCCGAGGAACTGACGATCAGTGCCTGGATAGCCGCCCAAACCCATCAGGGTATTGGTGACTGGCAGATTGAGCATTTGCGCGAGTTCAGTCAGCGGCGCTGCAGCACCGCCCATGATCACGCCACCACCGGAATAGATTACTGGGCGCTTGGCCGTCAGCAGCAGTTCAGCCGCCTTACGGATCTGCCCGGAGTGACCGCGCAGAGCCGGGCTATAGGAGCGCAGCTTGACCTTCTTCGGATAGACGTACTCGAACTTCTCAGCCGGGTTGGTCATGTCCTTCGGGATATCCACAACAACGGGGCCTGGACGGCCGGATTGCGCCAGATAGAAGGCTTTCTTCAGAACTTCCGGGATTTCCGAGGCGTGCTTGATCATAAAGCTGTGCTTCACGATCGGCCGCGAGATACCGATCATGTCGGTTTCCTGGAAGGCATCAGTGCCGACCATGGTGCTTGGCACCTGGCCAGACAACACCACCATCGGTATGGAGTCCATGTAGGCGGTGGCAATACCAGTAATAGCATTGGTTGCGCCAGGGCCGGACGTTACCAGCACCACACCGGCTTTACCGGTGGCACGGGCATAGCCGTCAGCCATATGGGTTGCCGCTTGCTCATGACGAACCAGGATGTGCTGGACTTCCGGCTCTTTGAACAGGGCATCGTAGATGTGTAGAAGAGCACCGCCCGGGTACCCATAGATGTTCTTAACGCCTTCGTCACGCAAAAAGCGGACGACCATTTCAGCGCCGGATAAAAGCTCCACGTTGTTCACCTCTAAAACGCCAGAAAACCGTCCATAGGAGGACGGCCTAAGATAGGTTTACTGCCAAGCAGAGCATGAGCGACGGTGGTCGCCGACTACGTCAGCTACAACTGAGCAAGTATTGGGAATACCCCAAAGTGTTGCGGGGTCTTCCCACCCAGCGCGAGGTAACGCGTTGCGGGTGTAACAGGTCGGCGCGGGTGTGCACCTCATGTCTACTGAGCTAAAGCCTGCTTGCGGCGGACTCCACTACAGCGAGCGTGGAATTGTTGAGATTCGGCGCGGCCAAGTCAAGCAATCAGTGATTGAATCTGCAATCTTCTGCTGTGACGCAGCGCAGGATGACGATTCGAACATTTTGGTTATAGTAGTCAGCAGGCACCGCAGCTCAATATAAGGAAACCGCATGCGCCGCATGATCATCACAAGCAGCTTGCTGCTCGCCATGAGCGCCACCGCCATGGCCAGCCAGGTTTACAAGTGGGTCGACGCCCAAGGCGTAACGCACTTCAGCGCACAGCCACCACAAGGCCAAGACGCCACCAGCATCAACACAGCAACACCGCCGCCAAAACCTGCCGTCGCAGAAGAGAAGAAAGCTGCGCCTACCTTCGAAAGCATCGCAGACCCCGAGCAGGCGGCCATTGATGAAAAGGTCAAGCAGGAGGTTGCCGCCAAAGAAGTTGAGCGCAAGAAGTATTGCGAAGACGTACGCACCAACCTCGCACAACTGCAGAACAACCCACGCGTACGCGTCGATGTAGACGGTGAAGTGCGTCGCCTAAGCGAAGAAGAGCGCCAGAGCCGTATCAGCGAAGCGCAGAAGGCGATTGCCGAAAACTGCAAATAAGCCGATTGGCGCGATTCAGCTCGCGCCAACAATCAGCTGATCGAATTCACCCAGCAGTTTGATCAGCGCCCTGGCTTTTTTGGCCTGACCGCCATACACCTGCTCGGCCATCGGCTGAATCCCGGAAACACTGGGCAAGGCCGCCCCAGCCTCCAGCACCTGCTTCATCCTCGGTAAAAATATCCACTGCAGCCACTGCTCGAACGCCAGCGTATCGACACAGAACGGCTGCTGACTGGATAGCGCCTGCGCACTAGGCGCCTGCGCATCCCACCAACCCTGCACGCGCAGCTCTCGCTCGATCAGCAGCAGCTGCTCCGCCACCACAGGTACGCGCGCATCCATCAGAGGCTGACTCGCGCCTGCTCACGGGCCTGGGCGGCACCAGCAGCATCACCCTGGCGCTCGCGCGCCTGAGCAATCAGGTTCCACAGGCTGGCCTGCAAGGCCGGGCGGCCGCTGGCGTAACTTAAGCCGCGCCGGGCGAACTGTTCAGCCTGGGCCGCATCGCCTTGAGCCAATCGTACTTCGGCAAGCTTATAGAGCACCTGTGGTTCACGCGGGGCAATACGCTGGGCGCGCTCCAGGCTGGAGGCAGCGCCATTCAGATCGCCACCGCCCTGCTGCTGCTGAGCCGTAGTCAACAAGGCCAGGACTGGACCATCCAGTTGCTCATCCATGGCCAAACCGCCACTTGGAATACCGCTGGGAGCCGGCGCGACATAGCCGCCTTGGGTTGTGGCTGGCGGCGTAGCACTCCACGGCTGCGTAGTGCTGCCGGTATCCAGCGGCGCATTGCCTGCAGGGAACGATTGAATCGGCGCGGAACTACCGCCACCACCCGGCACCATCACCACTACGCCGGAGTCTTCCGGCAGGGCCTGAGGCTGCGCAGCAGGTGTACCGTACCCACCTGGCGTACCCGATTGCGCGCCAGCGACGGCAGTACCGCCTTCAACTACCGGAATCGAGCCGCGCGGCACACTGCTGCAACCCGCCAGTACCAGCGAAACCGTTACAACTGGAATCAACCATTTATTCACATCACACCCTCTCACTTAAAACCTGCTCATGATCTGCTGCGCGTCAGCCCTGCTGCGTTGAAAACAGCCTCGAAATGCTCATGTACAAAAGTACACTCAGCTTCCTCGCCTGTTTTCGCCTTGCAAGGCTCTAGCTCGCGAGATCGTGAACAGGTTTTTAATCCAACCAGCCGCGCACCCAATCCATCACTTCGTTGACCGGTGCCTGAATACCACAGGCCGGCCCGGCAACAGGTTGGCTGCCGCGAATATACGGCATCTGCACTGCATTCGGACAACTCGGGTCAGTACCCTGACCGCTGCTGGCATCCACCCAGGCCTGCACCACGTTATCCGGCACGGGCATATCCAGCGGCAGCGGATCGGCCTTACGCATAAAGTCCGTCCACACCTGCAATGCGCCAGTCGCGCCCGTTAGCGGGGTTGGGCCGTTGTCATCACGGCCCAGCCACACCACCGCCAGAACATCCTGACTGAAGCCGGCAAACCAGCTGTCGCGCGAGTCGTTACTGGTACCGGTCTTACCGGCCAAGGCCAGGGAGCGCGGTAACTGGCTGTAGACCGAACGTCCTGTGCCTTCAGACATCGTGCGCTGCATGGCGTTCTGCAGCAGGTAGATAGCGCCGCTGTCGAAGCGCTGCTGAATCTGATACGGATAGCGCTTGAGCGGCTCACCCTCAGCCGTTAATACCGCACGAATACCGCGTAACGGCGTATTGAAGCCGCCATTGGCCATGGTCTGGTACATATTGGCCACGCTTATCGGGCTCAGCCCACCAGCACCCAGCAACATCGACGGATACGCCGGCCAGTTCTGCTCAACACCCAATCGATTCAGCGTTTTGAGCACCTCAGGTACGCCGATTTCCAGACCGAGCTTGGCAGTCGACAGGTTGTAGGAGTTGACCAAGCCCTGGTACAGGTAAATCGTGCCATGAGCCTTGCGATCATAGTTCTGCGGGCTCCACACCTGACCGTCCTGGCCCTTGATGGAAAATGGCTTGTCTTCGAGCAGGCTGGTCAAGGTGTACTGGCTCGGGCGCTCCAACGCGGTCAGATAGATCGCCGGCTTGATCAGCGAGCCAATCGGCCGTACCGCATCCAGCGCCCGGTTGAAACCGGCAAAGCGCGGCTGACGACTGCCAATAATGGCCTGCACCTCACCACTTTCCGGACTGGTCACCACCATCCCGGCTTCGACTTCATCCACCCCCTTGCGCCCGGATAGCCGCTTCAGGGTGTCGGCCAAGGCACTTTCCGCCTTGAGCTGCATGATCGGATCAAAGCTGGTGAAGATGCGCAGGCCTTCTTCAGTCAGATCCTGCTCCTGATAGTCCTCGCGCAACTGGCGTTTGACCAGATCAAGGAAGGCTGGGAACGAGCTGTCCGCCAAGGTTCCGCGCTGGGTAATACCCAAGGGCTTCTGCTTCGCAGCTTGCACTTCTTCAGCGTTGGCAACGCCCTGCGCGGCCAGTACATCGAGCACCAGGTTGCGCCGTTCCAGCGCACGCTCGGGGTTGCGCCGCGGATTGTAGTAAGTCGGCCCTTTGACCATCCCCACCAGCAGCGCCACCTGATCAAGTTTCAGCTCGGACAGTGGTTGACTGAAGAAATACTGGCTGGCCAGCCCAAAGCCGTGCACCGCACGCTGGCCGTCCTGACCGAGGAACACTTCATTGAGGTACGCCTCAAGAATGTCCTTCTTCTCGTAATGCAGCTCCAGCAGCACCGCCATCATGGCTTCGGTTGCTTTACGCGTCAGGGTGCGCTCGTTGGTCAGGAAGAAGTTCTTCACCAACTGCTGAGTCAGGGTACTGCCGCCCTGGCGCAGCTGACCGGCGGTGGCGTTGATCCACACCGCGCGGGCAATGCCCTTGGGCGACACGCCGAAGTGATTGAAGAACTCGCGATCCTCAATCGCCACCAGGGTTTCCACCAGATAAGGCGGCACCTGCTCCAACTTGATCAGCACGCGATCTTCCTGGTGCGCCGGGTACAAGCCGCCAATCAGCAACGGCTCCAGCCGCGCCACCGCCAGATTGCCACCACCGGCCTGAGTCAGGCCCGCTACATAGTCACCGGAGAAGCGCACGCGCACGCGCTGCGACGGCTCGGTGCTTTCATAGAATTGAAAACCGCGTGAATGCAGCTCGATAGTGTTGCCTGCCACCGAAACACCACCAGGACCGGCCACTGCGTTTTCGCGGCGATAGCCCAGGGCATCCAGCTCCTTGAGGAAGTCATCCTTGGCCAATTTCTGCCCAACGAACAGCTCCAGCGGTCTGGCATAAACCTTGGCGGGCACAGTCCAGCGCTTGCCGGAGAACTTCTCCTGCACCACAGCATCGAGATAAACCGCAAACACGGCGAGCACCACCAAACCAACCAGGCCGAGTTTGATAGCCCAGCCCAACCAGGGGCGCATACCGCCGGAACGGCGTTTAGAACGGGGACGAGAAGATCGGATACGAGTCATGGCGCGGCATTATACGCACTTTGCCCACTTGCCAGCAGGCCTGCTCAGCGGTTTGCAGACTGGCGTTGAGCGGCCATAATGGCCGCCTCTTATTCAGTACAACGCCAAGGATCGCCCGTGAGCCAAGCTCTGATCGCCGCACTGCAGAACCCGGCCCTCTACCCCCATCCCGTAGAGCAATTCCAGGTTATCGAAACCCATATTTCCTGGGTGGTGCTCACCGGCCCCTTTGCCTACAAGCTCAAGAAGCCGGTGAATTTCGGCTTTCTCGACTTCACCGAGCTGAGCGCACGCGAACACTTCTGCAAGGAAGAGCTGCGCCTCAATCAACGCCTGACTCAAGACCTCTACCTTGAAGTACTGCCGATCAGCGGCAGCGTCGATGCCCCGCAACTCGGCGGCACTGGTCCAGCCATCGAATACGCGCTGAAAATGCGTCAGTTCCCGCAAAGCCAGTTGCTCAGTGACGTGCAGGCGCGCGGGGAACTGAGTGAAGCGCATATCGACGCCCTGGCCAAACAGATTGCCGACTTCCACGGCTCGACCCCAGCGGTCTCGGCCAGCCATGCGCTGTGCACGCCCGAAGCAATTGTCGCGCCGATGCGGCAGAACTTCGAACAGATCCGCCCAATGCTCAGTGACGCTGCCGACCTGCAGCAGTTGGAAGCCCTGGAGGCCTGGACCGAAGCCAACTGCGCTCGCCTTGAACCGTTGCTGGCCGCACGCGCGGCCAATGGCTCGATCCGCGAATGCCACGGCGACATCCACCTGGGCAACGCCACCTTGCTGGACGACCAGGTGGTGCTGTTCGATTGCATCGAGTTCAACGAGCCATTCCGCCTGATCGATATCGCCTCGGACGCCGCTTTCCTCGCCATGGACCTGGAAGATCGCGGCCTCAAGGCCCACGCCTGGCGCTTCGTCAATGGCTGGCTGGAACACACCGGTGATTACGCCGCTCTGGAGCTGCTTAATTTCTACAAAGCCTATCGCGCGCTGGTACGCGCCAAGGTTGCGTTGTTCAGCCTGGCCCATCAGACCGACGCAGTGCAAAAGGCGGTAACCCTGCGCCAATACCGCAACTACGCCAACCTGGCGGAAAGCTACAGCGCCATCCCGTCCAGCTTCCTGGTCATTACCCACGGCGTTTCCGCAGTGGGCAAAAGCCATGTGGCCATGCGCCTGGTCGAGGCACTCGGGGCGATTCGTCTGCGCTCGGATGTAGAACGCAAGCGCCTGTTCGGCGAGCAGAAGGATGCCGACCTCGGCAAACTCAGCGCCGGCATCTACACCCAGGACGCCAGCGCCGCCACGTACCAGCGCCTGCACCAGTTGGCCGACGCCGCACTGCACGCCGGTTTTCCGGTAGTCATCGACGCCACCTACCTCAAGCAGGCGCAGCGCGAAGCGGCCAGCCAGGTAGCCGAAGCCTGCGGCGCGCCCTTCCTGATTCTGGAATGCAGCGCGCCGGACGAAGTGATCGCCAGCTGGCTGGAGCAACGCAAGGCCGCCGGCAGCGACCCATCCGATGCCACCATGGACGTCGTGCACGCCCAGCAAGCCAGCCGCGAAGCGCTGACCGACGATGAGCTGCTGCACAGCAAGCGCGTAGACACCCACGAAAGCGCCAGCCTGGACACCCTGATTGCGCGCATTCGCCAGCGTCTTACCGGCCTGTAATAAGCAAAATGGGTAATAGAGTTGCGGCGCGAGCAGAGCGCGCCGCGGCTTCTATACTGGCGGTGAGTCCATATGGAGATGCCCCATGAGTCAGCCCCGACAACTGGATAGCCCGCTGTATATCCTGATCCGCAACGAACAGATTTCCGCCTTCAATGCGCAAAAGCCCAAAGACACAGTCGTCGACCTGAGCGACGGTGATTTTCGCGGCATTGACCTGCGCGCCCTGAATGCCGAGGGCATCAACTTCACCAATGCCTACTTTCGCGGCACCGACCTACGCGGCCTTGACCTGCGCAATGCCCAGCTCGAAGGTGCCAGCCTGGCCCACGCACAGATTTCCGGGGCCTACTTCCCAGTCGAGCTGACGGCTGACGAGATTCTTATGTCAGTGAATTTCGGCACCCGCCTACGCTACAACACCCGTTGAGTGGCGACCACGTCAGCCAGCTATTCGGCGCCCGAGCGGACGCCTACGCCAGCTTTCGTCCGCATTACCCGCAGAATCTGTTTGCCTGGCTAGCCGCGCAATGCCCCGAGCGCACTCGCGCGCTGGATATTGCCTGTGGTAGTGGCCAGGCCAGCTATCCGCTGCTTGGGCACTTCAAACAGGTGCTGGCCTGCGACGCCAGCCTGGAGCAATTGCGAGCTGGCGCGGAGCAATCTGGTCTGCAGTTGTTCGTCGCCGAGGCGCAGACGCAGCCCCTGCCTAGCCACAGCCTGGACCTGATTGTGGTGGCGCAGGCGCTGCACTGGTTTGCCACACCGGCGTTCTTTGCAGAGGTGCGCCGCCTGCTTAAGCCAGGCGGGGTGTTCTGCGCCTGGTGTTACAGCCTGATGCGCATCGATGGTGAGCTGGACGCGCTGATCGACGATTTTTACTGGAATACCCTCGGCGGCTATTGGCCAGCAGGCCGCGCCAGTGTCGATGCCGGCTACCGCGATATCGACAACCCCTTTACCCCACTTACCCCGCCCGCCTCGGCGATCGAAAGCAGCTGGTCGCTGGAACAGCTGTTGGGCTACCTGCGCACATGGTCCGCAGTGCAGCGCTACGAACAGCAAAACGGCATCGATCCACTGCTGCAATTGCAGCCAAAGCTGCGCCAGGCCTGGGATGATGCCAAACAGCCACGTTTTGTCCGCTGGCCGCTACACTTTCTGGCAGGCACGCCAAACTGACTCCACACGCACGACTGCCCAGCAGCGCAAGGAGGCTTGATGAACGATGAACTGCAACACCTGAAGAACCTCGGCAAAACCTCGGCCCAGTGGTTACACGCAGTCGGCATTCACAGCGCCAATGATCTGCGTCGATTAGGTGCGGTAAGCGCTTATCGAGCGGTACGCGCGCGGGGCTTCAGGGCATCCAAGGTGCTGTTGTATGCAATTGAAGGCGCACTGCTGGACGTGCACTGGAACGAACTGCCACCCGGCCATAAAGCCGAACTGAATGGCCAGCTCGATGAAAGTTCGTCGCACAACAAGAGCTAGCTCACAACCTCTCAGGCTTTTGATTTACCTGAAGCGCGCTGGCAACTATTGTTTTAGGGACGTTCGTGCGGTTTAGTATGCCCAGCCAGTTCAAGGAAATTCGCTCATGTATTTACTCGGGGAGCAACCGGCTTACGCCGATCAGCTGATCAACCGACTACAAAGCATCCCCACTCAATTGCTCGATGGGCTTGCACCTGCTGGATCGCCACTACAGCTTGAACGTGCGGAAGACCTGGCCAAGATTCTGCCGGGCAATCAGCTATTCATCATTGAGAATGGCCTGTTACATGCCGTGGTTGACGAACGCCCACTGTTTTATCTGCAGGAAGGCGATCTGGTTGGCCTGCGCCAAGGCCTGGACATGCCCAGCTGCCGTTACAGCAGTGAAGAGCAACTAAGCCTGATTCCCTACTCGCGCAGCGAAGTGTTCAAGCACATCTATGCCAGCGAACAGCGCCAGGAACTTTTTATCCAGTACCTGATCGGCCATACCGCCCTGCTTTCCGATGCCCTGGCACGCTTGAAGCAGCCGGAAATCCGCCCCTCCACCGGCTTCCAGCATTTTGCTGCAGGTGAAGAGCTGATCCATCAGGGCGATGTCGCTGACAACGTCTTTATCATCATCGAAGGTCATGCCGAGGCGTACGTCGACGGGCACAAGGTCGGTGATGTGCAAAAGGATGAAATCTTCGGTGCCATGGCCGTGTTCACCCGCGAGAAACGCAGCGCCACTGTGCTGGCCAGCGAACCCTGCACCGTGATGGTCATTCCCAAAGAGCAGTTCCTCAGTCTGATGCAAAGCAACCCACGGATTGCCCACAGCCTGATCGAGAGCATGGCCAAGCGCATCGACCTGCTGAACAAGGAAGTCACCCAGCTACGCCTACCGGCCGAAGCGTCCTGAAACCCGCTTACTGAGCAAACAACCCGACCTCGTGTCGGGTTGTTTTTTAGGACCCCAAACACACGCCTCGCAGGCAGATAAAAAAGTTTGCTTAGGGGTGTTGACATGAAAATGAGAATTGTTATTATTAGCACAACTGGTCGCGAGATCAGCCGATAAGCTTAAGAGACCTTCAGTCGGCCTCTTCAGATTATCTCCTCATCAGGCTAATCACGGTTATTGACCCGGCTCTTGCCGGGTCTTTTTTTGCCTATCGAAAAGTCCGCACAGCATCCTTTAGAAATCGACCTGCGCCAGCCACTCCGGCAGATTGAAATGCTGGCTCACTCGGCAGATCTTGCCGTCGCGAATCTCGAAGAAACTCGCTGCCGTCAGCTGATAGCTCTGGCCACAGGCGTCTGGCAGACCATCATCGGTAATCAGGTATTCACCGCTCAGGGTGAATTCACAGGCGGCGCGCTGCCCGCTTGGTTCGGTGAGTATCTGCAGGTTATCGATGCTTTCGCGGTAGCAGCGCTGGGTGCGCTCCAGGTAATCGGCAAAGGCTTGTACACCCTGCTCGCGCGGGCCCTGGTTGATATCCAGCAGCACATCAGCGCTGAGCAGGGCCAGACAGGCGCGGCTGTCGCGTTCGTTGAGGGCGTTGAAGTAGCGGGTAAGCAAGGCGTGGGCAGCGGCTGGCATCAGCGGTCTCCGGTGAAAACCGCAGACTACCTGCTCAGCCGCAGGCAAATCGGGCTAGGGTCGCAGTTTTGCGCAGTGGTCCTGCTCAGGTTGCGCTGGCGTGTACCAGACGTAATCGGCCGACTCGGCGACAACCTGGCTGCCGACCTCCGCCAGAATCATCACCTGCACACCTTCAGCAGCGCCTAGATCCTGCAGATGCAACGGCACGCCTAGCTCGCGGCGCACATGGAATGCGCCGGCAAACAGCAGACTTGGCGCCGGCGCGGCCAACAGGGCTTCGGCCATACGCCGATCCCGCTGTTGCTGCACGGCAAGCATGGCGGGCAACTGACTTTCCGGCAGCAGGTTGCAATGCGACTCCCGAATCTGCTTGAACAGCGCCTCACGCACCAGCTGCGCTGTGGAAGCCTGGCCTTGCAGCTGCGGCACCTGGGCGTAAATCTGCATGACTTCGCGGCGCTCAAGGTTGGCTGCCAGCAACGGATAAGGCTGACGCAGGACATGCTGCACCAGCGGCCCGTAAAGCGACCAAGCCCAACCTGGCTGCCAGGCCAGGGCGCTAAGCATGTCCTGCGGCGCCTGCCCGGCCGCGATGGCCGCGCGTACCTGTTCGACCTTGGCCTGCTGATCCGGTGTCAGCATTTCCAGCAGCAGGCTGCCCTGCGGCCGTTGCGCTGCCAGAGCCCGCAACAGCCAGAGCTGCAGCGCGTGGTGATCGGGGTTGTCATGCCGCTCGCCGACCAGCACCTTGGGCGCAGCAGCCAGACGCGTCAGCAGTTGCTCAGGCGTCAGCCGCGCGCCGGTGCGCAAATCGACAATCTGCCCCAACTCAGGATGCTGTAAACCGTCGGGGCTCTGCCAGGCAGGTAAAGCTGGTAACGAGGCCTGGCAGGCACTCAACAGAGCGGCAGCCAGCAATAATGCAATACGCATAAACAAGACCTTAACGAGCAACGATTAAAGGATGACCCCGCTCCGGATGCTGCTGCACCAGCACTTCGAGACCGAACACGGCCTGCAATGGCTCGGCGCGCAGCACTTCCTCAGGGCTACCGAGTGCATGGGGTCGACCGCCATTGAGCAGCAACAAGCGGTCGCAGTAACGCGCGGCCAGATTGAGGTCGTGGAGAATCACCAGCACTGCCGCGCCCTGCTCGACAAAAGCGCGAGTGGCCTGCAGTGTGGTGTGCTGATGCAGCGGATCGAGCATCGACGTGGGCTCATCGAGCAGCAGCATCTGCCCTTCCCCACCAGGCCAGAGCTGCGCCAGCACGCGCGCCAGGTGCACACGCTGGCGCTCGCCACCGGATAACGCCAGATAGCTGCGTCCAGCCAGGTGCAAGGCATCGGCCGCCTCCAGCGCCTGCTTGATGATCTGCGCGTCACGCACACGCCCGCTGGCGTGGGGCAAACGGCCCATGCCAACCACTTCTTCCACGCGGAAGGCGAAGTTCAGCGTCGAGGTCTGCGGTAATACCGCCAAACGCTGCGCACGCTCGCTGCCGGGCCAGTCCTGTAAACGCCGCTGATCCAGCCAGACATCGCCATGGCTCGGCTGCAGCTCTCCACACAAAGCGCCGAGCAAGGTGCTCTTACCGGCGCCATTGGGCCCCAGCACGCCGAGCACTTCGCCCGGACGCAGCTCCAGATTGATATCCGCCAATACCGTGCACGGACCGCGCTGTACCGCCAGATTTTCTGCGCGCAGCATCAGGTACGCCCCCGCAACAACAGATAAAGGAAGAACGGCGCGCCAATCAGCGCCGTGACAATACCAATCGGCAATTCGGCCGGAGCCAATGCCAGCCGCGCCACCAGATCGGCCAGCAGTAATAGGCTGGCACCCGCCAGAGCCGAGGCCGGCAACAGCACGCGATGATCCGGCCCGACCAGCAGACGCACCAGATGCGGCACTACCAGGCCGATAAAGCCGATCATCCCCGCCGCCGCCACAGCCGCGCCCACGCCCAAGGCGGTGCAGAACACCAGCTCGGCCTTGACCCGCTCCACGGCAAAACCCAGGTGTCGCGCCTCGGATTCGCCCAACAGCAAGGCATTCAACGCCTTGGCCCGCCGCGGCAACCACAGCGCCACCGCCGCCGTAACCAGCAGCAACGGCCATAAACGGCTGTAACTGGCGCCATTGAGGCTGCCCAGGTTCCAGAACGTCAGGGTACGCAAAGTGGCGTCATCGGCCAGGTAGGTAAACAGGCCGATGGCCGCACCGGCCAGTGCCGTAAGTGCAATGCCGGCCAGCAGCATGGTCGCCACATTGGTTTCACCGTCACGCCGGCCCAGGCGATAGACCAGCGCCGTCACCCCAAGGCCGCCGATAAAAGCGAACAACGACAATAGATAAGGTGCAAAGGCTTCCGGCAAGCCGCCAAGGGCCGCGCCGCCGACAATCGCAATCGACGCGCCGAGGGCCGCGCCGCTGGATACGCCGATCAGGCCTGGGTCAGCCAGCGGGTTACGAAACAGCCCCTGCATCGCCACCCCGCACAGCGCCAGCACCGCGCCGACCAGCAGCCCGAGCAAGGTACGCGGCAAACGAATCTGCCCGAGTATCAGCTCGGCCTGGGCCAGATCATCCCCAGGTTGTGCCAGGCCCAGCAGACGCAACGCCGCCTTGAGGGTGTCAAGCAGCGGCAGGCTGACCGGCCCCAGCGCCAGGGATAACCAGAGCGCGAGCGCCAGCAACAGGCTCAGTGCGATAAACAGTGAGCGCGGACGAATAACAGGATTCATGGCGTGGGCTTAGCTTCGGCGACCAGAGGTTGGCTGGCAGGATAAAAGGCTGCGGACAAGGCCGCCAGCCCATCCGGCAAACGTGGGCCGAGACCACCGACCAGCAGCGTCGGGTCGAGCATCAGCAAACGCTGGTTACGCGCCGCACGAGTCGAGGCCAGCGCCGGGTTCTGCTGCAACAGCGCCTCGCGCGCGGCATCACCGGCCAGACTACGGTCGGCAATGATTACCACCTCGGGATCAAGGGCCAGCAGCGCCTCGGTGGACAGCGCCTTGTAACCGCTATGGCTGGCCAGATTGCGCCCACCGGCACGCTCGATCAGCCAATCGGCCGAGGTGTCCTTACCGCCCGCCATCGGGCTACCGCCAGCATGCCCGAGCAACAGCAACACACCCGGCGCCGCCTGCTGACGCTGTGCAGTTACCAGCCAGTCGGCTTGCTGCTGCAAGCGCTGTTGATACGCCGCAAAGGCCTGATCGGCGCGCTGCGGCTCGCCTAACAAAGTGCCGATGCGCTGCAGGCTGGCCTGCAGGCTAGTCAGATCCGCCTTGGACGAGAGCATTTCCACCCGCACACCGGCGCCGCGCAATTGCGCCAGCACCGGCGGCGGGCCCATCTCCTCGCTACCGATCAGTACATCCGGACGCAGGGTCAACATGCCCTCGGCGGCCAACTGGCGCTGATAACCGATGCTCGGCAGCGCGCGCAGCGACTGCGGATGCTGACTGGTGCTGTCCACCCCAACCAGACGGCTTTCACCACCCAGCGCCACCACCCACTCACTGAGCGAACCGCCGGAACTGATCCAGCGTTGCGGTAACGGCTCAGCGGCCATCACCGAGGCACAGGACAACAGGCTCGCGCACAAGGCGAGCAGAGTATTAAGGCGTTTCATGATTGGCCTCTAGAAGAATGCGACTGTCCTGAATGCCCTGCTGTTGCAGCAGCGCCATCAGGTCGAGAAATGCCGACAGCGGCGCCTGACGATCCAGTGCCAGGTCCAGACCTGCCGTGTTGTCGGCGACAAAGGCTTGGCTCAGCTCAGTGCGCAGCGTGTTGAAATCCGCCTGCTGCACGCCGTTAAAGCGCCAACTCCCTTCGGCGGACAGCTGTATTTGTATGCGCTCGCCGCTGCCGGCACTCGCCGTGGGCAACGCCTCGCGGCTCTGCGGCAACTGTACGGGCAGCTCCAGCAGCGGCGTTTGCGCGGTCAGCAGAAAGAACACCAGCACGATAAAAATCACATCGAGCAGCGGCGTCAGATCGGGCAGCAGATTGCCTTGGGAGCTACCGGCAGCCGGCAGACGGATCACGGCAACACCCACTGCGCGGCTGGCTGATTAGCAGGCAGTTCCAGCTCCAGGCCATCCAATGCCAGCTGGCAGCGATTGAGCAACGCCTGCACGCCTTCCAGATAACGCTCGGCCCACAAGGCAAAGCCCTGCCCTGCCGCCAGCGCCGGAATGGCGATCAGCAAGCCCCACACCGTGGTGTAGAGCGCCTGCCACAGGCCATCGGCGAGCAACGCTGGGGTTACCGGGCTGTTCTGCCCGGCGATATTGGCAAACATCTCGAGCATGCCCAGCACCGTACCGAGCAAACCGAGCATGGGCGCCAGCATGCCGATCAGCTGCAGCAAACGCAGTTGTCGATTGAGGCGCTGACGCTCTTCCAGCAACCAGCAGCCGAGCAGCTCTTCGCGCTGCACCGCCGGCAAGGCGCTGTGTTTGAGCAACAACGCCAGGCCATAGCGCCAACCACGCGCGCGACCTTTGCAGTGCTCGCGCTCACAGGTGCGGCAGGCGCTGACTGCTGCACGCCCGGCGGCAGTGCTCAGCGGCTGCAAACGCAGAAATACGCTAAGGCGCTCCAGAATCAGTGCCAGCGCCAGCAGCGAACATAGTGCCAGCGGCCAGCCCAGCGGCCCCATCGCACTCCACCACTGACTCATCTCAGCACTCCAGCGCTGGCGCGCTTTCGGCAAGGGCGCGCCAGTCTTCAAGCTCCGGGATGCCTGGTTTGCGTGCGCCGAACAGTTGCACCACCAATTCGCCATTAGCATCGAAGGCTTCCCAGCTGGTGATCACACCATCAGTGCTCGGCTTGCGCACCCGCCACAGCTCGGTCACGCCAGTGGTCTGCAGGTGCAGATTGAACTCGGGGTCGAGCACGTTGAACCAGGTATCCATCCAGCGCAGGTTGCGTACCGGGCCGGAGTGAATCTGAATGCAGTGACGATTACCGACAAACACCATGATCGGCACCTCGCGCGCACCGGCCTGCTCCAGCAGTTTGGGCAGTTCGCGTACGGCAAGCGGCTCGGCCCACTCACTGCCGGCCAGGCGCAGCGCCTGGGTTCGTGTGGTGCCGTGCTTTTTCAGCAGGGCGAAAAAGTGGTGAGTGTCCTTGAGGGTCGACCAACCCACGCGCAGGGCGTTTACATCCACCTGAGCATCGGCCTGAACCGGCACGGCTTGTGGAAGAGGCAACAGCTCCAGCTCGGCACTTTGCTCAGCCATGCGGAAACTCTCCAGCAGTGGCGCCCAGGCACTTAGCTGGCTGTCATCGGTAAGAAACACCTTGTGCACTGCAGTGCCTTGGCGGTCGAACACCTGAATGCTGCGCTGGGTGCCTTTGCCGGTCTGCTCCTCGATGGCAAACACACTGGCCCAGCCGCCGAGGAACAGCCGCAGGTCGATATCAGCCGACACCACCAGGCCCATCTGACCATTACCGGTTACCGTCACTTCACGGTAATAACCTTTGCGCTCATGCACGCAATGCTCGTTGCGGGTCAGCGCCATGACATAACCCAGCTCGCCGAGTGCCGGCAGCAACTGCGCCCAATCCGGTTGCAGACGCACAGCGTCGATATCGAGGCGGCTGGCCGCCAGCTCGGCCTCGCTGACGGCCAGACGCTCGGCAGCATCGCGGGCACGCAGGCGTGGCTGCTCGCTGCGCAGCACCTGCCAGGCCAGATACAGATCATTGTTGGGCGCGACGGATTGGGTGTGCGTGCTCATGGAAAACTCCTCACTGATTAATCAACGGCTCGCCGTCAAGGCGAACTGAATAGGGATCTGTACACGGCTAGGCACGGCCTGGCCGCCTGTGGTCTCAGGGCGAAAGCGCCACTTGGCAACCGCCTCCAGGGCGGCGCGATCAAGGCTGTCCACCCCCGAGGAGCGCAGTACATTCAGGCTGCGTTGCTGGCCGCGCTCATCCAGGCGCACCTCGACCAGCACCACCCCCTGCTGATTACGCCGGCGCGCCTGGGACGGGTAACTCGGTTGGCGGGGCGGCTCGCGGAAACTCGGTTTGCTGCTCAACACCTCAGTGGCCGGCTTTGCTGCAACCGACTTGGCGGGCGCGGCCTGAGCCGCCGCAACCACCGCAGCGGACTGACGGGTTGTATGGCTGGGCTGCGCTGGGGCGGGCTGACTTTGCGCTGGTTGCGCCACTACCGCAGACTTTGGTTTGGCCACTGCCGCCTGCGCTACGGGCTTGGCTACCGGGACCTTGCTCGGCACCACCGCCTGGCGTTGCGGTTGCGGTTGCGGTTGCGGTTGCTCAGGCAGCTTGGCCGGTGCCGGCGCGACCTGTTGCAGCACTGCAGCCAGGCGTAATACCTGAGGCGCTTCGCGAGTTTGCGCCGCACTCAACGCAGGTGGTTGCGCTTCGCCATGCAACAGCCAGCCGGCGGCATGCAGCGCCAGCGACAGCAGCAGAAACAGCGACAAACGCAGCATGCGATTACCCAGTCAAATCGAATTAAATCTATTTGATAATTATTTGCATTCGCGTGTCAATGTCGTTTAGCTTTGCCGCCGATGCCAACCCGGTGGTCACAGAAACCACCTGCACGATCCTGGAGTCCCCATGCACAGAAGTCCTCCATTCGCCCGCCGCCCCTGGCTTGCCTTGCTATTGCTCAGCCCGTCGCTGGCCCTTGGTGCAGAAAAAGCGCCGAACCAGTTCGATACCGTGACCGTCACGGCCACCCGCACCGAACAGACCCTCGATCAGGTGCCGAGCACGGTGTCGGTACAGACCGAACGGCAGATCGACCAGCAGAACATCAAGAACATCAAGGATCTGGTGCGCTACGAACCCGGCGTGTCGGTCGGCGGCAGCGGTGACCGGTTCGGCCTGTCCGGCTTCACGATTCGCGGTATTGGTGGCAACCGCGTACTGACCCAGGTGGATGGTGTTGGTATGCCGGACGCGTTCTCCTTCGGTGGTTTCCTCAACGCCAAACGCGATTATGTCGACCTCGACACCGTCAAACAGGTGGAAATCATCCGTGGCCCTGCCAGTTCGCTGTATGGCAGTGATGCGATTGGCGGCGCGGTGAGCTTCCTGACCAAGGATGCCGGCGACTACCTGGACGAAGGCGATGACGCTTACGCCCGCCTGAAAACCGGTTATGACGGCAGCGATGACAGCTGGCAGCGCAGCGCCACCTTCGCCGCACGCCTGGGTCAGGTCGATGGTTTGCTGCATCTGGGCCGGCGCAGCGGTCAGGCCACGGACACCCACAGCGGTCAGGGTGGTATCGGCGCAACGCGCGAGCAGGCCAACCCGCTGGATTACCGCACCGACAACCTGCTGAGCAAATTCGGCTGGGATTACAGCGACAGCGGCCGCCTGCAGCTGACCTACGAGCGTTACCAGGACGACACCGACACCCGCGTATTGAGCAACTACAGCAATACCGCAACCATCCGCACCCAGGATGCTGAAGACCGCGTCGACCGTGAACGCTACTCCCTCGCCCATACCCAGCAATTCGACACCTTGCTGGTTGACCAAATTCATAGCCAACTCACCTACCAGGACAGCCAAACCCGCCAGCAGACCTTCGAAGACCGCGTACTCGCCGGGCAGCCCCGCTACCGTACTCGCGACTCCTACTACGAAGAAAAACTCTGGGCGTTCAACACCAAGCTGGACAAGGCCTTCAGCATCGGCCGCACGGACCATGCACTGGTCTATGGCCTGGATGTCAAACAGCTGAAAAATGCGGACCTGCGCGAAGGCGGCGAAACCGTACTGGCCACAGGCGTCACCACGCCTGTTCTACCCACCAGCGATTTCCCCGACCCAACCACCAGGGAATACGCCCTGTTCGCCCAGGACAGCATCAGCATCGGCCGTTGGACCCTGCTACCGGGCCTGCGCTACGACCACTATGAGATGAGCCCACACGTCACCAATAAGTACCTCAATAGCCAGGCTAGCGATGCCAACCCTAGCGACTTCAAGGATTCGGCGCTCTCGCCCAAACTCGGCGTGACCTACCAGCTCGACGACGCCCACAGTGTTTACGGCCAATACGCAGCCGGTTTCCGCGCGCCCCAGGCCATCGAGATCTTCGGCGAGTTCGCCAACCCGGGCATGTACCGCACCCTGGCCAATACCGACCTGAAAGCGGAAACCAGCGACAGCTTCGAACTGGGCCTACGCGGCCAATACGCCATCGGCAGCTTTGGTGCGGCGCTGTTCTACAACCAGTACGACGACTTTATTGAGCAGGTCAGCCGGCCCTCCAGCGTGCCGGGCTTCCCCTTCGGCGAGTTCCAATACGTCAACCGTGATCGCGTGACCATTCGCGGCGCGGAAGCCAAAGGTGAGCTGTTCCTCGATCAACTGGGCCTGCCGGCTGGCTGGAAAGCACGCGGCAGCGTGGCTTACGCCCGCGGCAAGGATGAAGGCACAGGTCAGCCGATCAATAGCGTCGACCCGCTCAAGGGGGTATTCGGCCTGGGCTACAGCGAGCCGAGCGGCAAGTTTGGTGGTGAGCTGAGCTGGACCCTGGTGGCGGCGAAAACCCGCGTCGACATGACCCAAACCGCTAACCATGAGCAGACCTCGGGTTATGGCGTACTCGACCTCAACGGCTGGTGGCAGATGACCGACGCCTTCGCAGTGAATGCCGGCCTGTTCAACCTGACCGACAAAGAGTACTGGCAGTGGGGTGATGTGCGCGGCCTGACTGAAAACAGCCCAAGCATCGGCCGCTTCAGCCAGCCGGGCCGCCACGCGGCCGTCAATCTGGTCTGGGAAATCTGACCCAGCAACACGTCTACCGCGCTATCAACTAGCCGCGAAAAAGAGTTCCACTTGGCGCAAGGATGCGCCCTCCTCTTTCACTTCCACGCCAGGGCGGCATAATGCCGGCCTGTCGGGGAGGGTCCTATGTTGCGTTTATGTGCACCGGATGAAGTGGCCGAAGGCCAGAGCCGGGTCTTTGAGGTTGCGGGTGAGAAGCTGTTTGTCGTGCGCAAGGACGGCCAGCTGTATGCCTATCGCAATCGCTGCCCGCACCGTGGCATCCCGCTGGAATGGCTGCCCGACCAGTTTCTCGATCACAGCGCCAGCCTGATCCAGTGCGCCACCCACGGCGCACTTTTTCTGATCGAATCCGGCGAGTGCGTCGCCGGCCCCTGCGCCGGGCAATCGCTGCAAGAGCTCACCATCCGCGAAGATGATCAGGGTATCTGGGTCGAGCTAAACGAAGCCTAAAAGCTCTTAGTGCAGCGATAAGGTTCAACTGTCGCCGACCTGTAGGAGCACGCCATGCGTGCGAAATGATCTGTGACGCGACACTAGAGTCCGGCTGCGTGGAGGCGCTTTGCATGCTCAACAAACAGCTTTACCGGCTCAGCGCCTTTGCCGACCAGGCCAAAGGTCTGATTGATGATGTCGAAGTGATCCAGCGGGTACTGATCACCAATCACCGTGCCCAGGTGTGAGCTGTAGCGCCCGACCATGCCGTCGCACTGCCCAACCTCACGCTGAAAGGTCTTGGCAAACATCCGGCAGGCGACATTTGGCCCATCAAAACGATTGCCGCCTTTATCAGTGATGCCCGGCTGAATGGTGCCGGACCAGGAGTAGTAGCGCACACCATTGACCTCGGCCGCGCCCTCACCGCCCCAAACTTCCGGCAAACCCTGCGGATACTGCGCATTGAAGGCCGCCACACCCTCACTGGTCAGCGATTGTTGCGCCGCTGCCACATCCATCGGCAGTGGTTCGCCTCTATAACCGCGCTCCAGCCAGGCCATGCAGCGGGCCACACCACGCAGCAGGCGCGTCAACAGACGCTCGCGCCAGCTGCCGTGCGGGGCTTTGCGTTTGAGAAAGTCCGCCAGTTCCGAACCATGATTAGGCCCGGCTACCGAGGTCACGGATGCCACCCACTCCGGTTTTAGCGCGGCCGCATAGCGCGCGGTCAGTGCACCCTGGCTATGACCGATCAGATGGACCTTTTCGGCGCCGGTCTGCTGCAGCACATCGGCGATGCGCTGCAGCAGTTGCTCGCCGCGCACCTCGGTGGAATGCACCGAGGACACCAGCACCGGGAAGACTGTTGCACCGATGCGGCGCAGCGCCGTGACGATGCCGTACCAGTAGGGATAACCGAGCAGGCTGACAAAGCCGAGCAAACCTGGCACCAAGACCAGGGGATAACGGGGTGCAGAAGATGTCGACATCGCAAACCATCCTTGTGTCATACCGCCGAGAAAGAAAGTGCAGAACCACGAAGCATGCCAATGCCGCTCGTGGGAAAACTGGGCCGCCTGACATATAGTCCCGGCTTCTCTTTGCGCTGCCATGACCATGCATACCATCGAACGGATTTACCCGAAGGATCTCAACCCGCTTAACCCGGATGACCAGGCCAGCCTGCAGATTCATATGCAGCGTTATGAATTCGCCGCCGAGCATCTCAGCGGCCAGCGCGTGCTGGACATGGCCTGCGGCTGTGGCTACGGCACGGCGCTGCTGGCCGAGCGTAACCCGGACAAGCAGGTCACCGGCGTCGACATCGACCCGGCGGCCATTGCCTACGCCCGCGAGCATTACCAGCTGGCCAATCTGCGTTATGAATGCGCCGATGCCGAGCAGTTCAGCAGCGACCAGGGGTTCGATTGCATCGTCAGCCTGGAAACCATCGAGCATCTGCCGCGCCCGCACGTACTGCTGGCCAACTATGCGCGTTTATTGGCCGAGGGCGGCAAGGTCATCGCTTCGGTGCCGATTACCCCAACCCTGGACGGCAACCCCCACCACCTGCATGACTTCAGCAAACGCAGCTTTTATGCACTGTTCCGCCAGCAAGGGCTGCACGCGCAGCAGCACTTGGAGCAGATTCAGTGGTGGCAGTTCAAAGGTTTATTCTCGAAACAGGTCGATCAACAGAAACAGCACCGCAGCGAAGGGGTCGGCAATGCTGTGCTGCTGTATTACCGCAAGCGCCCGCTGTACCTGTTCAGCCGGCTGTATTCGATGCTGCGCTACGGCTTTAGCAACCGTTACCTGACTTGCGTGTTTACGCGCCAGCCGGCATAGCCTCGGCAGGGCGCCGGCGGTAGATCCAAATTCGCCTAAGCACCGTCGAAAATTGGCTCCACAAACTGCCGTTGTTGTAGACCTGGCCATAACGCTCGGCGATCTCGCGCACTTCCACGGCCAACGCCGCATAGCGCCGCGCCGGCAGATCAGGAAACAGGTGGTGTTCAATCTGGTGGCTAAGGTTGCCGGTGAGGATATGGAACAGCGGCCCACCATTCAGATTGCTGGAACCACGTAGCTGACGCAGGTACCAGTGACCACGGCTCTCGCCGACCACCGACTCCTTGCTGAACACTGCCGCCTGCTCGGTAAAGTGACCGCAGAAGATCACCGTAAAGGTCCACAGATTGCGGATCAGGTTGGCCACAACATTACCGGCCAGCACCGCCAGGGCATTGGCACCGATCAGCAAGGCCAACAGCGGGAAGAACAGGTAATCCTTGCCCCACTGCCGCAGGATCTTGGCGTTGAACTGTTTGATCAGCGGGCGTACTTCAGCCTTGCTCAGCTTGCCCTTGTAGACCTTGTCCAGACGCAAATGCTGGATCGCCACCGAGTACTGGAATAGCAGCGCCTGAATCATCACCCACAGCGGCTGCCAACGGTAAAACGGCTTCCAGCGCTGCTCGGGAAACAGCCGCACCACGCCATAACCGACGTCATCGTCCATGCCCAGCACATTGGTCCAGGTGTGGTGCACATGATTGTGGGTGTGCCGCCAGAAGTCGCTGGGCCCGGCGATATCCCACTCATAGCTGCGCCCGGCAAACTCGGGGTCATTCATCCAGTCGTACTGACCGTGCATGACGTTATGGCCCAGCTCCATATTCTCCAGAATCTTGCCCAGGCCCAGCAGCAGCGTGCCGAGCAGCCAGGTCGGCGGAAACCAGCCGAGCATCAGCAGGCCGCGCCCGCTCCAGTAACACAAGCGCACCGCCGCTCGAATGCGGCGGATATAGCGCGCATCCGTCTCGCCCAGATCAGCCAGGGTGCTTTGGCGCAGGGCGTCCAGTTCGTTGCCGAAGGCGTTCATTTCATCCATGGACAGTTCGCGATCACCACGCATGGGGATTCCCTCGCAAGTTAAAGATCAATCTCGACATCGGTGTGCGGCGCGCTAACACATAGGCGGATCGGCTGGCCCGGCTCGCTGAACAACACGCCGTTGCGCAAATCGCGCACCGTGCCGCTAAGCAAGGTGCAGGTGCAGCTGGCGCAAATACCCTGGCGACAGCCATGCACCGGCTGCAGGCCATGGGCCTCAGCCTGTTCCAGCAGGCTGTGCTGATTATTAGCCGTCGTCTGCTGATGGCTGCGGGCAAACCCCAGGCGCACCTGGCGCAGGCTGACGTCGGCGCGCAGCACGGGCGCAGTAAAGGCCTCGACCTGCAGCGCACCAGGCAATCTGGCGGCCTGCCACCACTGCTGCACCTGGGCGACAAACCCCGCCGGACCGCAGGCCAGCACACGGCGCTGATCCAGCTGCGTCACCTCGGCCAGATGCTCAGCGGTAAAACGTCCAGCTAACCCTTCAGGATCAGCACCGGCGGCGGTCAGTGACCAGTGCACCTGCAGATTGCCGTGCTGCGCCTGCAAGGCCTGCAGTTCGGCGACAAAACCGCGCTGGCCCTGCTCGCGCACATAATGCAACAGCGTGATCGGCGCGCTAAAACCCTGAGCCAGGGCGGCGCGCAACATGCCCAGCAGCGGCGTGATGCCACTGCCAGCGGCGAGCAGCAACACACCCTGTTGCGCCTCAGGCCAACTCAGCTCGCCATACACCGGCCCCAGCTCCAGCACATCGCCCACCGCCAGATGCTCCAGCAGGTAGGGCGATACTCGCCCACCCGCCTGATGCTTGATCGCGATCTGCAGGCTGCCATCGGCTTGCACCGCAGTCAGGCTGTAACTGCGGCTCAGGCGTACGCCATCACGTTCGAGATACAGCTGCAAGTGCTGGCCCGGCTGCGCGCCGCGCCAGTTGCCGTTGGCCTGCAGGGTCAATTCGAGCATGTCAGCGGCAACCCACTGACGCTGGGTGACGCGCGCAAATGCGCGATTCAGACGCAGCGCCGGATGCAACAGCGCTAACCCGGCATCGACATCACTTTCCCGCAACCAGCCATGAGCGACCAGCACGCGCAGCGGATAGAGCAGGCTTGCGAGCCCGCGTACCCAAGCAAAAGGAAGAAGGGCCATGGCAAGACTCCAGTGAACAATTGTTCACTAGACTGGCAGAGCATATTTATTCAGTCAACACTCGTACACTCAAAGTTAGATGAGTAACCGCGGTTCGACGCAAGCGAAGCGCATTTGCTAGAGTGCGGCGCTGATTGATTGATGCAGAGCCAGGAAGCTTGAAACCACTACAACCGCGCGCCGAACAAAAACTGCAAACCCGCCACGCCTTGATGGACGCAGCGCGCAGCCTGATGGACAGCGGCCGCGGCTTTGGCAGCCTGAGCCTGCGCGAAGTGGCGCGCTGCGCCGGCATCGTGCCAACCGGTTTCTATCGGCACTTCGAGGATATGGACGCCCTGGGCCTGGCGCTGATTGCCGAAGTTGGGGAAACCTTCCGCGAAACCATTCGCCAGGTACGCCACCACGAGTTCGAACTGGGCGGCGTAATCGATGCCTCGGTGCGCATCTTCCTCGACGCGGTGGCGGCCAACCGCTCGCAGTTCCTGTTTCTCGCCCGCGAGCAGTACGGCGGCTCGCTACCGGTACGTCAGGCCGTAGGCGCATTGCGCGAACGCATCACCGCCGACCTGGTGGCGGATCTGGCGGCCATGCCGAAACTGCAGCACTTCGACTCCCCGGCGCAGAACGTGATCGCCGACCTGGTGGTAAAAACCGTATTTGCCACCCTGCCCGAACTGATTGACCCACCCGCAGCGCCCCTGCCGATGCACGCCTCCCCCGAGGTCAAGATGATCGAACAGCTGCGCTTTATTTTTATCGGTGCCAAGCATTGGCAGGGTCTCGGCCAGACTCGCGACTGATCGTCGATCGCCTTACGCACCAAGATCGCGCACAAACCCAGTGTACGCACCAAACCAAAACCCGCCACGCTCCAATTTCAGCCACACCACACCCACGCGGCCCGCTCTGCGTGGCGCAACGGCAGCTTGGCAAGGCCCTTGCTCTATAACCGGCATTGCCCTGCCGGAAACTGCCCCATGTTGGTGATCCACCGCCGTATTGCCGCCCAGCCGTGCTGGGATGCCGAACTCGAACTGAGCTTCGAGGCCCGCAGCAAAAGCCGTCTGCGCTGCTTCAGCCGCAGCGGCGAGGATGTCGGCCTGTTTCTCGAACGTGGCCAACCCGCCTTGCACGACGGCGAATGCCTGCAAGCCGAAGACGGTCGAATCGTGCGCGTGGTTGCCCGACCGGAGCCGCTGCTGCATGTGACCTGCACCAACCCTTTCGAACTGATGCGCGCTGCCTATCACCTGGGCAACCGCCATGTCGCCCTGCAACTCGGCGATGGCTGGCTGCGCCTGCCGGACGACTACGTGCTCAAGGCCATGCTCGAACAGCTCGGCGCCACAGTCGAGCTGATCGACGCGCCCTACCAACCCGAGCAAGGCGCTTACGGCGGTGGTCATCACCACTCCCATGCCGGCGATGCTGAATTCAGCTACGCCCCGCGCCTGCATCAATTCGGTGCACGCAAGTGAATAAAGCCTGGCAGCTATTGAGGCTCGCCAGCCCGCAGCTGCCGAATAGCCAGCCGGTTACAGCGCACTCGGCAACAGGGCTTATCAGTCACGGCCCGGTACATCCAGATGAATAAGGCCTGGGCGCTACTGAGACTGGCAAGCCCCCAATTACCTATTGGCGGTTATAGCTATTCCCAGGGCCTGGAAATGGCGGTGGAACAGGGCCTGGTCGATAACGCAGAAAGCGCCGAGCGCTGGATTGCCGATCAGTTGCTGCTGAATCTCGCGCGCTTCGAAGCGCCTTTGCTGCTCGCCCACTGCAAGGCCGCCGCGAGCGAGGACTGGGCACAGCTGCGCCACCTCGCCGAACAACAACGCGCCAGCCGCGAAACCCGCGAGCTGCGCCTGGAAAGCCGGCAGATGGGTTACTCCCTGCAGCAACTGCTGAGCGGTTTGCCGGAGCTGGATCAGCCGGCGCAGCAACTGTTTAGTGAGCTGGCCGAACCCGGCCTGGCCGTTGGCTGGGCGCTGGCCGCGCGGGCCTGGCAGATCGAGCCAGAGGATGCCCTCGCCGCCTGGCTCTGGGGCTGGCTGGAAAACCAGCTGGCAGTGCTGATGAAAACCCTGCCGCTGGGCCAGCAAGCCGCCCAACGTCTGACCTCGAAACTGCTGCCGCTGCTCGATCAGGCGCAGCGCCAGGCCAGCGAACTGCAACCACAACACTGGGGCAGCGCCGCCTTCGGCCTGGCCCTGGCGAGCATGGCGCATGAGCGCCAGTACAGCCGTTTATTCCGTTCTTGATGATAAGGAAGACTTGAAGATGAACAGCCAACCCCTGCGTATCGGCATCGGTGGCCCGGTCGGCTCCGGCAAAACCGCCCTGACCCTGGCCCTGTGCCTGGCCCTGCGCGAGCGCTACAACCTGGCGGTGGTGACCAACGATATCTACACCCAGGAAGACGCGCAGTTTCTGGTGCGCAACGAGGCCCTGGCGCCGGAGCGGATCATCGGCGTAGAAACCGGCGGCTGCCCGCACACGGCGATTCGCGAAGACGCCTCGATCAACCTGGAAGCGGTCGACCAGCTCAACCGGCGCTTTCCGGGGCTGGACCTGATCATCGTCGAATCCGGCGGCGACAACCTCTCGGCCACCTTCAGCCCAGAGCTATCGGACCTGACCATCTACGTGATCGACGTATCCGCCGGCGACAAGCTGCCGCGCAAGGGCGGCCCGGGCATCTGCAAATCCGACCTGCTGGTAATCAATAAGGTCGACCTGGCCCCGCTGGTCGGCGCATCGCTGGAAGTGATGGAACGCGACACCCTGAAGATGCGCGGCGACAAGCCGTTTGTGTTCAGCAACCAGAAAATCGGCCAGGGTCTTGAGCAGATCATCGCCTTTATCGAACGCCACGGAATGCTCACCGCCGCGTAGGAGCGGGCCATGCCCGCGAACACTTCACGGGCATGGGGCTAGGCGCCACCGCCGCTCCCACGGAAATCCAAGCCTCACGATCAATCAAGGAGACCCACCATGAACCTGCGTAAAGCCCTGTTCGCCATCGCCCTGTTCCTCAGCCCAGCCATGGCCTTCGCCCACGCTGGGCACGACCACTCCGGGCTGCTGGCCGGCCTGGCGCACCCGGTATTCGGCCTCGACCACCTGCTGGCGATGCTCGCCGTCGGGCTGTGTGCCGCGCAGCAAGCCGGCGCGTCGCGCTGGGCGCTGCCGCTGACCTTTGTCGGCAGCATGCTGATCGGAGGTCTGCTGGGCTTTAACGGCCTGCAGATTCCGCTGATGGAAACCGGCATCGCCGCCTCGGTACTGGCTTTCGGTCTGTTGGTCGCCGTGGCCATTCGCCTGCCTATGGTTATCTCCATTGCCCTGACCGCACTGTTCGCCCTGACTCACGGCGTCGCCCACGGCCTGGAGCTGCCGGAGCTGGCCAGCCCTTGGGGCTATGCCGTCGGTTTCGTGGTGGCCACCGCTGCCCTGCACGCCAGCGGCTATGCCCTGGTGCGTCTGCTGCCCCAGGCCGCTGCACCGGTGGTGCGCGTCCTCGGCGCCGCCTCGGCAGTCACCGGTGCCTGGCTGCTGGCAGGCTGAGTTGCTGGCTCGGGTGGACGACCAACGTCCACCCAGATCCGCCACGCCAGCCTCCCCTGACCGCAAAGGTCGCTAGGCTGGCGCATTTCGCCTCTCGCTCAGCAGCCATGGCTTTGTCATAGTCGAGGCGTATTAAACCCCCTCCATCATTGACTGCCCTGGACCCTGACCATGCTGCGCGTCGCCCGCTTTCTATCTGCCCCGCTCTTGTTGCTAGCCATCGCCCTCGGCGTACTGGCCCTGACCAGCAAACCGGCCCAGCCGGCGGCGGTGCTCAGCAGCTTTGCCGAACAACCGCTGGTTATCGCTCACCGTGGCGGCAAAGGCCTATGGCCGGAGAACAGCCTGTTTGCCTTCCAGCGCGCCAGCGCCCTAGGCGTGGACATGCTAGAGATGGACCTGCACCTGTCCAGTGATGGCGAGCTGGTGGTGATCCACGACAGCACCCTGGAGCGCACCACCGATGGCGAGGGCCCGGTTGCCGCGCTTAGCCTGACGCAGCTGCAAGCGCTGGACGCCGGTTACCGCTGGAGCGCCGATGGCGGCCAGAGCTACCCCTACCGTGGCCAGGGCATTCGCATCCCACGCTTTGCCGAGGTGCTCGACAGCTTTCCCGACACCCCCAAAGTGATTGAAATCAAGGTGCCGGATGTCGGCATGGAAGCGCTGCTGTGTGATGCCCTTGAGGCGTACCAGCAACGCGACCTGGTGATCGTCGGCAGCTTCTATGACCGCAGCCTACAACTGTTCCGCGAACAATGCCCGGGCGTGGCCACCTCCGCAGGGCCTGGCTCAGTACGCCTACTGGTGGCGCTCAACTGGGTCGGCCTGGGCAGCCTGCTGTCGCCCTCCTACCAGGCGCTGCAGATTCCCGAAGCTCACGGCGGCCTGCCAGTCGCCAGCCCCAGCCTGCTCAAGACCGCTGCACAACGCGGGCTGAACGTGCAGCTATGGACCATCAACGAACAGCCGGACATGCGCCGCCTGCTCGATCAGGGCGCCCATGCGCTGATCACTGACTACCCGGACCGCGCCCTGCAGGTGCTGGGGCGGTCAACCCAGATCAGCGCCCTGGAAGACTAAGAGCCTTTTACGATCTGCTGCGCGTCGGCCCTGCTGCGTTGAAAACAAGCTCGGAATGCTCATTTACAGCTCGTAAACTCCGCTTCCTCGCCTGTTTTCGCCTTGCAGTGCTCTAGCTCGCGAGATCGTAGAAAGGCTCTGACCACTCGCCACTGTATAAAAAACAACCTACCGCGTTCAGACCACGCCTGCTGTGGCCTGAACGCATGCGTGCGCAGCTTATCCACAGATCGCTCCACAGCAACCTGGGATAAGTTATCCACCGTGCGCCGCAGCACTGCGGCAAACCCTTGAAATAACGCGATTATTGCTTGACTCGGCAGAGAGGAAATGACGTATTTCGAGACCTCGGCAAGCTGCTCAAAAATCGATCAGAACGCGCAAAACCAGGCTTTATAAGCCTTGCAGGCAGTCATACCAGAGTTATCAACAGCTCTACCCACAGTAGTCGTGGACAACTTTAGCGCTACCCCATAACGTCCTGAATAACCAGGCTAACCTGTTGTTTTAACGGTAAATAACCGACTGATCAAAAAGCGTACAAAGGCCGTAAGCAGCCATACGACTAAGCCTGCAAGCGCCTACGCCCACCTTATCCACAGCTCGCTCCACAGTCTTTGTGCACAACTAACCGTGCGATGCCGCAAGTGCTGTGCATAACCCCGAAGCGGCTTCCGGCTATGACCCCTATCGAGACAATCTACAGCCCAGCCGCAGAGCACAGGCGTAACGTCACTCCACTCACCAAGGAGATACGCCCATGCCCCTCAATGACCTATTACGCAGCCTGCTTGCCGCCTATGCCTGTGGATCGTGTGGCAACAGTAGCGACTGAGCTGCACCGCCGATTTTTTCGTGCACTGCGGCAAACCTGGGTTTGCCGCCTATGGCTGATGCGTGCTGACTCACGTATAAATCTGCGCACTATTGCCTACAGATCTGCCTGCAGTTCTGCCAGGCGATTCGCCCCAGAAACCGTAGAAAGGAATCCGACCCATGGCCGGCGCTAGCCTGTTAACCCTGCTCGATGATATTGCCGCCGTTCTTGACGATGTAGCGGTAATGACCAAAGTCGCTGCCAAGAAAACCGCCGGGGTACTCGGCGACGATCTGGCGCTGAATGCCCAGCAGGTCAGCGGCGTACGCGCCGAACGTGAACTGCCGGTGATCTGGGCGGTGGCCAAGGGTTCGTTCAAGAACAAGCTAATTCTGGTGCCCGCCGCCCTGCTGATCAGCGCCTTCGCGCCCTGGGCGGTGACGCCGCTGCTGATGTTTGGCGGCGCGTTCCTCTGCTACGAGGGCTTCGAGAAGCTCGCGCACAAACTCCTCCACAGCAAAGCCGAGGACCAGGCGCAGCATGCAGAACTGCTGCACGCCGTGGCTGACCCCGAAGTGGACATGCTGGCGTTCGAGAAGGACAAGATCAAAGGCGCGATCCGCACCGACTTTATCCTCTCCGCAGAAATCATCGCCATTACCCTGGGCACCGTAGCCCTGGCCAGTTTTGGCAAACAGGTCGCGGTGCTGTCCGCCATCGCCCTGGTGATGACGGTCGGGGTTTATGGCCTGGTGGCGGGTATCGTCAAGCTGGACGACGCCGGCCTCTACCTCAACCAGCGTGGCGGTGAAGGCCTGGGCGGCCGCCTGCAGCGCAGCTTTGGCCGCGGCATCCTGTTTACCGCGCCCTATATGATGAAGGGCCTGTCGATTCTCGGCACCGCGGCGATGTTTATGGTCGGCGGCGGAATCCTCACCCACGGCGTACATGCCGCCCAGGAATGGATCGACCAGCTGGCGCAGAGCGTGGCGGCCAGCAGTGCTCTGCTCGCGGCCTTGCTGCCGACCCTGCTCAACGCCATCGCTGGAATCATCGCCGGGGCAGTGGCCCTGTTGCTGGTCAGCCTGGCGACACGGGCCTGGAAAGCGATCAAGGGCTAGTGCGCCGCAAACCGCGAGACGCTGGTGCGCACGGCGCACCCTACGGTTTAGCGGTCCGCCAGAGGCAGCACCGTCACCTGCACCTCTGGGTCATGGCTACCGCCGCCGAGAATCACCCCGCGCAGCGGCGAGACGTCGGCAAAATCGCGGCCCCAAGCCAGGGTGATGTGCTCCAGCGCCGGGCGGATATTGTTGGTCGGATCGAAATCCACCCAGCCCTGCTGCGGGCAGAACACCGACACCCAGGCGTGCGAGGCGTCGGCACCGATCAGCCGCGGCTGGCCGGGTGGTGGCTGGGTCAGCAGGTAGCCGCTGATATAGCGCGCCGAGAGGCCCATGGAGCGCAGGCAGGCGAGCATCAGGTGGGCGAAGTCCTGACACACACCGCGACGCTCCTCCAGCACCTGCAACAGCGGTGTCGCCACCTGGGTGGCGGCGGCATCGAAGCTGAACTCGCTGAAAATCTTCTGCATCAACCCATCCACCGCCGCCAGCAACGGCCGGCCGGGGCTAAAGCAGTCCGCCGCGTAATCAGCAAACACCTGCTTGAGGTGCACATAGGGCGACTCGAAACGAAAGCGCGTGGCATCCAGCACGCCGGACAGCAGCGCCTGACCGCTGTAACGCAACGCCGTGCAGGCCTCCTCCCAGGGCGGCGAAGCCTGCAGATCCAGCGCCGGGCGCGCCAGCACCTCGACCTGCAGACGCGCACTGACCTTGAGTTCGTCATGTGGGCGCTCGAATACCAGACGGGTCAGCGGGTTACCGAACACATCCAACGCATCTTGACGCTTGCAGGGCTGAGGGCTGACCAACAGCTGCTGCTGGTGATTGCGCTGCCAGGGGCACGCGCGCGGCCACAGGTGCGCCAGTTGCTGGGCCAGGGACACCGGGCTGGCGTAGCGGTAATGGGTGTCGTGAAGGATCTGGTAGCAGGCGCTACTCATGAGGATTGCGTCCGCTGGCTGGCGTCGACATGCACAAAGAAGCGCAATCCTAATCGATCAGAAATCTCCGCGCTGGCCTGGCTGATGTTTTCCAGCAAGCCAGCCAGACCATCCAACACTTCCTGCACACTGGTCGAACCGAACAGGGGGTTTTCCAGGCTGCCGAGGCTAAAGCGCGCCAGCTGCCCTTCCAGGTGTTTCAACCGGCGCTCGCTGGGCAGCTCGAAACGCTCGCCCAAGCGCGCCAGCGAGCGCAGCAGGGTGCGCACCTGAAACAGCACCGCATGCGGGTTCTGCTCATCCAACAGCAACAGGTCGAGCACCGGTATCAGCTGCGCGGAAGCCAGGTAACGGGTGCGGTAAGTGATGCTGCTGTTGCCCAGTTCCAGCAGCCACTCCAGCGCGGACTGGTCCTGCGCGGCGCTGCTACGCAGAAAATTCGCCAGGCTGTCGCAGAGAAACTGCAGACGCTCGATACAGCGGCCGATCATCAGAAAGCGCCAGCCATCATCGCGAGTCATGTCATCCAGGGCGAAACCCGACAACGCCGCCAACGACAGCAGCAGGCGGTCGAGAAAATCCAGTAGTTCGCCAAAGTCGGCCTGCTCCGCATCCAGGCCCTGGGCTTCGCGCTGCAGTTCGAGCAGGGCCTGCCAGTTGGCCTGGGACAGCTTGCCGCGCACGCTGCCGGCCACCCACTGCAGGCGCTGCAGGTTGCCGCGCAGGCTGTCCGGCCAGTCCTCGCCAAGCAGCGCTTCAAGCAGG
The DNA here is from genome assembly GCA_035655415.1 of Pseudomonas sp. Classification (GTDB taxonomy): domain Bacteria; phylum Pseudomonadota; class Gammaproteobacteria; order Pseudomonadales; family Pseudomonadaceae; genus Aquipseudomonas. The sequence goes on from DASRUM010000090.1 coordinate 36,428, forward strand.
CGCTGCTGCAGTTCGCCGCTTTCGGCATCCGGCAGCAGGCCCAGGCTCTCGGCCAGACTCAGGGCGGTCTGCAATGCCTGCGGGTCATCGTCGTCATCCACGTAACGCGCCAGCATGATGCGCAGCAGCCGCGCACCGTCCTCGCAGCGTTCGCTGTAGCGGCCAAACCAGTAGAGGTTTTCCACCACTCGCGAAGGCAGATAGGGGTCGCTACGCACTAAATCGGCCACCCCCAGCGGACGCAACCATTGCCAGGGTTCGCCACCGGCATGCCGTTCACCCAGCACCCAGGTGTCCTTGCTGGCACCGCCGCGCTGCATCGACACCACTTCGGCATCGGCTTCGGCAGCCACTCGGGTCAGGCCGCCAGGCATCACCCGGTAACCCTCGGCGCTGGCCACGGCAAACACCCGCATGCCGATGGCGCGCGGCGCCAGCTGGCCTTCTTCAGGCTGCCAGACCGGCGCCTGCGACAGTTGTGCCAACGCCTGGGCGACATAGGCATAAGGCCGCGCCTTGAGGCGTTCGGCCAGCTCGGCGCGCTGCGCCTCGTCCAAATCACGGCCAAACACCGGGGCAAAGCTCTGCGAGGGAAAGCTGGCGCGCACCAGCAGCTCGTCGAGCTGTTCCAGGGCTTTGTCCAGCACCGGCGGCTCGCCGCACCACCAACTGGCGATGCTCGGCAGCAGCAGTTCTTCGCCCAATAATTTTTCCGCGATGGCAGGAAGAAAGCCCGGCAAGCCGGGGGATTCCAGCACGCCACTGCCGAGGGCGTTGGCCACCAGCACATTGCCCTGGCGCACCGCTTCGAGCAGGCCGGGCACGCCGAGGGCCGAGTCGGTGCGCAGCTCCAGCGGATCGCAGAAGTCATCATCCAGACGGCGCAAAACGGCATGCACGCGGCGCAGGCCGGCCAGGGTTTTCAGGTAGACCTTGGCGTCGCGCACGGTGAGGTCGCTGCCTTCCACCAGCGGGTAGCCGAGCTGGCGCGCCAGGTACAGGTGCTCGAAATAGCTCTCGTTGAAACGCCCAGGGGTGAGCAGCACCACCAGCGGCGTTTCACTACCGGCCGGGGCCTGGCGCGCCAGGGTGTCCTGCAGGGTGCGGAAGAAACCGGCCAGGTATTGCACGCGCAGATCACGGTACAGCTCGGGAAAGGCGCGCGAGAGGATCTGCCGGTTTTCCAGGGCATAACCGGCGCCAGACGGCGCCTGAGTACGGTCGGCGGTGACCCACCAGCAGCCATCCGGCGCACGGGCCAGGTCCACCGCATACAGGTGCAAGTAGGTGCCGCCAGGCGGCTGCACACCCTGGCAGGGCCACAGGTAATTGTTGTGGCCAAACACCAGCTCAGCCGGCAACAGTCCGTCGGCCAGCAGCTGCTGCGGGCCATACAGATCGGCCAGCACGGCATTCAGCAAACCGGCACGCTGCGCCACACCGGCGGCGATCTGCTGCCACTCTTCGGCCGGAATCAGGTTGGGCAGCAGGTCCAGCTCCCACGGCCGGTCGGCGCCATCGGGGTCGGCGTAGACGTTGTAGGTCACGCCGTTTTCCTGAATCTGCCGCGCCAGCAGGGCCTGGCGCTGCGCCAGCTGCGCCGGGCTGCTGCGCTGCAAACGCTCCAGCAACAGGCGCCAGTGCGGGCGCACCTTACCGTCGGCGTCGAACAGTTCGTGGTAAGCCCCGGACGTCAGGGGGTAGTCGGCAAGCAGGTCGGGCATGGCAGGCTCGATAAAAGGTTCTGGTGTTGCGCAGATGCAGGAGCCAACTCGCCGGCTCCTGCAATCGACCCAGGCTAGGTCAGGCGCAGATCCAGGGTCATGGGCATTTCATTATTATTGATCGGCGCCAGTGTCGGGCGTTTGCCTGGGCTGTGGCCCAGACGGAAGAAGCGCGCCAGACGCCGACTCTCGGCCTCATAGGCGTTTACCGGCAGGCTGTCGTAATTGCGTCCACCGGGATGGGCGACATGATACTGGCAACCGCCCAAAGAGCGACTCATCCAGCTATCCACCAGGTCAAATACCAGCGGCGCATGCACCTCGATGGTCGGGTGCAGGCAGTTGGCCGGCTGCCAGGCGCGAAAACGCACGCCGCCGACAAACTCGCCAACCTTGCCGGTAGGTCTCAAGGGTACAGGCACGCCATTACAAGTCAGTACATAACGATCACTCGGCAGGCCGCTGAGCTTGACCTGCATGCGTTCCAGCGAGGAATCGACATAGCGCACCGTACCGCCGCCACCGCCCTCCTCGCCCAGTACATGCCAGGGCTCCAGGGCCTGACGCAGTTCCAGCTCGATGCCCTTGACGTTGAAATCGCCGGATTTGGGAAAACGGAACTCGAAATGCGGGGCAAACCATTCGCTGTGCAGGCGGTAGCCGCAGCCGTCCAGCTCCTGCAATACGTCGGCAAAGTCCTGCTCGATAAAATGCGGCAGCAGGTAGCGGTCATGCAGCTCGGTGCCCCAACGCACCAGTCGCGCCGGTTTGTAGGGCTCGCGCCAGAAACGCGCGATCAGCGCGCGAATCAACAGCTGCTGGGCCAGGCTCATCTGCGCATGGGGCGGCATCTCGAAGGCGCGCAGCTCCAGCAGGCCGAGGCGCCCGGAGGCCGAGTCCGGCGAATACAGTTTGTCGATGCAGAACTCGGAGCGATGGGTGTTACCAGTCACGTCCACCAGCAGGTTGCGCAGCAAACGGTCGACCAGCCAGGGCTGGCAGTCGCGGCCCACTTCGGGCATCTGCGCGAAGGCGATTTCCAGCTCGTACAGCGCATCGTTACGCGCTTCATCGATACGCGGCGCCTGGGACGTCGGCCCGATAAACAGCCCACTGAACAGGTAGGACAGCGACGGGTGGTTGTGCCAGTAGCTGATCAGGCTGCGCAGCAGATCCGGCCGTCGCAGAAACGGCGAGTCCGCAGGCGTCGCACCGCCGAGGACAAAGTGGTTACCGCCGCCCGTACCGGTGTGGCGGCCGTCGATCATAAATTTCTCGCTGGAGAGGCGGCACTCACGGGCCTGCTCGTAGAGAAATTCGGTGCGTTCGACCAGCTCATCCCAGCTAGCAGCCGGGTGAATATTCACCTCGATCACGCCGGGGTCCGGAGTCACTCGGAAGAACTGCAGACGCGGGTCCAGCGGCGGCTCGTAACCTTCCAGCAGCACCGGGCATTTCAGCTCGGCGGCAGTGGCTTCGATGGCGGCCACCAGCTCCAGATAGTCCTCCAGACGCACCAGCGGCGGCATAAACAGATAGAGCTTGCCGTCGCGCGGTTCGGCGCACAGGGCGGTACGCACTACACCAGCCGCTGATTGGCCCAGCAACGGACGCTTGTTTACACCGCTCTGGCTGCCCGACCAGACACCACGCGACTGCGGCTTGATCTGCGGCGCAGCCGGCAGTGGCGCAAATACCTGACTTGGGTCTTCCGGGTTTACGTAGGGGTAATCGCCCTCGCTGACCCAAGGTTGCGAATCCAGCGGCAGGCGGTAGCCCATCGCCGAGTCGCCGGGGATCAGGCGGCAATGCTCATCACGCAGAAACCAGCTGCCACTCTGCCAGCCCAACTGCTTGGCATGTCGGGCCAGCGGCAGGATATGCCCGACCACTTTATCCAGGCCCTGCTCGAATACCTTGCGCAGGCGCTCACGCTCCAGCGCATCGGCTAGACGTGAATCTTCAGCGGTGACGTTGCTCGGCAGCTTGCGTTCACGCCACAGGTAGTAGAAGCGGTCTTCATAGGCAGGCACGCAGTTCTTGCCGCCTACACCCAGGCGCTCGGCGAGTAGGGTAAGAAAGTCGGCGGCCTTGGCCGCATCGACGCCGTAGTCCTGCTGCTCGTCGGCATACAGCGCCGGGTTTTGCCAGATCGGTTCACCGTCACGGCGCCAGTAGGCATTCAGCGACCAGCGTGGCAACTGTTCGCCGGGGTACCACTTACCCTGGCCGAAATGCACCAGCGCCTTGGACGCGTAGTGCTCCCGCAGTCGGTGGAATAAATCAGTGGCCAGGCGGCGCTTGTTCGGCCCCAGGGCGGCGGTATTCCATTCCGCATCGTCGGGGTAATCGAGGGCGACAAAGGTCGGCTCGCCGCCCATGGTCAGACGTACGTCCTGGGCCTGCAGGTCCTCGTCGATCTTCTGCCCGAGGGCAACAATCGCCTGCCACTGTTCATCGCTGTAAGGCTTGCTGACTCGCGGCGCTTCCCAGATACGCTCGACCCACATTTCATGGCTGAACTCGCACTCGCTCTCATCCACGCCGCCGCTGATCGGCGCCGCCGAGGACGGTTCGGGGCTGCAAGCCAGCGGAATATGACCTTCTCCGGCGAACAGGCCGCTGGTCGGGTCCAGGCCAATCCATCCGGCGCCGGGCAGGTAGACCTCGCACCAGGCATGCAGATCGGTGAAATCCACCTCGGTGCCGGATGGGCCGTCGAGGGATTTCATATCCGCTTTCAGCTGAATCAGGTAGCCGGAAACAAAGCGCGCCGCCAGGCCCAGGTGGCGGAACAGCTGCACCAGCAGCCAGGCCGAATCGCGGCAGGAGCCGGAGCCTTTCTGCAGGCTTTCCTCCGGGGTTTGCACCCCCGGCTCCAGGCGGATCAGGTAACTGATATCGGTGGCCAGGCGTTGGTTTAGCGCCACCAGAAAATCCACGCTCGGCAGTGGCGTGCGTTCGATGCTGGCCAGGTACTCAGAGAACAATTTGCCGGCCGGCAGCTTGACTAGATAAGGCGCCAGCTCCAGCTGCTCGCCCTCGGTATAGGCGAAGGGGATTTTCTCGGCGTAAGGCTCAAGGAAGAAATCGAAGGGGTTGAACACCGCCATTTCGGCGACCAGATCGACCTCGATCTTCAGCTCGCGGGTCTTTTCCGGAAACACCAGGCGCGCCAGGTAGTTGCCCTGGGGGTCCTGCTGCCAGTTGATAAAGTGCTTGCCCGGCTCGACCTTCAAGGCGTAGGACAGGACCCGGGTACGGCTGTGCGGTGCAGGGCGCAGGCGCACGACCTGCGGGCCAAGGTTGACGGCGCGGTCGTAGCGGTAGTGGCTAACATGGTGCAAGGCGATATGAATCGACACAGTGGGCCTCCTGCAAGCCTGGGCGATAAGCCCTTCAGCGCAAGACTTATGCCAGTGGCTCAGGCCAGGTGCTGCGGGGCTTGCCGCGCCCCCATGTCACGCAGGCGCACCATAACGAGGCCAGGCCTGCCCTATGCCTGCCGCGGCGCACGAAAATAGGTCGCAACCCTCAACAATCCCCTTGCAGGCTGGCCACCCAGCGCTGCAGCACCTCGACCCCTTCGGTATGCACGGTGGAGCGGCCCAGCTCCGGCATCATCATGCTCGGGTCGACGCTCTCCACGCGAAACAGCAGAACCGACTTGTCCGGCTGCCCAGGGTGAATATCCACCAGACGATCACCGGAACCTTTGCCGGCCGCCACCGGCTGCTTGCACAGGCCATAGCTGATGCCGAGGGTCGTGGCCGGATCGAGCAACAGCCCCGAGGTACGCCCCGGTCCCGTGGGGTTGTGGCAATGGCTGCAGTTGGCATCCAGATAACTGCGCGCCTGCTGTTCCAGGCTTTCGCCACTGCGCTGGGTCGGCCATAAAGCGTTCTGCGGCACGCCCTGCAACTCAGCCGGCACGCCCTGCAGACGGCCCAGCTGCTGCCAGTGCTGCAATTGGTTGTGGCTGCCATCGGCGTAGGCAAAATCCTTGTTCAGGTGTCTTGCCTTGGGGCCCAGTGGATTCACGCCCTGCCCTGCAGTTTCCTCATGACAACCGGCGCACTGGTTGGCATCCGGCACCTGATAGGCCACCGCCTGAGTTTTGCCCTCGGCATCCAACAGGCTCAACTGGCGGCTGTCGCCCGCCCATTCCAGATGCGCCTCCTGTTGCTGTTCATCCCACACATAGGGCAACGCCACCCAACCGTCCTGCTGTTTAAGTAGGATGCGCGTTTCGATTAACTGTACCCGCGCCAGCTCCAGCCCCTGTTGCGGGTTGCGGTCATCCTGCTCATTAAGCAACAGGCGACCCTGGCCGTCCTTGGGATAGTAGAAGGTCTTGCTCAGCACCGTGCCAACCGGGTAATCGAAATGCGCCTCGCCATAGTTCGCCGCTGTTCCCGTCGGCATCCACACGGTGCGCAGCTTGTGTGCATAGTCAGTGAACAATGGAGTATTCAGGTCATAGGGCAGCGCTTCTGGCACTTGCGCGATAAAGCCATCGGCGCGTTGCAGCATGCCCCATTCACTGAGCTTCTCGGGGTAGTTGTCACCTTGCGGCAGGTACAGCGGCGCCGGCTGCTGCTCGCAGCCAGCGAGCAGCAGCAGCGCCCCCAGTAACAGACGACGCATCAAGCCCCCTGGTCGGCGTCAGCCGAGGCCAGTTTGACCGCTGGCAGCGCGGGCAGGCTGCAACGGTAGTCGGCCATTTCGGTACTGATGTTCTTGTAGTTGTTCGGCCCGTCGACGTTGATCATCCCCGCCTCACCGTTATTGATGCAGATCGCCCGATCCGCCGGCAGCTTGCCATCCACTAGGATGTCGAGGTTGACGTAGCCATCCCAGAGAATGTCCGGCAGGCGGCCGTTCAAGCCGAACTGGCTGACCTTCAGCGCTTTCAGCTCCAGGTGATCCGGGCTATCGCCACCTGGGCCGAAGCGGTTGCCGTGAATATGGATGCCTTCTGGATAGGGATCGAAGTTCTCGGCGGTCGAGAGGTCGGTGTAACCGGTGCTGAAGTAGCTGCTGATAATTATGTTGGCGGTCTTGTGGTCGCCGATATCGTTGTCGAACACCTCGACATCGTCATTGGAGTTGATCACCACCCCAGAGCCGGCCGGCACGCTGGCCACCGGTGTGCCTTTGTGGCCGAAGTTCTTGTGGTTGTTGCCTTCGATCTTGTTGCGGAACACCCGCGTCACCCGCCCGGCCTGCGGCAGATTGGGCATGTTGAACACCAGAATGCCGCCAGTGTTGCCGGTGGCGACGTTGTCATACACATCGGCGTCGATGGTGTTTTCGATTTCGATGCCGGCGACGTTGCGCTCGGCGCGGCTGTTGCGTACCACCACATTGCGCGACTGGCCGACATAGATGCCGGCGTCCGAGGCGCCGATGGCCACCGCGCCGTCGATCAGGGTGTTCTCGGTCTGCACCGGGTAGATGCCGTAGGCGCCGTTCTCGGTGGCCGGGCCGTTGGTCCACTCGGTGCGCACGCGGCGGATGATGATGTTCTTGCCGCCCACCACTTTCAGCGAATCACCTAGGGTGTCTTCAAAGGCGATGTCTTCAATAGTGAAATCCGAGGCATCCACCAACAGGCCTTCGGCGCCGGACTTCTGCCCCTTGAAGCTGAGGATGGTCTTGTCCATTCCCGCACCCTTGATGGTCACGCCACTGACTTTCAGGCTCAGGCTGCGGTCGAGCTGGTAGGTGCCGGCAGGAATCTCGATCACACTGCCAGGCTTCACCTTGATCAGCTGGGTCTGCAGGTCTTTCTGGAAATCCAGATCAGCCACCGGGGCCGGTTCTTCGCTGCAGGCGGCAAGCAGCACGAACAGGACAAGCACGGAAAGCAGGGCAAGGCGCATGGCAATCTCCAGCGTTTTTCTTATTAATTGGAACGATAGTACCAATTAATAAGAAAAAGCCAAGCCCCGCGCCAGCACAGCGCAACTCTCCCGACCAACAGCCAGCCTACGCAGAGCGCGACGCATCCGTTACCATCGCCGGCAATTAAGCGAAGAGATGCGGCATGTATATCTATCGATTGGTGCTGATCCTGGTGGTGGGGATCTACCTGTTCTCCCCGGCCATCATGGACTGGTGGATCGACCCCAATGGGGCCTGGTACCGCCCCTACCTGCTGTGGCTGATCCTGATAGTCGTGACCTTCATTCTTCAGAGCCAACGTGATGCTGACGAGCTTTAGCCTGAGCCAGCTGATTCTGATCAGCGCTGCCTACCTTCTTATTCTGTTCGGCGTGGCCTGGATCAGTGAACACGGCCTGATTCCACGCTGGGTGATTCGTCACCCGCTGACCTACACCCTGTCGCTCGGCGTCTATGCCAGTGCCTGGGCCTTCTACGGCACGGTGGGTTTGGCCTATCAATATGGCTATGGCTTCCTCGCCAGTTATCTGGGGGTGTCCGGGGCCTTTTTGCTAGCGCCGGTGCTGCTCTACCCAATTCTGCGCATCACCCGCACCTACCAGCTGTCATCGCTGGCCGACCTGTTTGCCTTCCGCTTTCGCAGCACCTGGGCCGGCGCGCTAACCACGGTGTTTATGCTGATCGGCGTACTGCCGCTGCTGGCCCTGCAGATTCAGGCGGTGGCCGATTCCATCGGCATCCTCACCCGCGAGCCGGTGCAGGAGCGCGTGGCGTTAGCCTATTGCGGGCTAATCATTCTGTTCACCATCCTGTTCGGCGCTCGGCATATCGCAACCCGCGAGAAGCATGAAGGCCTGGTGTTCGCCATCGCCTTCGAGTCGGTGGTCAAGCTGGTGGCGATCAGCGCCATCGGTCTGTATGCGCTGTACGGCGTGTTCGACGGCCCGCAGGACCTGCAATCCTGGCTGGTGCAAAACCAGTCCTCGCTGACCAGCCTGCACACCCCGCTGCAGGAAGGCCCATGGCGCACCCTGCTGCTGGTGTTCTTCGCCTCAGCGATCGTCATGCCGCACATGTACCACATGACCTTTACCGAAAACCTCAACCCACGCGCCATGGTCAGCGCCAGCTGGGGCCTGCCGCTGTTCCTGCTGCTAATGAGTTTGGCGGTGCCGCTGATTCTCTGGGCCGGGCTCAAGCTGGGCGCCACCACCAACCCGGAATATTTCACCCTTGGCGTGGGGATCGCGGTGAATAGCCAGACCCTGGCGTTGATCGCCTACGTCGGCGGCCTGTCAGCCTCCAGCGGGCTGATCATCGTCTCGACCCTGGCGCTGTCGGGCATGGTGCTCAACCATGTAGTGCTGCCGCTGTACCAGCCGCCATCGGAAGGCAATATCTACCGCTGGCTGAAGTGGACGCGCCGTGCACTGATCCTGCTGGTTATCATGGCCGGTTATGGCTTTTATTTATTGCTGGGCGCCGAACAGGACCTGGCCAACCTGGGCATCGTCGCCTTCGTCGCCACCCTGCAGTTCCTCCCCGGCGTGCTCTCGGTGCTGTACTGGCCGACCGCCAACCGCAAAGGCTTTATTGCCGGCTTGATGGCGGGGATCGGCATGTGGGTGGTGAGCATGCTGTTGCCGATGCTCGGCAACCTGCAGGGTCTCTACCTGCCCTGGTTCAACGTCATCTATGTATTGGATGACAGCAGTTGGCACCTGGCGGCCATCGGCTCGCTGGCCGCCAACGTGCTGGTATTCACCCTGGTGTCGCTGTTTACCGAAGCCAGCCCAGAAGAAAAAAGCGCCGCCGAAGCCTGCGCCGTGGATAACGTGCGCCGCCCGCAGCGCCGTGAACTGCTGGCCGCCTCACCGCAGGAGTTTGCCGCGCAATTGGCCAAACCTCTGGGCGCCAAGACCGCCCAACATGAAGTGGAGCAGGCCCTGCGCGATTTGCACCTGCCGTTCGATGAAGGCCGCCCCTATGCCCTGCGCCGCCTGCGTGACCGCATCGAGGCCAACCTCTCCGGGCTGATGGGCCCCAGCGTGGCCCAGGACATCGTCGAGACATTCCTGCCTTATAAGGCCGGCAGCGAAACCTACGTCACCGAGGACATCAACTTTATCGAGAACCGCCTGGAGGATTACCACTCACGCCTCACCGGCCTGGCGGCCGAACTCGACACCCTGCGCCGCTATCACCGACAGACCCTGCAGGAGCTGCCGATGGGCGTCTGCTCACTGGCCAAGGATCAGGAGATCCTGATGTGGAACAAGGCCATGGAAGAACTCACCGAAATCCCCGCGCAGCGGGTGGTCGGCTCGCGCCTGAACACCCTCGGCGAACCCTGGCGCGGGCTGCTGCAGAACTTTATCGAATTGCCCGACGAGCACTTACACAAACAGCGCCTGGCCCTCGACGGCCAGACCCGCTGGCTCAATCTACACAAGGCGGCCATTGCCGAGCCCCTGGCGCCGGGTAACAGCGGCCTGGTATTGCTGGTTGAAGACCTCACCGAAACGCAGATGCTTGAAGACAAGCTGGTGCACTCCGAGCGCCTGGCCTCCATCGGTCGCCTGGCCGCCGGGGTGGCTCACGAGATCGGCAACCCGATCACCGGCATCGCCTGCCTGGCGCAGAACCTGCGCGAAGAGCGCGAAGGCGACAGCGAGCTGACCGAGATCAGCGAGCAGATCATCGAGCAGACCAAGCGCGTGTCGCGCATCGTCCAGTCACTGATGAGCTTTGCCCATTCCGGCAGCCACCAGAACAGCGAGGAGCCGGTGTGTCTGGCTCAGGTCGCCCAAGACGCCATCGCCCTACTGGCCCTCAACCGGCGCAGCGTCGAAGTGCAGTTTTTCAACCTCTGCGATTCCGACCACTGGGTGGTCGGCGATCCGCAACGCCTGGCCCAGGTGCTGATCAACCTGCTGTCCAACGCCCGCGATGCCTCACCGCCGGGCAGCGCGATCCGGGTCAAGAGCGAACGTTTCGAGCACACCATCGACCTGATCGTCGAGGACGAAGGCAGCGGTATTCCCAAGGCGATCATCGACCGCCTGTTTGAACCCTTCTTCACCACCAAGGACCCAGGCAAAGGTACGGGGCTGGGCCTTGCACTGGTCTATTCGATCGTGGAAGAGCATTATGGACAGATAACAATCGACAGCCCGGCCGACCCCGAGCTTCAGCGCGGCACCCGCATTAGGGTCAGCCTGCCGAGGCATGTCGAGGCGACGTCCATAGCGACTTAAACCAGCTACCAGCGAGCATGCCTGCCAGGCCCCTTGGTCCAGCGGCATGCCCCGAGACCGTCGAGAGACTGAATTGATGCCTCATATTTTGATCGTCGAAGACGAAACCATTATCCGCTCTGCCTTGCGTCGCCTGCTGGAACGTAACCAATACGAAGTCAGCGAAGCCGGCTCGGTGCAGGAAGCGCAAGAGCGCTTCAGCATCCCCAGTTTCGACCTGATCGTCAGCGACCTACGCCTACCGGGCGCGCCCGGCACCGAGCTGATCAAGCTCGGCCAAGGCACCCCGGTGCTGATCATGACTAGCTACGCCAGCCTACGTTCGGCGGTCGATTCGATGAAGATGGGCGCGGTCGATTACATCGCCAAACCCTTCGACCACGATGAAATGCTCCAGGCCGTGGCGCGTATCCTGCGCGATCACCAGCAGGCCAAGAGCGCACCGGTACCCGCAGCCAGCACGGCGAAAGTCAGCAGCGACAAGGTGGTGGACAACAGTAACGGAGAAATCGGCATCATCGGTTCCTGCGCAGCCATGCAGGAGATGTACAGCAAGATCCGCAAGGTCGCGCCCACCGACTCTAACGTGCTAATCCAAGGCGAGTCCGGCACCGGTAAAGAGCTGGTGGCCCGCGCCCTGCACAACCTCTCGCGCCGCGCCAAAGCACCGCTGATTTCGGTGAACTGCGCCGCCATCCCAGAATCGCTCATCGAATCCGAACTGTTCGGCCATGAGAAAGGCGCCTTTACCGGCGCCAGCGCTGGCCGTGCCGGCCTGGTTGAAGCAGCTGACGGCGGCACCTTGTTCCTCGATGAAATCGGTGAACTCCCCTTGGAAGCCCAGGCGCGTCTGCTGCGTGTACTGCAGGAAGGCGAGATTCGCCGGGTCGGCTCGGTGCAGTCACAGAAAGTCGATGTACGCCTGATCGCCGCGACTCACCGCGACCTGAAAAGTCTGTCAAAGATCGGCCAATTCCGTGAAGACCTGTATTACCGCCTGCACGTAATCGCCCTGAAACTACCGCCGCTGCGTGAGCGCGGGACGGACGTAATCGATATCGCTCGTGCCTTCCTGATTCGTCAGAGCACTCGCCAGGGCCGTCTCGACCTGAGCTTTGCCGCTGATGCCGAACAAGCCATTCGTCATTACCCCTGGCCGGGTAACGTGCGCGAACTGGAGAACGCCATCGAGCGTTCGGTGATTCTCTGCGAAGGCAGTAGCATTTCCGCTGAGCTGCTGGGCATCGATATCGAGCTGGATGACCTGGAAGACGACTTTAGCGGCCTGCCCGCGCAAAGCGGCGGCCTGGGACATGAACCGAGCGAACCGACCGAAGACCTGTCACTGGAAGATTACTTCCAGCACTTCGTTCTTGAGCATCAGGACCACATGACCGAGACCGAACTGGCACGCAAACTCGGCATCAGCCGCAAATGTTTGTGGGAACGCCGCCAGCGTCTGGGCATTCCACGGCGCAAATCCTCGGGCGCAACCGCAGGCTAGAGCGGATTGCCAAGGTGACAGATGCTTACGCAAGAGGTTCCCTCATCTGTTACCCATTCAACACCTAGTAACAAAAGCCGGGTCTTACAGTAACGAGAACCCGGCTTTTTTATGCCACCTCAGCGCCCACTGCACAGCTCAACACCTTGTTCTTAAAGGGATTACAAAAACTGGCACGGGTTCTGCTTTATTGCTGGCACAACAACAATAACAAGCAAGCTCCAACCCTAATAAAAATAAGACGTACCGACTCCAGCACAATAAAAACAACAACGCGGAGGCGCAGCTAACTGATTCTTTTGGAAAGGAATTGCCTTTGGGGTTCACCCCAAAACCAGGCTGAGAATTATAAAACTGCCTCGAGGCAGCGCCAGAACTGGTTGGGTCACTGTGTGATCATGGCAGCGTCAGCATCCAAAGCAATCCGTTTGCTCTTGATTCCCAGCTTGGGAAAGTTTCCAAAAGTCTTTGACTGGATGGAACGGGCAAATCAACAAAAACAACAAGCCCGCCATAATAATAAAAACAGAGCACGCACCAATTTGGGGGGGAGCTTCGGCTCCCCCAGTAGCTTCAAATCCCCCGCCTGCCGCCCTTTCCTGTCGTTTCCTGCATCAAACCTCGACTCAATGCTAGAATCCGCGCCATTCCTGCGGCCGGCATATACTCTGGCCAGTCATTTAGTCAAACAGTGCCTCCCATGCTGAAAAAGCTGTTCAAGTCCTTTCGTACCCCCATCCGTCGTGGCAACCATTCGCACAGCACGCCCGAAGTGCTGAGCAGTAGCCAGCACCCGATCGAGCGCGGTGAGATCAGCCGCTACGCCATCAGCGTGGTCGAACGCCTGCAACAGGCCGGCTATCAGGCGTATCTGGTCGGTGGTTGCGTGCGCGATCTGCTGCTGGATATCGACCCCAAGGATTTCGACGTGGCCACCAGCGCCACACCGGAACAGGTGCGTGCCGAGTTCCGTAACGCCCGGGTAATCGGTCGACGCTTCAAGCTGGTCCACGTGCATTTCGGCCGCGAGATCATCGAAGTCGCCACCTTCCGCGCCAATCATCCCGAAGGCGATGAGGAAGAGAACAGCAACCTGTCCTCGCGCAACGAGAGCGGGCGCATCCTGCGTGACAACGTGTATGGCAGCCTGGAAGACGACGCCCAGCGCCGCGACTTCACCATCAATGCGCTGTATTACGATCCAAGCACCGAACGCATTCTCGATTACGCCAATGGCGTGCACGATATCCGCAATCATCTGATCCGCCTGATCGGCGACCCGACCCAGCGTTACCAGGAAGACCCGGTGCGCATGCTGCGCGCAGTGCGTTTTGCCGCCAAGCTGGATTTCGACATCGAGAAACACAGCGCCGCGCCGATCTACAAACTGGCTCCGCTGCTCGGTGGCATCCCCGCCGCACGCCTGTTCGATGAAGTGCTCAAGCTGTTTCTCGCTGGCTACGCGGTGTACACCTACGAGCTACTGGTGGATTACGGCCTGTTCGGCCAGCTGTTCCCGGCCAGCGCCGAAGCGCTGAAACTCAACCCGGACTACACCGACCAGTTGATCCGTAATGCGCTGGACAGTACCGATCTACGCATTCAACAAGGCAAGACGGTTACTCCAGCCTTCCTGCTTGCTGCACTGCTGTGGCCAGCCCTGCCGGCCCGCGTGATCAAGCTGCAGGATCGCGGCATGCCGCCGATCCCGGCGATGCAGGAAGCCGCCCATGAGCTGATCAGCGAACAGTGCCTGCGCATCGCTGTGCCCAAACGTTTCACCCTGCCGATCCGCGAGATCTGGGACATGCAGGAGCGCCTGCCACGGCGCAGCGGCAAACGTGCCGACCTGCTGCTGGACAATCTGCGATTCCGCGCCGGCTACGACTTCCTGCTACTACGCGAAAGCGCGGGCGAGCAGACCGATGGCCTGGGCGAATGGTGGACGGACTACCAGGACGCCAACGACAGTGAGCGGCGCGACATGATTCGCGACCTCAGTGGCAAGGACGACGGCACCGGCGGCCCACGCAAACGTCGTCGCAGCGGCGGCGCCAAGCGCAAGCGTTCAGCAGACGCTTCGAGCACCACGGGCGAGTAATCCATGGAACGCATCTACATCGGCATGGGCAGCAACCTCGTTGACCCCGCCGAACAGCTGCGCAGCGCCACCCTGGCGCTGGCACAGTTGCCGCAATCGGAACTGGTCGGGGTTTCAGCCTTCTATCAAAGCGATTCGTTGCTCCCTGGCCAACCGCGCTACACCAACGCGGTTGCCGCTCTCGACAGCACTCTGGCACCGCTTGAGCTGCTGGACGCCTTGCAATCCATTGAAAACGACCAAGGCCGCGAGCGCCTTGAGCGCTGGGGGCCGCGCACCCTGGATCTCGACATCCTGCTGTTCGG
>DASRUM010000091.1:0-9468 GCA_035655415.1 Pseudomonas sp.
CCATGGGGTTTCCAGCTACATCATCTTCAACCGCGACTTCTTCGCCAGTAACGACTACAAGACCGTTACCACCCTGGGCGATCAGCTCAACAGCCTGCTGGAAGAAGGTGCCTTTGTGCAGCGCGGCGAGCGCAAGAAGCACGTCAGCACCTTCAAGGATGCACTGGCCTGGCTGATGGCCGAAAGCACCAAGCGCCATAGCATCCAACGCTATAAGGGTCTCGGCGAAATGAACCCGGATCAGCTCTGGGAAACCACCATGGACCCGGAAGTACGCCGCATGCTCAAGGTGCGTATCGAAGACGCGATCGCTGCCGATCAGATCTTCAACACCCTGATGGGCGATGCCGTTGAGCCGCGTCGGGACTTTATCGAGACCAACGCCCTGGCAGTGTCCAACCTGGACTTCTGATCCGCTGCAGCTCGTATCAGCCACAAAAAATGCCCCGGATATCCGGGGCATTTTTATTCCGCTCGACTCAAGCCAACGGCACCCACCAGTAGCGCACGAAGTGGAAGAAGATCGGCGCGGCGAAACACACTGAGTCGAGGCGGTCGAGCATGCCGCCGTGGCCTTCGATCATATGGCCCCAGTCCTTTACTCCGCGGTCGCGTTTGATCGCCGACATCACCAGGCCGCCGGCAAAGCCCAGCAGGTTGACGGTCAGCGCCATCAAGGCGGCCTGCCAGAAGTTGAACGGGGTAATCCAGCACAGCAGCGCGCCGACCAGGCAGGACAGGCTGACGCCGCCGACAAAGCCCTCGACGGTTTTCGACGGTGACAGACGCGGCGCGATCTTGTGCTTGCCGAACAGTTTGCCGCAGACGTACTGCAACACATCGGACAGCTGCACCACGATGATCAGCCAGGCGATCAGCAGCAGGTTGCGCCCTTCATAGCCGGGGATGTCCAGGGTCAGCAGCGCGGGTACCGAGGAGATGCAGTACACCGCGATCATCAGGCCCCACTGCACCTTTGACGCACGCTCGAGAAAGCGCGTGGTATCGCCGCCCAGGGACGCCAGGATCGGCAGCAGCAGGAACAGATACACCGGGATAAAGATGGCGAACAGGCCGTACCAGTCGAGGGCGATCAGCAGGTACTGCATGGGTAGGGCGAAGTAGAAGGCCGCCACTAATGCCGGGTAGTCGCTGCGTCGGGTGGGCGTGAGGGTCATAAACTCGCGCAGGGCGTAGAACGAGACGAAGTAGAACAGCAGAATCACGCCCAGGTTGCCGAACAGGAAGGCGATGCCGATCACCAGCACCATGACCCACCAGGCGTTGATCCGCGCATTGAGGTTGTCGATTACCGGGTTGGCGCTGTCGCCATTGCGCCACTTGAGGAAATAGCCGATGGCCGAGGCGAGCAGCAACAGCGCGCCGATACCGGCGAACAGCAGCAGGGTGTTGTTATCCATATCAAGCCTCCTCGGGTGCTAGGGCCTGCAGGGCGTTACGGGCGCGTTCGAGGAACGCCTGCTTGTTTTCATCGTGCAGATGTTCCAGCGGCGTGCCGAAACTCAGGGTGCACAGCAGCGGCAACGGCAACGCCCTGCCCTTGGGCATGACCCGGTTGAGGTTGGCGATCCACACCGGTACCAGTTCGATGTCGGGACGCAGCCGGGTGAGGTGATACAGACCGCTCTTGAACGGCAACAGGCCGTCCTCCAGATTGCGCGTGCCCTCGGGAAAGAGGATCAACGAGTCGCCTTGATCCAGGGCATCAAGCATCGGCTGCAGCGGGTTGGCCTCAGGTGTGGCGCGCTCGCGGTCGATCAGTACGCCGTTGAATACCTTGTTGATCAGGTAGCGACGCAGGCCGTCACGCTGCCAGTAATCGGCGCCGGCCACGGGCCGGGTGCGGCGGCGCAGTTCATCGGGCAGCGATGCCCAGAGCAGCACGAAATCGCCGTGGCTGCTGTGGTTGGCGTAATACAGCCGCTGCACGGGTTGTGGCGTGCAACCCAGCCACAGCGCGCGGGCACCGGTGAGCAGGCGCGCAGCCGAGGTGATAACGAACGCGATGAGGGACGCGAGCATGGACGACTCCTTATCCAGTGATTGCAAGCCAGGGCAGGCCCAGCACGATCAACACAGCCAACAGCAGTTGCGCCACTAGCCAGAGCACTTGCTGGCGCAACAGGCGCAACGCACCGAGGCTGCGTTCATCCCAGCCGCGCGCGGGCAGATTAGCCGGCTGCAGTTTGAGCTGGACAAGGGTCTGGTCGAGCTCGGCGGTGTGCGCGGCTAACTGATCAACCCGGCTGGCAAGTTGTTGGAACAGCTCGGCATCCAAGGCCACGCGCAGCGCCCAGTATTTCTGCCCCAGACCCAGTATCAGCAGCAGCGCGCAGAACAGCGCCGTCAGTGGCTGTGCTTTGATGCCGAGTAGCGGTGCCAGTCCGATCAGCAGGGCAACCAGGCTGAGCGCGTTGGACAGCTGATCCAGCGCCCTACCCCGACGCAGCAGACTGGCCACGGTAAATAGCTGCATTTCAGTAGCCATGGGCGGCTCCCGCTGGCATGGAGCTGTTGCTGAGTTCCAGCATGCCCTGCAGCGCCTGCTGATGAGCGTCGCTCAAGACCACCTGAGGCCGCGCCCGGCGAAGATGCGCCAGCGCTTCTGGCACATCTTTGCAACGCCCGCTGTGCAGCAGCCAGGCCGCTACCGCCGTGGCGCTACGCGAATAGCCCAGGGCGCAATAGACCAGCAGGTTGCCGTGGGTGCGCAGCGCCTCGATGGCCTGCGCGGCTTCCAGGCAGGCTGCCGGGCTGGGAGTGCAGAGGTCGAGCAATGGCAGTGAGCGATAGGCCTTGGCTGGGGCGCTGGCCGGCAGCTCGGCGCATAGATCGAGCTGAGCCTGAAACTGCTCGGCCTGCCCGGGCGCGGGAATGCGCCCCAGCCAAATGCCCGGCTCGACCTCATCAGGGTGCGGATGGGCGCGGGTCCAAAGCCGTGAGTTAAGCCAGGCGGCGCCCAGGTAGGGCGCGAGCAACCAGCTTGCGGCGCTGCTCAATCGACCATCGGCGGTCTTTTGAAAGCCTACCGCGCCGAACAGCAGGTAGTTGAGCGCCACCAGCAGTAAGGAGAATGCCGGCCATAACAGCCACAACCAGGCGCCGCCGAGGTTTACTGCCAGGGCGCTGAGCAGCGCCGCACCCAGGCTGTAGCGCAATGCCAGACGCATGCGTTGCGGCTCGCGCGTCAGTTGCCAGGCCAGCAGCGGACTGCGGCCTTGTAGCGGCCACAGCCAGACGCACAGCCAGCCGGCCAGTATCCCGGTGGGCACATCGATAAAGTGATGCTGCCAGGTGGTCAGCACCGATACGCCGATCAGGGCCATCCAGCCGTGCAGCAAACCGCGCAGCCACAGGCCATGGGTATGCCGGGCGAACATCACCCAGATCACTACCAGCAGGGCGATATGCAGGGATGGCGCCTGGTTAAAGGGTTTGTCGAAACCCATCAGCACGTCGAACATGCCGCCGAACAGGCCATCCAGTTCGGGCCGCTCGAAGGTAAAGCGCAGCGGCCAGAGCAGAAAGCAGGCAATGCACAGCACTTGCACGCTAAGCAGGCGCAGGCCGTGGCGATCCATTTCCCGCCGGGTGGCCGGCAGTAGAAAGGACAACCCATAAAGCAGGTCAATTGACCAGTAAGGCGCGATAGTCCATGGCCATAGCGGCATATGGCTTTCCCAGGCAAACACCAGGGTGCCGACGTCGTCCCGTTGCGCGCTTAGCCAGTTGGCGAAGCTGTAGCTGGCGAAGAACAGCGGCGCCAAGAGCAGCAACCAGAGCACGCCGCGCTTCCATAACCCGGCTTCGCGGCTAAGGCTAACTTCCGCCATCAGG
This sequence comes from Pseudomonas sp., assembly GCA_035655415.1. GTDB lineage: Bacteria > Pseudomonadota > Gammaproteobacteria > Pseudomonadales > Pseudomonadaceae > Aquipseudomonas. Next base: position 3,859 of record DASRUM010000091.1, read on the forward strand.
ACACCCGCTGCGCCAGGGAAACGCTGAAGATGCCCCACTCGTCGATACGCTGGGTGATCTTGCGAAAGCCTGCGGCCTCGACCAGCTGATCCATTTCAGCCTGGCTACGTCGTCGCATAACCCATGCTTCGCCGCCGCGGTGGCTGGTCAGGGCGCGGGCGATCAGCTCTAGCTGCGGGTGCCAGGGCTGCCCGGTGTACACCAGATAACCGCCCTCCTCGACGGCTGCCGCCAGCCCGGAAAGTGACTCGCCAACCATCTGGTTGCTGCCGAACAGCTCATACAAACCGGAGACCACCGCCAGAGTCGGTTTAGGCTCTAGTGCCGCGAGGTCGGCACGGTCGAAAGCATCGCCTTTGACGAAACTAGCGATATCGCTCAGGCCCTTCTGTTCGATCAGTACACCGCCGTCGCGCACGTTGATATCGCTGTAATCGCGCAACAGGATCGAGTCCGGCTTCTGCTCCATGCCTTCCAGAGCTTCGAGGATGTAGCGGCCATGGCCGGCGGCGATATCGACGATGCGCACGCCACGGCCCTGCTCGCGCAGCTTGCCCATGGCCAGGCGCAGCAACTCTTCGGCATGCAGTTTGCGCTGACGGATACCGCGCCAGCCGATGGAGTTGAGGTAGTTCTGATCGATCAGTCTGCCGATAGGCGACTTGCCGCTGGGTTGGTTGCGGTAGACGTAATCCAGGGTGCTGCCGGAATCGAAGCCAGTGTCGAAACCCAGTTTCACTCCGTCGGCCAGACTGCTGCCGAGCCGCAGGCCGGCGCGGGTGGCGCGCCAGTAAAGGTCGCCCAGGGAGTTATGCGGCAGCGGTGCGGCCAGGCTTTCCGATTCGGCGCAGGTTACGCCGAGGCGGTCGGCATCGAGCAAGGAAGGGCGCGCTACCGGCTCTTCAAAACAGCGCAGCAGAAAGCGCTGGGCGCGTTTCAGGGCGTGGCTGCGGTCGCGTTCGCCGAGAGTGTCGTGGAAGAAGCCGGGAAGGATGTGCATCTCCTTGCGCAGGCTGCCCAGGCGCTCGAAGAATTGCTGCTGGGGTTTGCGGTGCACCACAAAGTCGGCGCCCGAAATCAGCAGCTGAGTGGGAATCTGGATCGCCTGAGCGTCTGCGACCACGCGTTCGGCGGCGTTATACAGGCCCAGCAGCATATTTACCGAGATCGGTCGGGCGATCAGCGGGTCGTTAATAAAGGAGGCAATCCGCTCCGGGTCATGGCTGAGGTACTTGGCCTTCACATAGCTGTTGACGAAGAAGTTGCCGCGCAGCGCGCGCATCAACTTGAGGCCGGGCCGGGCAAAGGGCACGTAGAGCTTGACCTTGAACGCCGGCGAGGCGAGCACCAGGGCGCGGATCTTCGGTGCATAGTCATGCGCCCAGGTGGCGACCACCACCGCGCCAACGCTCTGCGCCAGTACCGCAATATCCTCCACCGCCAGGCCGTGGTGGCTGACGATATGGTCGATAAAGGTCTGCACATCGCGCACGCTGGTGGCGAAGCTTGGGCTGTCGCCGCGCTCACCTGGCGACAGGCCATGGCCGCGCGCGTCCCAGGCGAAAAAGTCGAAATCCGCCATTTCCAGTTCATCGACCAGATGGGCCATGCGCCCGCCGTGTTCGTGGCCGCGGTGGAACATCACCACCGCGCGCTTTGGCGCGGCGCCATCAGTGTTGCTGGCCGGCCAGTGGCGGTAGAACAGCTCTACGCCGTCATGGGTGGTAAAGCTGAATTCTTGGGCTTCGCGCATCGAGACATCCTTATTTCGAGTCAGTTGGCTGCGCCGCTTCGGCCAGGCCCTGGCGTACGCGGTTGTAGAGGGTGTAGAGCAACAGGGCGAGAATCACCGCGAGCAGGCCGTTGAGCCAGGCGGCAGACAGCAACCCGCAGGCCACGCCGGCCCCCAGCACGCCGAAGCAGAAGGCACGGTCGCTCTTGCCCATGGGCCCGTCGTAACGGCGCGAGGCACCGACCATAGGCCCGAGCACGCCGGCGTATTCGCTGATCAGGGCCAGCAGCACGACCAGTACCACCAGCAGCGGCGAAACCCCGGGGAGCAAGGCGAAGGGTAGAAACAGCGCGCTGTCGGCGATCAGGTCGCTGAGTTCATTGAGGTAGGCGCCGAGCCGCGATTGTTGGCCGAACTCGCGGGCGAGCATGCCGTCGACGGCATTCAGCGCCATGCGCAGAATCATCCACAGCGGGATCAGGGCGAACAGCCAGGTGTGCTGAGGCAAGGCCAGCAGCAGGGTGCCGAGCAGCACGGAAACCACGGCGGCGAACAGGGTGACTTGATTGGCCGTCACGCCTTTGTCGTAGAGGCGTTTTACCCCCGGGCGCAGGAGGTTCTGAAACGCCGGCTTGAGCTGGTAAATGGAGAGCATGGCGAAGAATTCCTTTTCGCTGCTTGGGCACGTCGATCCAGCTTAGCCGCTTTGCCTGGTGCGCAGACTGATAAGACTGTGCGCAAACGCCCGGATTTGCTGGTTGGCAGCTACCTGGGCGGTATGGGGGAAACTTATCCCCCATCGCCTGATATTCCGTTTCAGGCGTTAATTCTCGTTAAATCAACTGCTTGCAGCGCGTAATAGCACTTTGACGCTATTCGGTGCACAGCTTATCCACAATTGCTCAGGCCGGCGCTTGGGTCTCCAGCGGCTGGCTTTGCGCATCCAGCGAGCCGATATCGCGTTGCGCCTGGCTGACCCAGGCAAAGGCGCGGTCGTTGAGTTCGGCGATGGCGCGCGGGCCAGTGCCTTCGGCGTACATCGGCGGGCCGATAATCACCTGGACGGTGCCAGGGGTCTTGCGCCAGCCCTGCTTGGGCCAGAACTCACCTGCGTTGTGGGCAATCGGCAGCACCGGCAGGTTGGCATTCACTGCGAGGGAGGCGCCACCACGGCTGAACTTGCCGATCTGGCCCGGTGGAATACGCGTGCCTTCCGGAAATACCAGCACCCAGGCGCCCTGCCCCAGACGTTTGTGGCCAAGCTTGGCCAGTTGCTTGAGCGCCGCCTTGGGGTTGCTGCGGTCAATCGCGATGGGCTTGAGCATCGCCATTGCCCAGCCGAAGAACGGCACATACAGCAGCTCGCGCTTGACCACCTGGCTCAGTGGCTCGAAGTAGCCGCAGAGGAAGAAGGTTTCCCAGGTGCTCTGGTGTTTGGCGAGGATCACGCAGGGCTTATCGGGGATATTCTCCAGGCCCTTGATCTCGTAGTTGATGCCGACCACCACCTTGGCCAGCCAGGTGGCACAGCGGCACCAGTTCTGCACGACAAAGCGGTAGCGCGCACGAAACGGCAGAAAGGGCGCGACGAAGACGCTGAGGGTGCACCAGAAGAAGGAGGTGGAAGCCAGCAGCAGGTAGAAGAGGAAGGTTCTGAGGGTCTGCACTGTCGACATGGGAGCTTTTACCGTCGCAGGCAGTGCCTGCTTTATAAGTGGAGAAGCTGATCGGCAACCGCCGCCAGATCATCGAATACCAGGGTGCCCGCTGGCAATCCTTTCGCCAGGGTGCGTTCGCCCTTGCCGGTCTTTACCAAAACAGGCTGACAATCGACGGCGCCGGCCGCTGTCAGGTCACCGCTGCTGTCTCCGACAAACCACACGCCCTTAAGTGCTACGCCATAGTACGCAGCAATCTGCTCAAGCATGCCGGGTTTTGGTTTGCGGCAGGCGCAGCCCTCATCCGGGCCATGGATGCAGTGCACGATCAGGCCCAGCTCGCCGCCCTGCGCCGCCACCAGTTCGCGCAGGCGCGCGTGCATGGCTTCCAGCGTGGCCAGGTCGTAATAGCCGCGGGCGACCCCGGACTGATTGGTGGCCACGGCGACCGTCCAGCCGGCTTGCGACAGGCGCGCGATGGCCTCAATGGCACCGGGCAGCGGAATCCATTCGGCGAGGCTTTTGATATAGGCGTCGGAGTCGTAATTGATGACGCCATCGCGGTCGAGAATCAGCAGTTTCATGCGGTAATCCGTAACCGGCTGGCGGTGATGGCCGCCAGCCGGTAAAGGTGATGATGGGCTGCGCGCAGCCCATCGGACTCGCGGCAGGCGTTAGCCGAGTACCGAGATATCAGCCACGCCGAGGAACAGGCCACGCAGCTTGGCCAGCAGCGCATAGCGGTTGGCCCGCACGGCAGGGTCTTCGGCGTTGACCAGTACGGCCTCGAAGAAGGCGTCCACCGGCTCGCGCAGGTTGGCCAGCTGGCTCAGCGCCAGGTTGTACTGACGGGCTGCGGCGAGCGGCTGCACCGCATGCTCGGCCTGCTGAATGGCGGCGTTGAGGGCGAACTCGCTGGGGTTGTCGAAGTGATGCGCTTCGACGCTCGCCGCGACCTGGCCTTCGGCCTTGCTCAGTAGATTCGACACGCGCTTGTTCGCTGCAGCCAGCGCGGCAGCCTGCGGCAATGCACGGAAGGCCTGCACGGCCTGTACGCGCTGATCGAAGTCCAGCGGCGAGGTCGGGCTGACCGCACGCACGGCCTGGTACACGGCCACTTCGACGCCTTCGTCCTCGTAACGAGCGCGCAGACGGTCGAAGATAAAGTCCTGCACCTGGGGAGCCAGGCCGTCGGCCTTGATCTTGTCGCCGAACTGGCCGATGGCGAAGCTGACGGCTTCAACCAGGTCCAGATCCAGCTGCTTCTCGATCAGAATACGCAGCACGCCGAGGGCCGCACGACGCAGGGCGTAGGGGTCCTTGCTGCCGGTGGGCAGCATGCCGATGCCGAAGATCCCGACCAGGGTATCCAGCTTGTCGGCCAGGGCCAAGGCAGCACCGGTGAGGGTGCTCGGCAGCTCGGCGCCGGCGCCGCGCGGCATGTACTGCTCGTTCAGCGCCAGGGCGACGTCTTCGGCTTCACCGTCGTGCTTGGCGTAGTAGTAACCGGCGATGCCCTGCATTTCCGGGAATTCACCAACCATCTCACTGGCCAGGTCGCACTTACAGAGGATGCCGGCACGCGCGGCGCGGGTGGCGTCGCCACCGATGCGCTGGGCAATAAAGCCAGCTAGGGCGGAGACGCGCTGGGCCTTGTCGTAGACCGAGCCGAGCTGAGCCTGGAACACCACGTTGGCCAGGCGCTGGTTGAAGCTTTCCAGCTTCTGCTTCTTGTCCTGCTTGAAGAAGAACTCGGCGTCGGTCAGGCGCGGACGCACCACCTTCTCGTTGCCGGAAATGATCTGCGCCGGGTCCTTGCTCTCGACGTTGGCCACGGTGATAAAGCGCGGCAGCAGCTTGCCGTTGCCATCCAGCAGGCAGAAGTACTTCTGGTTGTCCTGCATGGTGGTGATCAGCGCTTCCTGTGGCACCTCGAGGAAGCGTTCCTCGAAGGAGCAGACCAGCGGCACCGGCCACTCGACCAGGGCGCTAACTTCATCCAGCAGCGCTGGCGGCACGATGGCGGTGCCCTGCTGCTCGGCGGCTAGTTGGTCAACGCGGGCAGCGATTTGCGCGCGGCGCTCGGCGAAGTCGGCAATCACATAGGCGCTGCGCAGGTCTTCGGCGTAGTTGGCCGGCGCGCTGATGCGCACCTCGTGGTTGGCGTGGAAGCGGTGGCCACGGGATACGCGACCGGCTTGCTGGGCGAGGATTTCGCAG
>DASRUM010000092.1:0-9935 GCA_035655415.1 Pseudomonas sp.
TCATCGCGCATATCCGCAGCTTTTTGATGAAGCGCGACTTCCTTGAAGTGGAAACGCCGATGCTGCAGACCATCCCAGGCGGCGCTGCGGCCAAGCCGTTCGAGACTCACCACAACGCCCTGGATATGCAGATGTTCCTGCGTATCGCCCCGGAGCTGTACCTCAAGCGTTTGGTGGTGGGTGGTTTCGAGAAGGTGTTCGAGATCAATCGCAACTTCCGTAACGAAGGCGTCTCGACCCGGCATAACCCTGAATTCACCATGTTGGAGTTCTACCAGGCGTACGCCGACTACGAAGACAACATGGACCTGACCGAGGAGCTGTTCCGCGAGTTGGCCCAGCTGGTGCTCGGCAGCACTGACGTGCCGTATGGCGACAAGGTGTTCCACTTCGGCGAGCCGTTTGTGCGTCTGTCGGTGTTCGACTCGATCCTCAAGTACAACCCTGAGCTGACAGCTGCCGACCTGACTGACATCGACAAGGCCCGTGCCATCGCCAAGAAGGCCGGTGCCAAGGTGCTGGGTTTCGAAGGCCTGGGCAAGCTGCAGGTGATGATTTTCGAGGAGCTGGTCGAGCACAAGCTGGAACAGCCGCACTTCATCACCCAGTACCCCTTCGAAGTCTCGCCGCTGGCCCGGCGTAACGACCAGAACCCGAGCGTCACCGACCGCTTCGAGCTGTTTATCGGCGGCCGCGAGATCGCCAACGCTTACTCCGAGCTCAATGATGCCGAAGACCAGGCCGCACGCTTTATGCAGCAGGTGGCCGACAAGGACGCTGGCGACGATGAAGCCATGCACTTTGACGCCGACTTCGTCCGCGCCCTGGAGTACGGCATGCCACCTACCGCTGGTGAGGGTATTGGTATCGACCGCCTGGTGATGCTGCTGACCAACTCACCGTCGATTCGCGACGTGATCCTGTTCCCGCACATGCGCCCGCAGGCCTGATGTTGCTAAGCCGCCTACGGGCGGCTTTTTATTGCCTGGCTTTTTATTGTCTGCAGATGGATTATTTTTGAGATTTACTGACTAAGTCATTAGTAATCTTGAATAAACGACAGAGGATCGTCTTGCTGTGACAGCCAAGCCCGCCCAAGAAAGCGCCACCCTGGTGGCCAACGCCGTTGCTGAGAGCGTGCAGTATCAGGGCCGTAAAGCCAGCCGTCAGGGCAGTGAACAGCGCCGCCAGGCCATTCTCGATGCCGCCATGCGCATTATTGTGCGTGAAGGCGTGCGCGCTGTTCGGCACCGGGCAGTGGCCGCCGAGGCCGAAGTGCCGCTGTCGGCGACCACCTATTACTTCAAAGACATCAACGACCTGATCACCGACACCTTCGCCCAGTTCGTCGAGCGCAGTGCCGCGCATATGGGCCAGTTCTGGAGCAGTACCGAAGGTCTGCTGCGTGAGCAGGTCAGCCGCCTGGATGGCAGCGCCGAGGCGCGCCGGCGTCTGGCCAATGAAATTGCCCGGTTGGCGGTGGAGTACGTGCGCCAGCAGTTGCTGACCCGTCGTGAACACCTGCTGGCCGAGCAGGCCTTTCAGCAGGAAGCTTTGCTCAACCCGCGTCTGCACGGGCTGCTGCGCGCGCACCGGCAGATTCTGCTGCAGGGTGTGACGCACTTCTTTGAAGTGCTGGGCTCGCAGCAGGCGGAGCAGGATGCCAAGCTCTTGACGGCGATTATTGTGCGCATGGAGTATCAGGGCCTGCTCGATGGGGTCGACCATCTGGACAGTGAAGAGATGTTGGCCATGCTTAAACGTTATATGCATCTGGTACTGGGTCTGTAGCAGGCCTAGGAACCCAGTTAATCCGTTCACAAGGAGAGCTGAATGAAAGCCTGGCGCGCGCTGCTTGCCGTGTCCTTCCTGTTGCTTGGTGGCTGTCTGGTGACCTTCAAGGACCCGATTCCCGCCAATGAAGCAGCCCCGATTCCCTTGCTTGGCGAGTGGTCGCGCAAGAACGAGTGGGGCGAGCAGCTGTATCTGCAAATCACCCGTGCCGGTTCCAATGTCTACAAGGCGCGCTCCTATGTCGACAGCCTGGATAACCTCGACAGCGTTGAAGAATATGGCTTTACCGTGTCTCACCATGGTCGTCGCTGGTACCTCTCGGCGGGTTTGCCGAAAAGCCTGGGTGCGAACTTCGCCATCGCCGGGTTCGAGCTGACCACCAGCAATGAGCTGGTGATCTACAACCTGGATGTCGACCGTATTCTCCACGAGCTGGAGCGGGGCACCTTGCAGGGTGAGGTGATCGATGGCGCAGAGGGCGATGGCGTGCTGATCAGCAGCCCGTTGGAGCAGGTGTTCAACTACCTCGACGATCAGGCCAATTCGGATGTATTTATTGAAGTCGCGCGTTATCAGCGGGCGGGCGATTAGTGGGTGATGGGGAAAACATGAACAGTCATGCCGGGTTGGACGATTATCAGTTGATCGTACGCGCGCTGTCCGACCGTCTGGTCGACGCGCAAACGCCGATACGCGTGCTGGATGCGGTGAAGTGGGACGATTCGATTCGCAGCGAGTTTCTCAAGCACAAGGGCAAGAAGCTGCCCGCCGTTGATCGTGCCTACTACGCCAACCGGCCGCTGCCTTTTGATGCGTCAGCAAAGAAGCTGGAATTCCAGAATATCGAGCGCGATATCACTCGCCAGCTTGGCCAGTTCAACCCGGTGGGCAAAATCATGCGGCGCATGTGCCGCGAGTACCGCATGGTCATCCGCATGCTCGAAGCGCGTGGCACCGAGGACTTCGGCCTGATCAGCCAGGAACTCTACGGCGCAGCCTCCGATGCTTTCCACGCTGGCGATCCGACTCTGGCCGACCTGGGCCTGATGTTCTCCGACTTCCTCAATAACATCGACAAGCGCGGCGACCTCAAGGACGAAGCCAAAACCCTGAGCGCCAAAGAGGCGGTCAACCTGCTGCAGCATCGTCTGAACAAGGTGTTTGGCGAGGAGGAGGGCACCATTCGGGTGTTTGAGTCCGACGGTATTCTCGCCGATGCCGCAGCCGGCGCCGACTACATCAAGATCCGCGCCGATGCGATGTTCAATGACCGTGATGTAAAAGCCCTGGAAGTGCACGAGGGCCTGGTGCATGTAGCCACTACCTTGAATGGGCTGAATCAGCCGATCTGCACCTTTCTGGCCAAGGGCCCGCCCTCGTCCACGGTGACCCAGGAAGGCCTGGCGATCCTGATGGAGGTCATCACCTTCGCCTCCTATCCAACCCGTTTGCGCAAGTTGACCAACCGCACCCGCGCCATCCATATGGCCGAAGAGGGCGCGGATTTTCTGCAGGTCTTCGACTTTTACCGTGAGCAGGGCTTTAGCCAGGAAGACAGCTACAGCAACGCCAATCGGGTATTCCGAGGTTCGACCCCCAACGGCCTGCCTTTCACCAAGGACCTGTCCTACCTGAAAGGCTTCATCATGATTTACAACTACATCCAGTTGGCTGTGCGCAAAGGCAAGCTGGAGCAGATTCCGCTGCTGTTCTGCGGTAAGACCACTCTGGAAGACATGCGCTCCCTGCGCCAGTTGGTGGATGAAGGGCTGGTTGTCGCACCCAAGTACCTGCCGCCGCAGTTCAGCGACCTCAACTCGCTATCAGCCTGGATGTGCTTCTCCAACTTCTTGAACCATCTGAGTTTGGATCGGATCGAAGCCGATTACGCCAATATCCTCTGATGGAATAATTCCCGCTGTAAGGCGTAGGAGCGGCGGGGGCGCCTAGCCCATGCCCGCGAGCCCTTTTGCTTGTATGACCTATCGCGGTCATGGACCGCTCCTACAAAACCGAGTCCCATCCGGGTAGCTTTACCCGCATAGCCAAGGAGCCCTGCATGCCCAGCCATCAACTCGATTACGAAATCCTTGGCGCCTCCGCGCAGAGCGTGGAGATCATTCTCGATCCGGGCGAAACGGTGATCGCCGAGGCCGGGGTGATGAATTACATGACCGACGGCATCCGCTTTGAAACACGCATGGGCGATGGTTCGGCCAGCGGTGTGCTGGGCAAGTTGTGGGGCATGGGCAAGCGCATGCTTACCGGCGAGTCGTTGTTTATGACGCACTTTTCCAATGCCGGCAAAACCCCGGCGCGAGTGGCCTTTGCCGCGCCGTACCCAGGCACCGTGGTGCCTATCCAGCTGGCTGAGCATGGTGGCACGCTGATCTGCCAGAAGGATGCCTTTCTCTGCGCGGCCTACGGCACGGCGGTCGGCATCAGCTTTAACAAGCGCCTGGGTGCCGGCTTTTTCGGTGGCGAAGGTTTTATCCTGCAGAAGCTCGAAGGTGACGGCCTGGCCTTTGTGCATGCCGGCGGCACGGTGATTCGCAAGGAGCTGAACAACGAGACCCTGCGCCTGGACACCGGTTGCCTGGTGGCCTTCACCAGCGGCATCGACTACGACATCGCCCTGGCCGGCGGCCTGAAAAGCATGCTGTTTGGCGGCGAGGGCATTCTTCTGGCCACGCTCAAGGGCACTGGTACCGTGTGGGTGCAGAGCCTGCCGTTCTCGCGCCTGGCCGAGCGCATCTATGAAGCGACCTTCAAAGCCCGTGAGGAAGTGCGCGCTGGCGGCAATAAATGATGCGGCAATCTGGGCCTTTGCAGGCGTGAATGTTTGCTGCAAGCTGCGCCGCGTGTTGCGCCAATTGAAAACTGCGAGAGCCTGTTATGAGTGAAATAAACCCCATCCCGCTGATCCTCACCGGCATCGGCAGCATCTGCGCCACGGTGGCTGTGCTCGGCTATTACGGCTATCTGCATATCGCCAAGCCGGAAGATGCCTTGCTGCTGTCCGAGTTCACCATGCTCAAGACCGTGCCGGGTGAGGATTACAAGGTCTCGCTCAAACCCGCCAGCCAGGTCGCGCAGTGCATCGATGGCGTACTGGTGATGTTTGACCTGGAGCAGAAAGGCCTCAGCGGCGTACTCGTCGACCGCCGCAAGCAAGCCGTGCGCTGCAACGAGCCGTGATGCTAGCCGGGTCTCAGGTTCAAGTACAAAAAAGCCGCGCCCCGAAAGGGCGCGGCTTTTTTAACCGGTGTGTCAGCCGGTCACAGCGGTACTCAGTTGCTGCCCATAGACGAGCGCGGTGCGACCTGCTGGTTGTCGTTTGAGATAGTGACTTCCACACGGCGATTCATGGCGCGGCCCGAAGAGCTGCTGTTATCCGCTACCGGATACTCCTTGCCGTAGCCTTGGGCGACGATGCGCTCCGGACCTACACCCATCTTCACCAGTGCAGCGCGAACGGAGTTGGCGCGGCGTTCGGACAGCTGCTGGTTGTAGCTGGCTGAGCCGCTGCTGTCGGTATAGCCCTCGACCACGACCTTACGCTCCGGGTTCTCCTGAAGGAACTGAGCCAGCTTGTTGACGTTACCCAGCCCGCCCGGCTTAAGCTCGGCGCGGTCAAGGTCGAATAGCACATCGCCAAAGGTGACTAAGGTGCCGCGTTCGGTCTGCTTGGCATTCAGGCTTTGCTGCAATTGCTGGATCTGCGCATCACGCGCTGCCAGGCGCGCTTCAGCACGCTTGGCAGCGCTGTTTTGCAGGTTGGCTTCAGCGCTGCGCAGGTTGATGGTCTGCTTGGCCACCTCCACACTCTGGTTGGCCAAGTAGGCGAGTTGGTCGACCTTCGCCTCGTCTTCCTTGTCCAGGTACGCTTTCTCGGCGCGCTTGAGCATTTCGCTCGCATCTTGGGTTTCTAGGGCGGCGACTTTGGCTGCTTGCGGATCGCTCTGCAGGCTGGAGAAGTTGCTTTGCGCCTCTTCAAGGTTGACATTGGGCTGCGATGAGCAGGCCGCCAGGCCGACGCTGATGGCAAGAAGGGCAGGAATCATGATGTGTTTACGCATAGCGGTTCATCCTTAATAAAGTGAGGTCATGAAGGGCGGGCGTTATTGCTGCGTGCCGCGCATGCCTTCCTTACGCAGTTCTTCAATGCCTTGGTTGGCGTCCTGGAGAGCACGTTCGGCCTTCGCCGCCTCAGCCTTGCGCTCTGCTACGCGGGCATCCCACTCGGCCTGTTCAGCCAGGCGCTTGGCTTTCTCGTAATCCTTATCGTGCATGGCCAGCTCAGCCTGCTTGAGCTTGTCACGAGCGGACTGCATTTCCACTGCAGCATGCTCGGTGGCGCCCGCGCTGACGGCGTTGTTGACTGCCGACTGGGTGACGGCGAACTGTTCCGATGGTGGATTGCCGGCACAGCCAGCAAGAACCACGCTGCTGCCGACCAACAATGCGGCCAGTTTCAGGTTACGCAGAGGGTTCGACGCGCGGATGTTGTCCTGGATCTTCATGCTGTTCGTCTCCATTGGTGAACTCCTTGAAAGTCCTGAAAAGCCCGGCCGTTATGGCTCGGGAGGCATCTTTGCAAACGCTGCAAGGCGATGCTGTAAATCAGCGGCGAAGTGCCATGACTCACTATTTCCGACCGAAGGGGTGGTGCAATGGTTCAGGAGAATCGCCAGCCAGGCCCGCTGTGCGCGGGCGTGAGCCGCTCTACAGCGGTACTTTCAGGCTAATAGCAAGGTGCTTGCAGAAGACGCCTTGCTACACAGAAAGTGATGGGAGGCGCTCACTTCTCAGCGAGTAGGCGCTGCAGGTGTTGGCGTGAGAGAGCGAGGAAGCGCGGCGTCAGGCCGATATCTTCATACAGTGGGTCGCCCTGTTCATCGCTGGCCACCACCGTGCTGCCTTTGACGTAGGGCAGGCTGGCTTCCAGCTCTTCGAGCGCCGCGCCGAGCAACTCGCCCAGCAACTCGTCAACGTGGTGTTTGGGGTACATCTCTTGTAGTGCCGCCAGGCGCGCTGCGGCTTCCAGGTCGAGCCTTATCTGATAAGGCGTTGCGCTCAGCCGCCCCTGGGCATTTTCCTGCCAGTGCTGAACAAGCTCGCGAATCTTCATGATTGCCTCGTGTCTGTTCTGTGCCCGCCGTGTTTTGGCAAGGCTGCATAGTTGAGACTAGTGCCTGGGCCGATAAGTGCGGCCGCAGCGTCGCGCACTTGTAAGAAGTTGGCGCGCTGGGCACTCTGGAGGCAGGATCAGCGGAGGCAAGACTCATGGCAGAAATCGACGCGCGTCTGCGCGAGGACGTCCACCAGCTCGGCGAGCTACTGGGTAACACCATCAGCGTGCAGCATGGCGCCGCCTTTCTTGACAAGATCGAGCGCATTCGCAAGGGCGCCAAGGCCTCGCGCCGTGGCTCGCAGGAGGGCGCGGAGCAACTCAGTGCAACCCTGAATCAACTGGACGATGACGAGCTGCTGCCGGTGGCACGGGCATTCAACCAGTTTCTCAACCTGGCCAATATCGCCGAGCAGTACCACCGCGTACGCCGCCGCGCGCCGGGTGAAGCGCAGCCGTTTGAAGACAATATCCTCGCCGAGCTGCTGCAGCGGTTGTGCAGTAACGGCCACAAGGGAGAGGCTCTGGCCCGTCAGTTCGGCCGTCTGGATATCGAGCTGGTGCTGACCGCACACCCCACCGAAGTAGCCCGGCGCACCCTGATCCAGAAATACGACGCGATGGCCGAACAGCTCGCGGCCGGCGACCACAGCGATCTTTCGGCGGCCGAGCGTGAGCAGGTCAAGCAGCGCCTGCAGCGGCTGATTGCCGAAGCCTGGCACACCGAGGAAATTCGCCGCAGCCGACCGAGTCCGGTGGATGAAGCCAAATGGGGCTTCGCGGTGATCGAGCATTCGCTCTGGCACGCCATCCCCAATGTGCTGCGCAAGGCCGATCAGGTGCTGCACAGTGCCACCGGGTTGCACCTGCCGCTGGATGCTGCGCCGATTCGCTTCGCCTCGTGGATGGGCGGTGACCGTGACGGCAACCCGAATGTCACCGCAAGCATTACCCGCGAAGTGCTGCTGCTGGCGCGCTGGATGGCGGCTGACCTGTATTTGCGCGATGTCGATAACCTGGCCGCCGAGCTGTCCATGCAGCAGGCCAGCCCGGCGCTGTTGGCGCGGGTCGGCGAGAGTGCCGAGCCCTATCGCAGCCTGCTCAAGCAGCTGCGTGAGCGTTTACGCGCCACCCGCAGCTGGGCTCAGGCCGCGCTGAATGAGCAGGTACCCGCGACTGCAGCCGTGCTGCAGGACAATCGCGAGCTGCTGGAGCCGCTGACCCTGTGCTACCAGTCGCTGCATGAGTGCGGCATGGGCGTGATCGCCGATGGTCCGTTGCTTGATTGCCTGCGCCGCGCGGCGACCTTTGGCCTGTTTCTGGTGCGTCTGGATGTGCGTCAGGACTCCAGCCGCCACGCCGCCGCCATGAGTGAAATCACCGATTACCTCGGTCTGGGTCGTTACGCCGAGTGGGATGAAGACGCGCGCCTGGCGTTTCTGCTGAAAGAGCTGGAAAACCGCCGACCGCTGTTGCCGGGGCACTTCAAGCCCAGCGGCGAGACCGAAGAAGTACTGGCCACCTGCCGTGAAGTAGCCAGCGCGCCGGCGGCATCCCTGGGTTCCTACGTGATCTCCATGGCCGGTGCGGCCTCCGATGTGCTGGCGGTGCAACTGCTGCTTAAAGAAGCCGGGTTGCAACGGCCGATACGCGTGGTGCCACTGTTTGAGACCCTGGCCGATCTGGACAACGCCGGCCCGGTGATTAGCCGGCTGCTGGGGCTGCATGGCTACCGCGCGCGCCTGCATGGGCCGCAGGAAGTGATGATCGGCTATTCCGATTCGGCCAAGGACGCCGGCACCACGGCAGCGGCCTGGGCGCAGTACCGCGCCCAGGAAACTCTGGTGCAGGTCTGCCGCGAGCAGGATGTCGAACTGCTGCTGTTCCACGGCCGTGGCGGCACGGTGGGGCGCGGTGGCGGCCCGGCACACGCGGCGATTCTGTCGCAGCCGCCGGGGTCGGTAATGGGGCGTTTCCGCACCACCGAACAGGGCGAAATGATTCGTTTCAAATTCGGCCTGCCGGATATCGCCGAGCAGAACCTCAATCTGTACCTGGCGGCGGTGCTGGAAGCCACCTTGTTGCCGCCGCCTAGCCCGGAACCGGCCTGGCGCGAGCTGATGGACAAACTGGCCAGCGATGGCGTCAGTGCCTACCGCGCGGTGGTGCGCGAGCATCCGCAATTCGTCGATTACTTCCGCCAGGCCACGCCGGAACAGGAGCTGGGCCGCTTGCCCCTGGGCAGCCGTCCGGCCAAGCGTCGCGAGGGTGGGGTTGAGAGCCTGCGCGCCATTCCATGGATTTTCGCCTGGACCCAGACGCGCCTGATGCTGCCGGCCTGGCTGGGCTGGGAAGCGGCGCTGGACAACGCCTTTCAGCGCGGTGAAGGCGAGCTGCTCGGGCAGATGCGCGAGCACTGGCCGTTCTTCCGCACCCGTATCGACATGCTGGAAATGGTGCTGGCCAAGGCCGACGAGTCCATCGCTCAGTTATATGACGAGCGTTTGGTCGAGCCGACCCTCCGTCCGCTGGGTGAGCATCTACGCGGCCTATTGTCGCAGGCGGTGGTCGCAGTGCTGGGTTTGACCGGGCAGTCGCAGCTGCTGGCGCACAGCCCGGAAACCCTGGAGTCGATCAGTGTGCGCAACACCTACCTGGACCCGTTGCACCTGCTCCAGGCCGAGCTGCTGGCGCGCTCCCGGCTGCGCGATAGTCAGGCTGACAGCCCTCTGGAACAGGCACTGCTGGTCAGTGTGGCGGGTATTGCGGCCGGTTTGCGCAACACCGGCTAGTGGGCTAATGAGGGCGGTGGGGCTTTCGTCGGTGCAGATGTAGTGCGTCGGCGAAAGCACTACCTGCTAGATGTGGTCGCATGTGTATCCGACTTTCGGTGGCTTGTGCGCTATGGGTGCGCTGTGTATCTTGAGCGGCCTTTCGGCACTCTGGCCCAGTTTGGCAGCGCTGCTTGAACAATTCTGAGATTGGCCCCACGAGGCGAGTCCGACGATTT
>DASRUM010000093.1:0-19244 GCA_035655415.1 Pseudomonas sp.
ACACTATTGTCAGGTACCGCACGGAATTAGGCCGGCGATAATACCAGAGCACCGCAGCGACGCAAGGCCGGCCGTCGACTGGCTGCATGCTAAGATCGCGCCCTGCAACCTGGAGCCCTTCGCGTGCCCGACGTTATTCTGCGCCTCGCCCTGCCCTCGCCGCTGCGCCGCCTGTTCGACTACCGTGCCCCGCCCGGTGTGCCGCGCAGCGCCTTGCAGCCAGGCGCGCGTCTGCGTGTGCCCTTTGGTCGGCGCGAGATGATCGGCATCCTGATCGAGGTGACCGAGCACAGCGAAGTCCCGGCCGACAAACTCAAGCCCGCCCTGCAACTGCTCGACGCCCAATCGCCGCTACCGCCCGCACTGTTCAAGCTGTGCCTGTGGACCGCGCAGTATTACCAGCACAGCCTCGGCGACACCCTGAGCTGGGCGCTGCCGGTGCTGCTGCGCCAGGGCGAACCGGCGGAAGTGCGCCAACAGCGCTTCTGGTCGGTCACTGAAGGCGCACAGTTCGATGATCCACGCCTGAGCCGCGCGCCGCGCCAGCGTGATGCGCTGAAAACCCTGGCCCAACACCCCAACGGCGTCGCCCATCCGCTGCTGAGCAAGCTGCAGCTGAACAAGGACAGCCTCGACCTGCTGCTGGAAAAAGGTCTGGTCAAGGTCGAAGTGCGCCGCCATGCGCCGAGCGAGCGCCACGCCAACTGGCTGGCCCAACCGGAACTGCCGCTGAATGCCGAACAGCGCGCGGCCAGCGAAGCGATCCGCTCGGGGCTCGGCAGCTTCAATGCCTTTCTCCTCGCAGGGGTGACCGGCAGCGGCAAGACCGAGGTGTATCTGCAGCTGATCCGCGAAACTCTGGAGGCAGGTAAACAGGCCCTGGTGCTGATCCCGGAGATCAACCTCGGCCCGCAGACCCTGGCGCGCTTCGAGCAGCGCTTCAACGCCCGTATCGCCCTGCTGCATTCGGCAGTGAATGACCGCGAACGCCTGGACGCCTGGTTGGCGGCGCGCGATGGCGAGGCCGATATCATTATCGGCACCCGCTCAGCACTGTTCACCCCCATGCAGCGGCCGGGGCTGATCATCATCGACGAAGAACACGACGCCTCCTATAAACAGCAGGAAGGCCTGCGCTACCACGCCCGCGACCTGGCCGTGGTGCGCGCCCATCAGGAAAACATCCCGATTGTCCTGGGCTCGGCCACGCCCTCACTGGAAAGCCTGCACAACGCCCATAGCGGCCGTTACGCCATGCTGCACCTGCGCGAACGCGCCGGCGGTGCCAAGCAACCGCGCTTTCTGCGCCTGGATGTAAAAAGCCGGCCGCTAGACTCCGGCATCTCCGGCCCCATGCAGCAGGCCATCGGCCAGACCCTGCAGGCCGGCCAGCAGGTGCTGGTGTTCCTCAACCGCCGCGGTTTCGCCCCGACCCTGCTCTGTCACGACTGCGGCTGGCTGTCCGAGTGCCCGCGTTGTGACGCGCGGATGACCGTGCACCAGCGTTCGCGCGAGCTGCGCTGCCATCACTGCGGACATGTCGAGCGCCAGCCGAGCAACTGCCCGAAGTGCAACAACGTCGACCTGCGCCCGGTCGGCGCCGGCACCGAGCGCGCCGAAGAACGCCTGGAGATTCTCTTCCCCGACGTGCCGGTATTGCGCGTGGACCGCGACAGCACCTCGCGCAAGGAGGCCATGACCACCCTGTTCAACACCGTGCAGCGCGGCGAACCATGCATCCTGGTCGGCACGCAGATGCTCGCCAAGGGTCACCACTTCCCCCGCGTGACCCTGGTGGCGATTCTGGATGCCGATGGCGGCCTGTTTTCCGCCGATTTCCGCGCCAGCGAGCGCATGGCTCAGCTGATTGTGCAGGTCGCTGGGCGTGCTGGGCGCGCCGAGGAGCCGGGCAAGGTGATTATCCAGAGCCACCTGGCCGACCATCCTTTATTGGTGCAGCTGACCGAGCAGGGCTACTTCGCCTTCGCCGAACAGGCCCTGAGTGAACGGCGCAGCGCTGGCCTGCCGCCGTTCTGCCACCTTGCCCTGCTGCGCGCCGAAGCGCACAAACCCGGCCAGGCCGAAGGCTTTCTCGACGACGCCTGCAGCGAAGCCGAGCTGTTATTGAACGAGCTGAAACTCAGCGGCATCGAACTGCTCGGCCCGGTGCCCGCGCCGATGGAACGCCGCGCCGGTCGCTACCGCGCCCAGCTGCTGGTGCAAGCCAACGCCCGCGCGCCACTGCACCGCTTGCTCAATACTTGGATGCTGGCCCTGGAACAGATGCCCAGCGGCCGCGCGGTGCGCTGGTCGTTAGATGTCGACCCCATCGATCTGTTCTAAGACAGGCCGCCGCGCCCAGCCTGTTACACTGCACGCCATTTCGTTTAGCAGGCCTGTACCGTGACCAACACCGCTTTCTCTTCTCTGCCGCTTTCCCCCGCCATGCTGGCGAACCTCGAGTCGCTCGGTTACACCGAGATGACCCCGATTCAGGCGCAGAGCCTGCCGGTAATGCTCAAGGGCATGGACCTGATCGCCCAAGCCAAGACCGGCAGCGGCAAGACAGCCGCCTTCGGTATCGGCCTGCTCAACCCGCTCAATCCGCGCTTCTTCGGCTGCCAGGCACTGGTGATCTGCCCGACTCGTGAACTGGCCGACCAAGTCGCGAAAGAGCTGCGTCGCCTGGCACGCTCGGCCGACAACATCAAGATTCTTACCCTATGCGGCGGCGTGCCCTTCGGCCCGCAGATCGGCTCGTTGGAGCACGGTGCGCAGATCATCGTCGGCACCCCAGGGCGCATCCAGCAGCACCTGAGCAAAGGCACCCTGAAGCTAGACGGCCTGAATACCCTGGTACTTGATGAAGCCGATCGCATGCTCGACATGGGCTTCTACGACAGCATCGCCGAAATCATCAGCCAGACCCCGAGCCGTCGGCAGACCCTGCTGTTTTCTGCCACCTATCCGACTGGCATCAAGCAGCTGTCCGCGACCTTTATGCGCGACCCGCAGCAGGTCAAAGCCGACGCCCTGCACGACGATACGCAGATCGAGCAGCGCTTCTACGAAATCGCCCCGGAAGAGCGCATGGAGGCGGTGGTCAAGCTGCTCAACTGCTACCGTCCACAGTCCTGTGTGGCCTTCTGCTTCACCAAGCAGCAGTGCCAGGAAGTGGTTGACCACCTCACCGCCAAAGGCATCTCGGCCGCCGCACTGAATGGTGATCTGGAGCAACGCGACCGTGATCAAGTGCTGGCAATGTTTGCCAACCGCAGCTTGTCGGTATTGGTGGCCACCGATGTGGCCGCACGCGGGCTGGATATCGATGCGCTGGACATGGTGATCAACGTCGAACTGGCGCGCGACTCGGAAATTCATATTCACCGCGTTGGCCGTACCGGTCGCGCTGGCGAAAAGGGCCTGGCCATGAGCCTGGTTGCCCCCGCCGAAGGTCATCGCGCCCAGGCCATCGAAACCCTGCAACGGGCGCCGCTCAACTGGCATCCGCTGAGCAGCCTGAAACACCAGGGTGGTGCGCCGCTGCAGCCGCCGATGATTACCCTGTGCATCGGCGCAGGTCGTAAAGACAAACTGCGCCCTGGCGATATTCTTGGCGCGCTGACTGGCGAGGCGGGGATCCCTGGCGCGCAGGTCGGCAAAATCGCCATCTTCGATTTCCAGGCTTACGTGGCCGTTGAGCGCAGTGTGGCCATGCAGGCACTCAAGTGCCTCAGTGAAGGCAAGATCAAGGGCCGCTCGCTGCGCATCCGTACCCTATAGTTGCAGTAGACAAACAGACGGCTGCGGTGACGTGGCCAGCGACAGAGGAGTAGCACCCTTGCGCAATATTCTGGTGATCGAAGACAGCCCCCTGGTGCTGAAAATTCTCGAACATCTGTTTCGCAAGGAGACCGGCTTTCAGCCGATCTTCTGCGCCTCCATGGGCGAAGCCCAGGTGATGCTGGAAACCTCGGCCGAGCTGTTCTTCGCCGCCATCGTCGACCTCAACCTGCCGGACGCCCCGGACGGCGAGATCGTCGATGTGGTGATGGGCTATCACCTGCCCTGTATCGTGCTCAGCGGCACCTACAACGAGCAGCGCCGCGACCAGATGTTGCTCAAGGGCGTGGTCGACTACGTGCTCAAGGAAAGCCAGCACTCCTATGAGTACGCCTTCCGCCTGCTGCACCGCCTGGAAAGCAACAGCGAAGTGAAGATCCTGATCGCCGAGGATTCCGACGCCACCCGCCATTACATCCGCCACGTACTGACCCCGCACCGCTACCAGATTCTCGAAGCCTGCGACGGCGACGAAGCCCTGCGCATCCTCAAGGAACAGCCGGATATCGACCTGCTGGTGGTCGACCACAGCATGCCGGGGCTCAGCGGTTTCGATCTGGTCAAACTGCTGCGGCAAAAGATGAAGCGCCACGAGCTGATCATTCTCGGCCTATCGGCTGATGTGAAGGGCTCGCTCAGCGCCAAATTTATCAAACACGGCGCCGACGATTTCCTGCGCAAACCCTTCTGCCCGGAAGAGCTCAACTGCCGGGTGATGTCGACCCTGGAACGCCGTGATCTACTGCGCGCCCTCAAACAAGCCGCGCAATTCGACGCCCTTACCGGCCTGAACAACCGCCGCGCGTTCTACGAGCACGGCCAGCAACTGTTCCAGCAGGCCCGCTCGGGCGGCCGCGACCTTAGCGTGGCGATGCTCGACCTGGACTTCTTCAAACGGATCAACGACGAACACGGCCACGCCAGCGGCGATACGGCGCTGATTGCCTTCGCCCGCGCGTTTTCCGCCGCCTTCCCCGACGCCCTGCTCGGCCGCCTGGGTGGTGAAGAGTTCGCCATGGTCAGCCAGCAGGATGCCGCAGCCCTCAGCGAAACCCTCGACGAACTACGCACGCACTGCACCAGCCTGAAATACGCTATAGGCGCACCGCCTCTGTCATTCAGCGCCGGCATCTACCATGGCGCCCCGGACGACCTGGAAAGCCTGCTGCACCAAGCCGACCTGCGCCTGTATCAGGCCAAGAACCAGGGGCGCGGGCGCAACTGCTGGCAGTAGCTACAAACCGTGACGCTTAAAGATCTGCGCGTAGCTGCCATCGGCGCGCATTTCCTCAATCGCCTTGTTGAAGGCATCGGCAATCTGCTGATGCTGCGGGTGTTGGCGGCTGATCAGAATATGCAGGCCGTTCTCGCTTAACGGCTGCGGCAGGAACTCCAGCTGATCACGAATCCCGGCCAGGCTGCGGCTCAGGTGATAGCGCGCCACCAGCTCGTCCTCCAGGGTCAATTGCACCCGTCGCGCCTGCAGCATGCGCGCACCCACTTCAAAGCCGAGCACGCCGACCTTGGTCAACCGGCTGTCCTGATCAAACTCACTGGAATAGGCATAACCGCGCACCACAGCAATGCTGTAGGGGTACAGGTCGGGCAATTGCTTGAAACTGATCTGGCTGCCCTTGCGCTGCAGAAAACGCACGCGGTTGATCAGATAGGGCTGCGAGTAATGGCCAAAAACCGCCCGCTCATCGGTGTACCAGGCGTTGATCAGCACATCATAGATGTCCTGCTGCAAGCCCCGCACTGCGCGCTCCCACGGCACCTGAACATAGCTGGTGGTGTAACCGGCGCGGGTCAGAGCGGTGGTCACCAGATCGGAGGCCACGCCGTTGTTCAGCAGCGTCTGGTCGTTGAATGGCGGCCAGGGGTCCGCCACCAACCGCAAGGTCTCTGCGGCATGGGCAGACAGAGGCGCCAACAACACCCACGACAGCAGGCAGGCACGCAGTCCATTCATCAACGGCGGTTCCAGAGAAAGCGGAAAGCTAATCCTAGTCGATCACTGGCGCAGCCACACCCCACTGACCATAGGCTAAGATGCGCGCTGTTTTGCGCCCGCCGTGGCGCGTGTCGCAGGTTGAGGATATTGCTGTGCTTACACCCCAGGTCGTGATTATCGGAGCCGGTGCCGCCGGGCTTATGTGCGCGCTAACGGCTGCCGCGCGCGGCCGTCAGGTGTTGTTGCTGGATCACGCCAACAAGGCCGGCAAGAAGATCCTGATGTCCGGCGGTGGACGCTGCAATTTCACCAATATGTACTGCGAACCGAGCAATTTCCTCTCGGAAAACCCGCACTTCTGCAAATCCGCTCTGGCGCGCTACACCCAGTGGGACTTTATCGGCCTGGTGGCCAAATACGGCGTGCCATACCACGAGAAGAAACTCGGCCAGCTGTTCTGCGACAACAAGGCCAGCGACATCCTCGGCCTGCTGCTGAGCGAGTGCGATGAAGCGGGTGTTGAGCTGCGTCTGGACACGTCAGTCAGCGACATCAGCAAAGTGGACAGTGGCTACCAGTTGCAGACCAGCGTTGGCACCGTGCGCTGCGAATCGCTGGTGATTGCCACCGGCGGCCTGTCGATTCCGACCCTGGGGGCCAGCGGTTTTGGCTATCAGGTGGCCAAACAGTTCGGCCATGAGCTGCTGCCAACCCGCGCCGGCCTGGTGCCTTTCACCATCACCGACCCGCAACTCAAGACGCTGTGCACCGAGCTGTCCGGCACCTCGGTGGAAGACTGCGTGGTGAGCTGCAACGGGCAGAGCTTCAAGGAAAATATCCTGTTTACCCACCGCGGCTTAAGCGGCCCGGCGATTCTGCAGATTTCCTCATTCTGGCAGCCGGGCGAGGCCATCAGTATCAACCTGCTGCCGCATATCGACCTGCCTGAGTGGCTGGCCGAGCAGCAGCGCGAGCGGCCCAACAGCGAGCTGAAAACCCTGCTCGCCGAGCTGTTTACCAAGAAGATGGCCGGGCTGTTGGCCGACAACTGGTTCGCCTCCAAGCCGATGAAGCAGTACACCCACGCCGAGCTCAAGGCAATTGCCGAGCAGCTCGATGACTGGCAACTGGTGCCGGCCGGCACCGAGGGCTACCGCACCGCCGAGGTTACCCTGGGCGGCGTGGACACGCGCGAGGTGTCGTCAAAGACCATGGAGTCGCTGAAATCGCCGGGGCTGTATTTTGTTGGCGAAGTGCTGGATGTCACCGGCCACCTGGGCGGTTTCAACTTCCAGTGGGCCTGGGCCTCTGGCTATGCGGCGGCACAATACGTCTGAAGCATCAGCACCAGGCTTAGCAGCGCGGTTACAGCGCGCGCGGAACAGGGCCGTATTGCGCCTCATAGCGCGTCAATAAACGGCGAAACCAGTGATCCACCGCCGAGCCATCGGCCCACGGCTGCGTACCCAGGCACCACGCCCAGAACAACAGCCCCGCCACCAGATAATCGCTACCGGCTGGCGACTCACCGTCTAGATAAGCGGACTCAGCCAGCCAGATCTCAAGCGGCTGTAGGGCTTTACCCAAGGCTTCCTCACCTGCCTGCGGATCGGAGAATGCCTCCAGGCTCATGCCCAGAGCCTTTTCCCGGCTGCTGCGAAAATAGGCCTGGTCCGCCTCCGCGATCACTCCCTGCACACGCGGCAGAAGAATTTTTAGCAGCGGCATGCGCACACTCTGAAACACCACTTTTTCCAGCAGCCGCGCTCGCGTAGCCGCCACGCCATCACCAAGTAGCGGGTTCGCCGGATAGGTGCGGTCCAGGTAGGCAAAGATCGCCACGCTGTCATGCACCACCTGCTCACCGTCGCGCAGCACCGGCACCAAGGTCTGCCCGGAGCACGCCAGCGGTGCCTTATCGGTAAAGATCAGCGGCCGGCTTTCGAAATCCAGTCCTTTGTGCTGCAAGGCCAGGCGCACCCGCCAGCAGTATGGGGAGAACAGCAGCTGAGGGTCACTGCCGCAGAGTTCATAGAGCTCACGCATGGGAGGCCTAGTAGTAGATTGTGAATGGCGGATAGTGCCGGGGCGCAGCCTGATTTGCCAAGTCGCGTTCAGGCCCAGGCTTCTCAGGCGCAGCCAGGCTCAGTAACCTGCATCGGTAAAGCGGCGTCTATCGGTTACCCCCCTCACAAGGCTAATTCCTGCATGCGCGCACCCGCCTTCCGTCACTCCTTGCGCCGCCTCTGGGCTCAGGACAAATTCAGCTACAGCCTGCGGGTGTTCATTGCCCTGAGTGGGGCGTTGTTGCTGTGCTGGTCGCAGGGTTGGATGCATGCGCTGATTCCATTGTTTCTCGGGGTGATCGCCAGCGCTCTGGCGGAAACCGACGACAGCTGGCAAGGCCGTGTGATGGCGCTGCTGGTCACCCTCGGCTGCTTCAGCATGGCGGCCTATTCGGTGGAATTTCTGTTCCCCTACCCCTGGTTGTTCGTCTGTGCCCTGGCGCTGTCGAGCTTTGCCCTGACCATGCTCGGCGCCCTCGGCGAACGCTACGCCACCCTCGGCGCAGCCACGCTGATTCTCGCGGTATACAGCATGATCGGCGTGGAGCAGCGCGGCGGCGCGGCGGGCCTCTGGCAGGAGCCGCTGCTGTTGGTGGCGGGCGCAGCCTGGTATGGCCTGCTGTCGGTGCTGTGGAATGCACTGTTCGCCAACCAGCCAGTGCAGCACAGCCTGGCGCGGCTGTTTCGTGAGCTGGGCCAGTACCTCAAGCTCAAGGCGGCGCTGTTCGAGCCGCTGCGTCAGCTGGACGTGGAAGAGCGCCGCCTGGCCCTGGCCAAACAGAACGGTCGGGTGGTGGCCGCGCTGAACGCGGCCAAGGAAATCATCCTGCACCGGGTCGGCAATGGCCGGCCGGGGCCGAAGGTCAGCCGCTACCTGAAGCTATACTTTCTCGCCCAGGACATTCACGAACGCGCCAGCTCTTCGCACTACCCTTACAACGAGTTGGCCGAGGCTTTCTTCCACAGCGATGTGCTGTTCCGCTGCCAGCGCCTGCTGCGCCTGCATGGCGAGGGTTGCCAGCGCCTGGCCCAGGCCATTGAGCTGCGTCAGCCATTCGAATACCGCGAGCTGTGCCGCCAGGCGCTGGACGACCTACACGACTCCCTTGAACACCTGCGCGTGCAAAGCAACCCGGCCTGGCGGCATCTGCTGCGCTCCCTCGGCGCGCTGGCCGGTAACCTGCGCAGCCTGGATGCGCTGCTGGGCAACGCCAGCAACCCCGACGCCATGGCGGAGCAGCAGGACAGCAGCCTGCTCGATCGCGAGCCACAGTCACTCAAGGATGTCTGGGAACGCCTGCGTCTGCAGCTGACGCCAACCTCGCTGCTGTTTCGCCACGCCCTGCGCCTGTCCATCGCCCTAGCCGCTGGTTACGGCGTGCTGCACTGGATTCATCCAACTCAGGGTTACTGGATTCTGCTGACAACGCTGTTCGTCTGCCAGCCGAACTACGGCGCGACCCGGCTCAAGCTGGTGCAACGCATCAGCGGCACGGTGCTCGGCCTGCTGCTTGGCTGGGCGCTGTTCGACCTGTTCCCCAATCCGCTGGTGCAGGCGCTGTTCGCGGTGGTCGCTGGGGTGGTGTTCTTTGCCCTGCGCAGCAGCCGCTACACCCTGGCCACGGCCGCCATCACCCTGCTGGTGCTGTTCTGCTTCAACCAGGTCGGCGATGGTTATGGGCTGTTTATCCCACGCTTGGTCGACACCTTACTCGGCAGCCTGATTGCCGGCCTGGCGGTGCTGCTGATTCTGCCGGACTGGCAGGGTCGCCGCCTGAATCGCCTGCTCGCCAGCACCCTGAGCTGCAACAGCCGCTACCTGCAGCAGATCATCGCCCAGTACGCCAGTGGCAAGCGCGACGACCTGGCCTATCGCCTGGCCCGGCGCAATGCGCACAACGCCGACGCCACGCTGTCGACCACCCTGGGCAATATGCTCATGGAACCGGGACACTTTCGTAAGGAAGCGGATATCGGCTTTCGCTTTTTGGTGCTCTCTCACACCCTCTTGAGTTACCTCTCGGGCCTTGGCGCGCACCGTGGCGAAACCAGCCTGAGCGGCAACGACAATCCGCTGCTGACCAGCGCCAGCCAGTTGGCCGCCAGCCTGGAAGAGATTGCCAGCTGCCTGAACGAGGAGCGCCCGGTGGCCATCCACAGTGACGCCGAAGAGCAACTGGCAGCCGAGCTTGAACAACTCAGCGACGACCTGGACGACCAGCAACGCCTGGTGCAAACCCAGCTGGCGCTAATCTGCCGCCAACTCGGGCCGCTGCGCACCCTGGCCGCACATCTACTGAAGAGCCACGCATGAACAAATCCCAGTTGCTGCAACAGGTTATCGCCCGCCTCGAAGATGACCTGCTGCAGGCCCAACAGGCGGCGCTAACCGCCTATGAAACGGCGACCCATGAAGAAAACATCGCCGAAAACAAATACGACACCCTGGGCCTGGAGGCGTCCTACCTGGCCACCGGGCAGGCACGCCGCGCGGCCGCCATTCGCCAGACCCTGGCGAACTGGAAACAACTGGTGTTGCGTGGCTTCGACCCACAACTGGGCATTCAACTTGGCGCGCTGATCGAGCTAAGCGATGACCAAGACCGCCGCCAACGCCTGTTCCTTGGCCCGGACGGGGCGGCGATGAAACTGCAGCAGGATGGCCAGGCCGTGCAGGTCATCGGCCCGCAATCGCCCCTCGGGCAAGTGCTGCTCGGCAAGACAATCGGCGACGAGGTAACCCTGCGCGTGGCCAGCGGTGTGCAACTGTTAGAAATTCTATCGGTCGACTAACAGGCGGCTGAGAAATGCCAGAGTCCACTCGACCCCGGCAGAATGACCGCTACCCTCTGGTGCAGAAACGCAAGCCCGGCTGGCTAGCCTGTTGGGTTGGGTCCATTGAAGTCGAGTTCTTCAACGGACGGTTAGACCGACGCGGGCTGCATGCTAACAAAGCCCTGGCTCTCGCTGCGCTCAACGCAGGCGGCTGTTCTAGAGCTGGAAACGCGAGATATTGTCACGTAGCGCCACACTGGTGCGTGACAGGCTTTCGCTTTCCTGCTGAGCGCTACGGAAGGCAGCTGCGGATTGTTCGGAGCTATCGCGTACGGTAACGATGCCCCGGCTGATCTGTTCGGCAACGGTGCTCTGCTCCTCGGAAGCCGCTGCAATCTGCTGGTTCATGCCAGTGATCCGCTCAATCATGCTGACGATGCGGGTCACCGCTTCGCCGGCCTCGGAAACACCAGAAACCGACTGCTCGCTGGAGTGCTTGCAACGATGCATGTGCTGTGAGGTTTCATCAGCGATCCTCTGCAGGCCGGCGATCAGCCCCTCGATCTCCGTTGTCGCCTCCTGGGTACGCCGCGCCAGGCTGCGCACCTCATCCGCAACCACGGCAAAACCACGACCGGCATCGCCGGCGCGGGCGGCCTCAATGGCAGCATTGAGCGCGAGCAGGTTGGTCTGATCGGCCACCGACTTGATCACATCGAGTACGCTGCCAATGTTGCTGCTCTCGTTTTTCAGGCGCTCCATGGCCACATTAGACTGCTCAATCGTCTCAGCCAGTTCATCAATCAGGCTAACGGCCTGGCTGGCCTTCTGCTGGCTGTGCAGGGCCGCGCGATCTGCTTCTTGGGCCGCACCAGCGGCGGCCTCGGCATTGCGCGCAACATCCTGCACGGTGGCAGCCATTTGATGGATGGCGGTGACGATCTGCTCGACCTCAAGCTGTGCCTGGTTCACGCTTTCGGCGTTACGCAGGCTCGACTGACTCAGCTCCTGACTGGATTGGGCCACGATCTGAGATGAGTGTTCGATGCCTTGGGTCATCTCCCGCAGGTTCTGCTGCATGCGCTGTAGGGCCGCCAGTACACTGTCTTTGGGCGGTTCGCTGTTGCGCTCACCAACACGTAAATCACCCTCGGCAACCCGCTGGGCGAGTTGGTTGAGTTCACTCGGCTCCGCACCCAGTGCGCGCAGCAGATTACGGCTGATCCAGTGGCCCAGTACGGCTGCCAGCACAAACGCCAGAGCGGTGATGATGATCAGCAGATTGCGCTGCTGGTGATAGTGCAGGTCATTAGCAACAACTAACTGATCCGCCATCTTGTTGGTGTTGTTCAGGTATTCACTGATGACCTGGGTCAGCTCCTCCAGCAACGGTGTGCATTGCTCGCTAACCATGCGCAGGGCTTGGGCGTCTTCCCCGTTGAACAGGTGCTCAGCAATAGC
This sequence comes from Pseudomonas sp., assembly GCA_035655415.1. Lineage (GTDB taxonomy): Bacteria > Pseudomonadota > Gammaproteobacteria > Pseudomonadales > Pseudomonadaceae > Aquipseudomonas. The sequence goes on from DASRUM010000093.1 coordinate 12,100, forward strand.
CTGGGCAACCGGGCTGTAACGCGACTCGACCTGCTCGATACGCGAAAACAGCTCACGTCCCGCAGCCGATACACCGTCTTGTGTCGTAACCGCCTGGCGTAAGGCGGCGAGGCTGTTAGCCACGGTTTTCTCATGGGCTTCGATGGCGGTGCGCTGTTGTCCGCGGGTAGCCGCATTGCCATTGAGGGCCAGGTTACGCAGGGCAATGGCGCGATCCTTGGCGGCGTTGCTTAGCTCGTTGGCTAAGCGGGCGCGGTTACCTACGCCGTTCACGTAGTCTGAGAAACCTTTGTTGCTATCAGCCAAGTTGTAAAGCGAGACAATGGCGATCACGAGCATGAGGGCAAGCAGGCTGGCGTAACCGGCATAGAGCGTAGTGCGGGTAGAAAGGCGCGGGGCATGTGAGGGCATATGTACTACCTATTGCGTCACGAGGACGACTCGATCGTGGCTGGTTTGCACACCAATAAGGATAGACCGGTGTCTTTAAAATGCATCCTGCACGGGTGTGTTTGAGTCGTTCTTCCGCGAACGGCTGTTGCTTACTGGATAAGGCTTTTCAGCTCAAGCTATACAACAACGTAACAATTATGTCCGCCTTGTATAAGATTGCAATGCGACTAATGATTGGCTCATATGACCGACGAGTCATAAAAAACGGATGGTACTCAAGAACTTGTGGCCGCCTACCTGGCTTTGGCAGGCGACTAAAATAGTGCTGCAGTGGTTACCAATACACACGCCTTTTGTGCGGTTATGAGTAGCACCAATACCGCTGCCTAGTTCAATAGAGCGCTGAGAGCACCGTCAGGAGCCAACTGAAGCGCCGCTGGGACAGACCCTACGTGGCACACCGAAGTGACCCTGTATGTGGTCAGCAGTGTGCAACTGTTGGAGATTGTGCAGGTCGCTCAAGGAATATCCACTTGCCAGTCTGCAGCCAACTGCTCCAGCCGGCCTTGCTCGACCATCTGCTGCAGTGCTCGGTCGAACGCCTCACGTAAAGGCCCGAAACGCTCATCGCGGGGAAAGGCGAAGTAACCGTCCTGCAGATCGATCGGCGGCTCCAGTTGCTCGTGTTTATCAACCAGCCCCAACGCCAAAAGCACCGACTGGGTATTGCGCTGATTGCTGGCCAATAAATCCAGACGACCGGCACCGAGCATTTTCAGACCATTCTCTACCCGTTCCACAGTGACCAACTCGAGCTGCGCGCGCTGGCTGTCGAAATGTGCACCATAGAACCACCCACGCACCACACCAATGCGCCGACCGAACAGCTGCTGATAGTCGCCGTGCCAGCGCAACCCGCTGCCGCGCTGGCGGTAGAAGACGATGTGGTCGCGGTAAAAGGGCAGAGCGGAAAAGGCGAAAAGTTGCTCACGCGCGGCGTTCTTGTAGGGCCCGATAAGGATATCGGCCTCCCCGCGTGCCACCATGTGCTGCGCACGGGCCCAGGGATGCAGCTCAAAGCGCACCTGATAGCCCAGCGGCTCCAGCGCCTGGCGCAATACACTGGTAGCGAGGCCGCTATAGCCGCTGCCGTTCTGCTCGAACACACCAGGAAAATTGCTGCCTACAGCCAACAGCTCGCGCGCTGCCAAGGGTGCGATCAGCAGCACACAGCAACATGCCAACGACAGCCTGCGCAGAAAGTTCGAACACATGGGTAGCGGCCTCAGCCACAGGCGGGTGGCGATACTTGCCAGCCTAGCAGGTCAGTCGGGTACGCAAGCGGAGCAACGCACCGTCATGCAACTGTTGGAGATTCTATCGGTCGACTAAGAAGACCATCAATCGATGGCCATAAGGGGAGACCTTCATGCAAAGCAACACTCCAGAGCTCGAAACACTGTTCCAGCAACTGGGTCTCGAGCATGACCCGATCAGTATCGACCTCTTTATCAAACGCCATTCGCCCCTAGCGGAAGACTGCCTGCTGGCGGACGCGCCGTTCTGGGACAAGGCCCAGGCAGACTTTCTCCGCCAACAGCTGCTGGCTGACGCCGAATGGGCCGAAGTCGTGGATCAGCTCAACCTACTGCTGCGGGGCTGACAACTCACCAAGCGAGCCAGGCAGTTCGCGCCAGGTGAGGTAAACCCGCAGATCGAACTCCAACTGGTGGTAGCCGGGCAGCATGTACTCACAGAGCTTGTAGAAGGCCTTGTTGTGCTCAGCCTCCTTCAAATGCGCCAGCTCGTGCACCACGATCATCTGCAGAAACTCCGGCGCAGCCTCGCGAAACAGCGAGGCCACGCGGATTTCCTTCTTCGCCTTGAGCTTGCCGCCCTGCACCCGCGAGATCGCCGTATGCAGGCCGAGGGCGCGGTGGGTCAGGTCGAGGCGATTGTCGTAGAGCACCTTGTCGATGGCCGGGGCATTACGCAGGTGCTCCTGCTTAAGGCCCTGGATATAGGCATATAACGCCTTGTCACTTTGAATCGCGTGCTTGCCGCTGTAGGACCGCGCCAGATAATCGCCCAGGCGCTGCTCGGCGATCAGCTGGCGGATCTTGTCTTGCAGCTGGGCCGGGTAGCCTTGCAGGTATTTAAGCGGGGTCATGATCGAAGTGACGCGGCACGATAGGGCCGTGGATTATGCCAAAAGCCGCACGCACCAGGGTGCGGCTTTTGGTGGTGCAATTATTGACTCGGCACCACCCGCAGCAGCCGACCATCAGCACTGTCGGTAAGCAGGTACAGCGCGCCATCCGGGCCGCCGCGCACGTCGCGGATACGCTCCTCCAACTCTTCGAACAACACTTCTTCACCGGCCAGCTTGCCTTCCTGCAGGCGAATGCGGCGCACGCTGCGTTCGGCCAGGGTCGCGGCAAACAGGTCGCCCTGCCACTCGGGGAACAGCGCGCCGCGGTATTGAGTCAGGCTCGACGGCGCCACCGAGGGCGTCCATTGCAACAAGGGCTGCTGCAAACCGGGCAGTTCGGTGTAGGGCGAGATTTGCGCACCGGTGTAATCGACGCCGAAGGTAATCAGCGGCCAGCCATAGTTGTTGCCGGGTTCGATCAGGTTCAGCTCGTCGCCGCCGCGTGGGCCGTGCTCGTGGCTGTACAGGCGCTGCAGCTGATTGTCATAGACGATGCCCTGCACGTTGCGATGGCCCAGGCTGTAGATCTCTGCAGCGGCGCCGGCCTGGCCCACCAGCGGGTTGTCCTTGGGAATGCTGCCGTCGCGGTTGAGGCGCACGATTTTGCCGATATGGTTAGTCGGATCCTGGGCCTGCTCACGCAGGTCAAAGCCATCGCCCAGGGTCAACACCAAGGTGTTATCCGGCAGCCAGGCCATGCGCCCGCCGTAGTGCGCGGCGCCGCTTTTGGCCGGCAGCGCGCTGAACAGCACCTGGACATCCTGCAGCTGGCCATCGACCAGCCGCGCCTTGGCCAGACGGGTGTTGTTGGCCTGTGCGGTGCCATAGGCGTAACTCAGATAGAGCTGCTGATTGCTGGCGAACTCAGGGTCAAGCAGCACCTCCATCAGCCCGGCCTGAGCGGCGACAAATGCCTCAGGCACGCCGCCGACCGGCTGCGGGGTGAGGCTGCCGTCCTGCTCGATGATGCGCAGGCGGCCGGCCCGCTCGGTCACCAGCATGCGCCCATCCGGCAGAAAGGCCAGCGACCAGGGATGCTCCAAGCCTTCGGTCACGGTTTCGATGCGGTAATCCATGGCGTGCGCCAGGCTGCTGCCAAGCAGACCAAGCAACAACAGGGCGCGGGAGGTATTCAACATGATTCGGGCCTTTGGGTTGCAGAGGGTTATCAGGATTGCGCGTGCGGCACACGCCGCGCCAACAGGGCAAACAACAGCGCGCCCAGGCTGCCGCAGACCATCAGCCCGAGGGTGCCGGCCAGGCTGCGGTTAGCGCCGATCAAGGTTGGCATCGGCAGCAACGCATTGGCCAGAGCCATCGCCGCCAACACCGCCAGCGCACCGGCCAGGGTAAACAGCAGCCAGCGCCACGTCGGCCAAGCGCGCGCCAACCGGCTCGCAGCCGGCAAGGCAAAGATAAAGCCGAGAATCACCAGCACCGCGAAGGTTGGGCTAAAGCCCAGCAGGTCCAGGCAGGTGGTCTGCACCCGCACGCCAAGCGGCATGGGCGCGCCGAGTGCCTGCAGGTTGGCCAGGTTGAACTGGGTCTGCAGCACGCTGCCCATCACACTCGCCAGCAGCACAGCCAGAAAGAAGTACAACAGAGTGCGCAATTTGCTCGGCATGCAGACAGATATCCAGAGACGACGGTGGCCCGAGTATGGACCAGCGCGCCGCGCGGTACGTGGCCGGTGTTTTACATGGTTTTACCAAGCCCACAAATGGGCGATAGGCGCCGTCACTGTGCTGTAGCAGAATGCCCGCAGCCTCCAGCCGATACCAATCCGCATAAGAACCGCACGATGAAAAAAGCCCTGCCCTTCTCTGCGCTGATCATCGCGCTGCTCGCCATAGCATTCAGCCTCGGTCCCGTGCCGCCAGTCGATACACAACTGACGCCGACCCAGCTGCCTGCCGACCTCGAGCGTTATCTGGCCGAGACCGAAGCGCGCTACCCGGACATTACCCCTGGCGCAGAAAAGACCATCGTCTGGGCCCATTCGGACCAACGTCAAACCGATTTAGCGATCATCTACCTGCACGGTTATTCGGCCACCCGCCAGGAAACCGCGCCGCTCAGCGACCAGTTGGCCCAGCAACTGGGTGCCAATCTGTTCTCCACCCGCCTGAGCGGTCACGGCCGCAGCGGCACGGCGATGGCCGAAGCCAGCGTGCACGACTGGCTGCAGGACAGTCAGGAGGCACTGCAGATCGGCCAGCGTCTGGGCAAACAGGTGCTGGTGATCGGCACCTCGACCGGCGCCACCCTCGCCACCTGGCTGGCGCTGCAAAGCGATAACCCACAGGTGCTGGCCTATATCATGGTGTCGCCGAACTTCGCCCCCAAGGACCCGGCCGCCACCGTGCTGACCTGGCCCTGGGCCAAACATTTCGTGCCGTTGCTGCTGGGCCCGGAACATCATTGGCAGCCGCGCAACGCCGAGCAGGCGCGCTACTGGAGCCATCGCTACCCGGTGCAGGCGCTGCTACCGATGATGGCGCTGGTGAAATACGTGCGTGAGCAGCCGCTGGAGCAGATCAACGCGCCAATTCTCACGCTCTACTCGAAGGACGATCAGGTGGTCAGCGCTCCAGCCATCGAAGCCGCATTTGCCCGCTTCAGCTCGGCGCATAAGCAACTTATTGCCCTCAAGGACACCCAGGATCCATCCCACCATGTGCTGGCCGGCGACATTCTTTCGCCGAATGACACGCCACGGGTGCAAGCGGCGATTCTGGCGTTTTTGGCCAACTTGCCGCCGCGCTAGTCGAAACGACACAGCCGGCCTGAAGGGCACAAAGAACCAGCGCAAGTAGCGTGCTGATGGCCGAACGCCTGCAGCTCATCGCCTGTAGCAGCCTGGCGGCGCGGCGAGATGCCAGACGCAGACCAACCACTCGTCGGATAGCTCAATGCGGGAAAGTGCTCGGCGGGGCTGCTCTTCCAAAAAAATGACGTTTCTCGCAAAAGACTTTCCTTAATTATCAAGGCGCAAATTTTTCCCGAGCATTTTCCAGGCTGTCTATCGTGCTGGCCAAGCACTGGCCAGGCACAAAACTAGACATTTTATTGACGCCAATAAAACACTCAGCCTAGTTAACACGACCCGCGATCACGCGTATAAAGCCTGCGACTCGACGGCCTCCCGAAAACCTCGAGCGCTGCGGCAAGCCTGCCGCTCTTTCCCTAGCCCTAACTTTTAGTTCGAGCGCACAGGCCGGAATGCCGAGTACCTAGCTACTGACTCGCGGATGAGATATGCCCGACTGAAAGTTCTCTATCGAGAACTCAGTCATGATTGACCTTGCAACCTGGAACCTCACCATTCCCGTCGGCGTACCAGCAGCAACCATCTCAACCGAGCTGCTTGTAGGCGGCTATCAGGACCACTACTTCCAATCCAAGGAAGCCAGCATCTTTTTCTGGGCGCCAGTCAACGGCACAGCCACCAGCAATGCCAGCTACCCGCGCAGCGAACTGCGCGAAACCTTTGCCGACGGCAAACTGCGTAATTGGACCTACCCCGAAGCGGACCACTTTCTGCGCGCCGCGCTGAAGGTCAGCCAGGTGCCCTCCACTGGCAAACTGGTGATCGGCCAGATCCATGCCCACAAGAGCACCATGCCCTTGCTCAAGCTGGAGTATCAATACAAGGCTTATTCCGCTAGCGGCAATATCGTCGCCAAGGTGCGCATCGCGCCCGACGCGCCGATTCAGGTCGTTACCCTGGCCAATGGCATTCCATTGAACCAGCGCTTCACCTATGTGCTGCACCTGACGCCGAAGGGCACGCTGGCGATCAACATCAACGGGGTCAAGTGGAGCACTCGGCTCGACTCGGTCTGGGCCAGCAAACCGCTGTATTTCAAAGCGGGGGTCTATACCCAGGACAACACCGGCTATGAAACCGAAGCCGGCGCTGCGCGCTTCGATAAGCTGAGCATCGAGCACCGCCCCCTGCCCACTACCGCACCGTAAGGCGCGCCTCGCGCATAAAAAACGCCGCGGCACCTTTTGGGTGTCGCGGCGTTTTCTTTAGCGAGCGGCTAACGCGGCGGCCTGTTCGGCGCGCAGCACCGGCCGCCTGGATCAGTTGACCTTGGCGGCCAGCTCACCCTTGGCATAACGTTGGAACATGCCTTCCAGGGAGATCGGCTTGATCTTCGAGGCATTGCCGGCGGTGCCGAAGGCTTCGTAGCGGGCGATGCAGATATCGCGCATGGCGGTGACGGTGGCACCGAAGAATTTGCGCGGGTCGAACTCGCTCGGGTTGGTGGCCATCAGGCGACGCATGGCACCGGTGGACGCCAGGCGCAGATCGGTGTCGATATTGACCTTGCGCACGCCGTACTTGATGCCTTCGACGATTTCTTCGACCGGCACACCGTAGGTTTCTTTGATGTCGCCGCCGTACTGGTTGATGATCGCCAGCCACTCTTGCGGAACCGAAGAAGAACCGTGCATCACCAGGTGGGTGTTGGGGATGCGCTTGTGGATTTCCTTGATGCGGTCAATGGCGAGGATGTCACCGGTCGGCGGC
>DASRUM010000094.1:0-10857 GCA_035655415.1 Pseudomonas sp.
TCTGTCATTAGGGAGTCCCATGGATATCACTGAATTGCTGGCCTTCAGCGCCAAGCAAGGTGCATCGGACCTGCATCTCTCCGCTGGCCTGCCTCCGATGATTCGGGTCGACGGTGATGTTCGCCGGATCAATTTGCCTGCACTGGACCATAAACAGGTGCACGCACTGATCTACGACATCATGAACGACAAGCAGCGCAAGGATTTCGAGGAGTTCCTCGAAACTGACTTCTCCTTCGAAGTACCCGGCGTGGCACGTTTTCGGGTAAACGCCTTCAACCAGAACCGTGGTTCTGGCGCGGTATTCCGTACCATTCCGTCGAAAGTGCTGAGCATGGAAGACCTCGGCATGGGCGAGATCTTCCGCAAGATATCCGATGTGCCGCGCGGCCTGGTGCTGGTGACCGGGCCGACCGGTTCGGGCAAGTCGACCACCTTGGCGGCGATGCTCGACTATATAAACAGCAACAAGTACCACCACATCCTCACCGTTGAGGACCCGATCGAATTCGTCCACGAATCGAAGAAGTGCCTGATCAACCAGCGTGAGGTGCACCGCGACACCCTCGGCTTCTCCGAAGCCCTGCGTTCGGCGCTGCGGGAAGACCCGGACATCATCCTGGTCGGCGAGATGCGCGACCTGGAAACCATCCGCCTGGCCCTGACGGCCGCAGAAACCGGTCACTTGGTGTTCGGCACCCTGCACACCACCTCTGCGGCCAAAACCATTGACCGCGTGGTTGACGTATTCCCCGCCGAAGAGAAATCCATGGTTCGTTCCATGCTCTCCGAGTCCCTGCAATCGGTTATCTCGCAGACCCTGATGAAGAAGATCGGTGGCGGTCGCGTGGCCGCCCACGAAATCATGATCGGCACCCCGGCCATCCGTAACCTGATCCGCGAGGACAAGGTGGCGCAGATGTACTCGGCGATCCAGACTGGTGGCTCGCTGGGCATGCAGACCCTCGATTCCTGCCTGAAAACCCTGGTATCCAAGGGTATCGTCAGCCGCGAAGTCGCGCGCGAAAAGGCTAAGACCCCGGAAAACTTTTAAACCGACAGGGCTCGGCAGGCGTCGCCTGTCTGGTTCAGCCCAGCGGCAATCCACGCGCCTGCCGCTGGCCTTGCATAACCGCGTGATGCACATGGGCGAACAACGATGGAATTCGAAAAACTGCTGCGCCTGATGGTGGAAAAGGGCGGCTCTGACCTGTTTATTACCGCTGGCGTGCCACCGTCGATGAAGGTCAACGGCAAGATCATGCCGATCACCAAAACGCCCATGTCGCCGGAGCATACCCGTGAAACTGTGCATGCGGTGATGAACGAACAGCAGCGTCGCGACTTTACCGAAAATCACGAATGCAACTTCGCCATCAGCGCCCGTGGCGTTGGCCGTTTCCGTGTCAGTGCCTTCTACCAGCGCAACCTGGCGGGCATGGTGCTGCGCCGTATCGAGACCAATATCCCCACGCTGGACGAGCTGAAACTGCCGGAAATTCTCAAGAAGCTGGCCCTGACCAAACGTGGTTTGGTGCTGTTTGTCGGTGCGACCGGTACCGGTAAGTCGACTTCCCTGGCGGCAATGATCGGCTATCGCAACAAGAACAGCAGCGGCCACATCATCTCCATCGAAGATCCCATCGAGTATATCCACCAGCACCAGAGCTGCATCGTCACTCAGCGCGAAGTGGGCATCGACACCGAGTCCTTCGAAGTGGCACTGAAGAACACCCTGCGCCAGGCGCCGGACGTGATTCTGATCGGTGAAGTGCGCACTCGCGAGACCATGGACCATGCTGTGGCCTTCGCCGAAACCGGCCACCTGTGCCTGGCCACTCTGCACGCCAACAACGCCAACCAGGCGCTGGACCGCATCATCAACTTCTTCCCGGCGGACCGGCAGAACCAGGTGTTGATGGACCTGTCGCTCAACCTCAAGGCCATTGTTGCCCAGCAACTGATCCCCACTCCGGATGGCAAGGGCCGCCGTGCGGTGATCGAGGTGCTGATCAATACCCCGCTGGCTGCCGACCTGATCCGCAAGGGGGATGTGCATGAGCTCAAGGCGCTGATGAAGCGCTCCACCGAGCTGGGTATGCAGACCTTCGACCAGGCGCTCTATAACCTCTACAGCCAGGGCGAAATCACCTACGAAGACGCGCTGCTGTATGCGGACTCGGCCAATGACCTGCGCCTGATGATCAAGCTCGGTTCGGAAACCGATGGCGATCACCTGAGCAGCATGGCCCAGGGCTTGTCGCTGGAAGTCAGCGAAGAAGATCCGGGTCGGCGCTTCCGCTGACTGCTGGCGGTTTCGCGCTGGTGCGGCGAATGCGTTTGCCGCCCTGGCGCGCAACCGCTTCCGCCTGGCCATCGCGTTGCGCGCCGGCGCGGGCTTGGCTCATCAGCCGTGGAATCAGCGGGCCTTCCGGCCGGTTTTTCCAGAAACGCACCGGCATGCTGGTTTCCAGGGCGCTGCGATTTAGTCGCGCCGGGTTGAAGGTGCTGCCGTAATAGGCCAGCCACAGAGCCTCCCCCTCATCCTCGGGCGCTAGCGCCAGGCGTTGCCATACGCTCGGGCAAGGCCGCTGGTAGTGCAGGCGCTGGCCATCCCAATACACGCCGTCATCCGGTGTGGCAATCAACCAGGTACTGCGCCCCAGGCGTTCGGCAAAGTGCCCGCTGGCACTGGCAAGGATGTCATGGGCAGGCTCATGCCAGGCCACCAGCTGTGGCCCTTCGGCGTGTTCCGGGCGCGGATGAAAGCGCAGAAAGGCATGCAGGTGGTGGGCTTCGCGGCGCACCGCTTTGAGCCGTTTATGCAGCTGGCTGCCGTCGATATCCCCTGGCAGCATGGCGGCGCGATCACCCTGGGCGACGCGCCAGAGAATCCGGTAGAGCAGGCTCCAGCGATCCTCTACACGAAAGCGTGCAGCGTTCTGCAGCAGTTCAAGCAGCTGCTTGGGGATGCGTAGTGGCGGTTTCGCTACTGGTGGGCTGCTGGGTGCCGGAGCGTGGTCGAACAGCCCGCCACTGTCGCCGTCAGTCAGCCAGGTGATCTGATGCGGTGGCACGCCTTGCTGCAACAGCCTTCTGGCGGCATCGCGCCAGCCGGCAAAGCTGCCGTCGAACGGCGTGCTATGCATCACCACAGCGCCATTTGCGCGGGCGTTTCGCTGAGCTGTTGGCGTAGCAGCAGGGATTCGCGGCTGGCCTGCAGGGGGCGGTAATCCTGGGTGATGATAAATGGCTTGGCTTTTTCCAGCGCGCAGCGCAGGCGCGTGAGGTCGTCGAAACGTATGCGTTTCTGCCGACGCAGGGCCACCAGGCGTTTCGCGCTGAGCACGCCGATACCGGGTACGCGGGCGATCATCGAGGCTTCGGCGCGGTTGAGGTCGACCGGGAAGTGCTCGCGGTTATTCAGTGCCCAGGCCAGTTTTGGGTCGATATCCAGGGCCAGGTTGCCGGGGCCGCTAAGCAGTTCGCCGACCTCAAAACCGTAGCTGCGCATCAGGAAATCGGCCTGATACAGGCGGTGTTCGCGCAGCAGGGGCGGCGCTTCGAAGGGCACGATATTCGGGCTTTGCGGGATTGGACTGAACGCCGAATAGTAGACCCGACGCAGGCGGTAGTCGCCGTAGAGCGAGGCCGCGGTGTGCAGGATGGTGCTGTCATCGGTGGCGTCGGCGCCGATGATCATCTGCGTGCTCTGGCCAGCCGGGGCGAAACGCGGCGCCCGTATTTCTGCGCGGGCTTCGCTCTCGCCCTGATGAATCGAGTGCATGGCCTGCTTGATGGTTAGTACCTTTTTCTCCGGTGCCAGGCGGATCAGGCTGCTTTAGGTGGGCAGTTCGATATTCACGCTAAGGCGATCGGCATAGCGCCCGGCTTCGGCGATCAGCAGTGGGTCGGCATCGGGGATGGTCTTGAGGTGGATATAGCCGCGGAACTCGTGCTCTTCGCGCAGCAGCTTGGCCACGCGGATCAGCTGCTCCATGGTGTAGTCGGCCGAGCGGATGATTCCAGAGCTGAGAAACAACCCGCTGATGCAGTTGCGCTTGTAGAAGTCGATGGTCAGGGTCACCACTTCTTCCGGGGTAAAACGGGCGCGCGGCACGTCGCTGGAGCGGCGGTTGACGCAGTACTGGCAGTCATACAGGCAGAAGTTGGTCAGTAGGATCTTCAGCAGCGCCACGCAGCGCCCGTCCGGGGTAAAGCTGTGGCAGATGCCCATGCCGTTGGTCGAGCCGATGCCGCTCTTGCCTTTGGAGCTGCGGTTGGGGGCGCCGCTGCTGGCGCAGGAAGCGTCGTACTTGGCGGCGTCGGCGAGGACGGTGAGTTTCTCGATCAGCTGCATGATCTTGCCTGCTTAACTGGTTATGTATACAGTATTTAGCAATCACCGGCAGGCATCAAGCGTTGATATGGCTGATCGCATCGCGGATTTCCCCGGGCGGCGAACCTTGCGTAGAGTGTGGCGTCAAAGCGCTATCAAGCCATCAGGAGGCACACATATGCAGCGACAGGACACGCACAGCAAACTTATCGGTTATCTGCTGTGGATTTTCGGTTTTCTCGGCGCGCACCGTTTCTACTACGGCAAGCCGGTGACCGGGACCATCTGGTTCTTCACCTTCGGTCTGCTGTTTATCGGCTGGATCGTCGACCTGTTTCTGATCCCGGCGATGGATCGCGAAGCGGATCTGCGCTTTACCGCCGGCGACACCGACTACAACGTGGCCTGGATTCTGCTGACCTTCCTCGGCATTTTCGGTGTGCATCGTATGTACCAGGGCAAGTGGATTACCGGGATCATCTATCTGTTTACCGGTGGCCTATTCCTGCTCGGCGTGCTGTATGACTTCTGGACGCTGAACACTCAGGTGTCGATCAAGAACGCCGAGCGCGCCTGAATCTCAGGCACGAAAAAGCCCGCTGAATTCAGCGGGCTTTTTATGCGGCGATGAATCAGGCTTTGTAGCTGACGTGCCCGTCTACCAGGGTGTAGCGCACGGCGCTGGGCAGGCAGTGACCGATAAACGGACAGTTGGCGCCTTTCGAGTACCAGCTCTCACCAGCCAGGGTCGAGGACTGTGGATCAAACAGCAGCAGGTCGGCGGGTGCGCCCACGCTCAGGTTTCCAGCAGGCAGGCGCAGGGCTTGCGCGGGGCCGCTGCTGAGGCGGGCGAGCAGGGTAGGCAGGTCTAGCAGGCCATCCTGCACCAGGCTCATGGCCAGCGGCAGCAACAGTTGCACGCTGCTGATGCCCGGTTCGGTGGCCCCGAACGGTGCCAGTTTGGCATCGCGCTCATGGGGCTGGTGGTGGCTGGAAATGGCCGAGATCACCCCGTTTTTTAGCGCAGCGCGCAGGCCATCGCGGTCGTTAGCGGTGCGCAGCGGCGGTTGTACGTGATAGAGGCTAGAGAAATCACTGAGCGCTTCATCAGTAAGAATCAGCTGATACAGCGCCACGTCGGCGGTGACCGGCAGGCCACGGGCCTGGGCGTCGGCGATCAGCTGGGCACCGCGGGCGCTGGTCAGTTGGCTGAAGTGGGCGCGCACGCCGGTCTGCTCGACCAGCAGCAGGTCACGGGCCAGGGCCACGGTTTCGGCGCTTTCCGGAATGCCCGGCAAGCCGAGGAAGCTGGCGGTGGCACCTTCATGGGCCAGGCCGCCTTCGGCCAGATCATGGTCCTGGGAGTGGAAAATCACCGTCAGGTCGAAGGTGGCGGCGTATTCCAGGGCGCGGCGCAGGGTGCGGTTATTGCGGAAGCTGTCCAGGCCGTTGCCGAAGGCCACGCAGCCGGCGTCGCGCAGGGCCACCAGTTCGGCCAGCTGCTCGCCTTCCAGGCCTTTGCTCAGCGCGCCAATCGGGAACACCTTGGTATGCCCGGCTTCGCGGGCGCGGTCGAGGATCAGCTCGGCCACGGCCGGGGTGTCTAGCACCGGTTTGGTAAACGGCGGGCAGCACAGGCTGGTGACGCCGCCGGCGGCTGCGGCCAGGGTTTCCGTGGCGATGCTGCCCTTGCGGCTGTAACCCGGCTCGCGCAGGGCGACGTTAAGGTCGACCAGGCCAGGGGCGGCGACCAGGCCCTGGGCGTCGATGCTCTGTTCGGCGACGAAGCCGGCCGGAGCCTGACCGATGGCGGCAATCTTGCCGCCTTCGATATAGATATCGGCAAGCTGATCGAAACCGCTGCTGGGGTCGATAGCGCGGGCACCGAGGATCGCGATACGCATCAGTTCTGCTCCTCGGCGTCGAATTGGCGTTGGGCGTTCTGCCCGCTCATGGCCATGGACAGTACGGCCATGCGCACGGCGATGCCGTAGGTGACCTGATTGAGAATCACCGACTGCGGGCCGTCGGCCACTGCCGATTCGATCTCCACGCCGCGGTTGATCGGCCCCGGGTGCATGACCAGCGCATCCGGTTTGGCCAGTTTCAGGCGCTGTTCAGTAAGGCCGAACAGGCGGTAGAACTCGCCCTCGCTGGGCAGCAAGCCGCCGGTCATACGCTCACGCTGCAGGCGCAGCATGATCACCACGTCGACGTCCTTGAGACCTGCGGTCATGTCGCTGTAGACCGTGACGCCGTATTGCTCGATGCCGACCGGCAGCAGGGTTTTCGGCGCGATTACGCGGATATCCGGGCAACCAAGGGTTTTCAGCGCAAGCATATTCGAGCGCGCCACCCGCGAGTGTAGGATGTCACCGACGATGGCCACCGAGAGGTTCTCAAAGCTGCCCTTGTGCCGGCGGATGGTCAGCATGTCGAGCATGCCCTGGGTCGGGTGGGCGTGACGGCCGTCGCCGCCGTTGATGATCGCCAGGTTCGGGCACACATGTTCGGCAATAAAGTGCGCGGCGCCAGAATCAGCATGGCGCACGACGAAGATGTCGGCAGCCATGGCTTCGAGGTTGCGCATGGTGTCGAACAGGGTTTCGCCCTTGCTGGTCTAGCTGGTCGACACGTTGAGGGTGATCACGTCGGCGGACAGGCGCTGGGCCGCCAGCTCGAAGGTGGTGCGGGTACGTGTGGAGTTCTCGAAGAACACGTTGCACACGGTCTTGCCACGCAGCAGCGGGACTTTCTTCACCGCGCGGGCGCCGACTTCGAGGAACGAGTCGGCGGTGTCGAGGATTTCCGTCAGCAGCTCGCGGGGCAGGCCGTCGAGGGACAGGAAGTGGCGCAGTTGGCCTTGGTCATTCAGCTGCAGCGGGCGCTTGGCGGCTATGGTCGTCATCTGGCGAGTCTCAATTGGCAAGCGTCTGGAGTTCGAGGGTCAGCGGCGTGGGGCCGGACAATTTTACCCGTTGATCCGCCGCCAGCGACAGGGTCGCGCCGATTACATCCGGGCGCACCGGCAGCTCGCGGGCATTCAGGTCAAGCAGGCTGACCAGGGTTACGCTGGCCGGGCGGCCGTAATCGAACAGCTCATTGAGCGCGGCGCGGATGGTGCGCCCGCTCATCAGCACGTCGTCGATGAGCACCAGGTGCTGGCCTTCGATTTCGAACGGCAGTTCGGAGGGTTGCACCTGCGGGTGCAGACCGTTCTGGGTGAAGTCGTCACGGTAGAAGGACACATCGAGAATACCCAGTGCGTCGTCGCGGCCCAGGGCTTCCAGCAGCGCCTGAGCAACCCAGACGCCGCCAGTGCGAATGCCGATAAAGCGCGGTTCGCTGATCTGCCGCTGATTCAGGTGGCTGGTCAGGGCTGCGGCCATTTGCGGTAGCAGTTCGGCCGGGTTGGGTAAGCTCATGGCAACACTCCAGGTGCAGTCTTAGCGGGGGTTAGCCCAGGCAATTTTCTTCAAGCCAACCTTGTAGCAATAAAGCGGCGGCCAGGGCGTCGACCGGGCGCTCGCGGTAGCCGCTGTTCTGCCCTTGCTGCAGGCGCTGGCCCTTGGCCTCGTAGGTAGTCAGGCGTTCGTCGTGGGTGTGTACGGGCAGGTTGAAGCGGCCGTTAAGGCGGCGGGCGAATTTTTCGGCGCGGTCGCTCATCTCGCTTTTCGTTCCATCCATGTTCAGTGGCAGGCCAACGACAATGGCGTCCGGCTGCCATTCCTTGATCAGCGCCTCGACTTTCTGCCAGTCCGGCACACCGTTCTGCGCCTTGAGGATGCACAACTCGCGGGCCTGGCCGGTGATCACCTGGCCGACCGCAACGCCGATCTGTTTACTGCCGTAATCGAAACCCAGCAGCAGGCGCAGCGGTTTTGCATTCTCGGCCATCAGGCGTGCCCGGCTTGCGAGGTGAGCAAGCTGAGGTTGACGCCCAGGCGCGCGGCCGCGGCGTTCAGGCGCTGGTCGAAGGGTAGGTCGAAGAGGATGGCATTGTCGGCCGGGCAGGTGAGCCAGGCGTTGTCGGCCAGTTCGGCTTCCAGCTGCCCAGCTTCCCAGCCGGCATAGCCGAGGGTAATCAGGTATTTCTCCGGGCCGGTGCCGTCGGCAATGGCGAATAGCACGTCCTGCGAGGTCGACAGGCCCAGCTCGCCCAACTCAAGGGTGGCCTGAAACTGCGGGCCACTGGGGTGTAGAACAAAGCCGCGATCGGTCTGTACGGGCCCGCCGGTAAAGATCGGCAGGCTCTGGCACAGCACGGGCGGCTCGTCATCCGGGCGCAACTGTTCGAGTACATCAGCCAGATTGAGGCCGTTGGGCTTGTTGATCACCAGGCCCATGGCGCCGTGTTCATTGTGATCAATGATGTAGGTAACCGTCTGTGCGAAATGCGGATCGGCCATGTGCGGCATGGCGATCAGGAAGTGGTGCTTGAGGTAGCTGGGGCTGGCGTCTTTCATGGGCGTTAGTTTCAGGCTTCAGGCCATTGGCTTCAAGCGCGACGCGGCATCGTTGGGTAAAAGTCTGCCTGATCAGTTGCTTGACAGGCGGTCGCCGCGCTCGAAGCGCCAGGTGCGGATGATTTCCAGGCGGTCGACATCGGCCAGGTCGCCGGTGAACGGCGCGAACGGCGCGGCCAGGCGCACGATGCGCTGGGCGGCCTGGTCGAGGGTGCGCTGGCCAGACGATTCCAGGACCTGCACCTCGTACAGCGTGCCATCGCGATTGATCGACACCAGCAGCCGTAGGCTGCCGTAGATGCCCTGGCGGCGTGCTTCGTCCGGGTAGTTGAGGTTACCGACCCGCTCGACCTTCTTGCGCCACTCATCCTTATACCAGGCGCCTTTGTCGCGCATGGTCGAGGCGGCGTTGAGGCGGTGGATCTTCGGCCGTTTGGCGTATTGCTGAACTTACTGGGCCAGTTCGGCTTCCAGGCTGGCGATTTCCGAAGACAGTTGCGCGCTGTCGAATACCGGTGCTGGTCGGGTTTGCGGTGTGGGCTTGGTTTCTTCGCGTTTGACCGGGGTTTTTTGCTGTTGCGGGGAGCGGGTGGCGACGGCCGCCTTGGGCGCTTCCTGGCGCACGGCCGGCTGTTGCGGCGCCGCGGGCGGAGTGATGCGCTTGACCTCGCTGTCCTGAAACAGAGCCTGCTCGGTGGTTTTCGGCGCGGCCTTGTGGTCCAGGGTGCCACTGCCTTGCTGGTTGTCCTGGGCGAGGAAGTCGGCCTCTTTGGGCTTTTCTTCGCTTTTGAAGGTGGAGAGGGTAATTTCCAGGGTTTTGCTGATCTGGCTTGGTTCGGCCAGGGTAAAGCCCAGGCCGAGGATCAGCGCAGCATGCAGTACGGCAGCGAGGAACAGGGTAAAGCCCAGGCGGTCCGCCGGCTGTACGCCGGCGCTGGAAAGTTCAGGGAGTTGGGCTGCTGCGTTCATCGCATATCGGGTCTGCTCAGGTTGCCGCGCAGTCTGCCGAGGGCGCATGGAAAAGTCTATGAAGCACTGCGCGCATTGAGCTTCTCGGCAATCTTGTCCATCAGCTGCTCGCCGATGCGTATATCGAAGGCGGCATCGATCTCGCGGATGCAGGTCGGGCTGGTCACGTTGATCTCGGTCAGGTGTTCGCCGATCACGTCCAGGCCGACAAACAGCAGGCCTTTCTCGCGTAGAGTCGGGCCGACGGCGGCGGCGATTTCACGGTCGCGTTCGGTCAGTGGGCGGGCTTCACCGCGTCCACCGGCGGCGAGATTGCCGCGGGTTTCACCAGCCGCCGGAATGCGCGCCAGGCAATAAGGCACTGGTTCGCCGTCAATCATCAGAATGCGTTTATCGCCATCCTTGATTGCGGGCAGGTAACCCTGGGCCATGATCTGCTGCTGGCCGTGGTTGGTCAGGGCCTCGAGAATCACCGAAAGGTTGGGATCGCCTTCGCGGTGACGAAATATCATCGATCCGCCCATTCCATCGAGGGGTTTGAGAATGATGTCACGCTGCTCTTTGGCAAACTCGCGCAGAATGTCGGCCCTACGGCTGACCACGGTCGGCGGAGTGTATTGGCCGAATTGGGTGGCAAAGTACTTTTCATTACAGTCGCGCAGACTTTGCGGGCGGTTGACCACCAGAACGCCCGCTTGCTCGGCTTGTTCCAGCAGGTAGGTGGAGTAGACAAACTCGTTATCGAAGGGCGGGTCCTTGCGCATCAGGATCACGTCCAGTTCGCTTAGCGCGATATCGTGCTCGTTACCCAGTTCGAACCAGCGTTGTGGGTCGTTGTATACGCTAAGCTCTGACAGTCGCGCGCGTGCTTCACCTTTGGCCTGGTAAAGATCTTTCTGCTCCATATAGAAGAGGGTCCAGCCGCGCGCTTGGGCGGCCAGTAACATGGCCAGCGAGCTGTCCTTCTTGAAGGCGATCTGGGCGATGGGGTCCATGACAATGCCGAGGCGGACGCTCATGGCGGTGTTCTCCGTAAAATGGCAGCGATTAAAGTGTGCTAAGACGTGATGTGGCGTCAGGGTG
>DASRUM010000095.1:0-6093 GCA_035655415.1 Pseudomonas sp.
CAGCGTAAACGGCAGCGCTATAACCGGCAGGGCCGGAGCCCAGGATGATCAAGCGTGAATGCTTGACTTCGCTCATAAAAACACCTCATAAGCCTTTGTCACAAAAGAGAATGCATGCTCCAATTGAGCCGCACGGAAGATGTTGGCGGATATGCTACACCGAAGCGGGCGAAGAGCGGGAGTCAACCGCCGTGGCTGTTTATGCATACAGCTCGGTCTGGTATGGTGCGGTTAAACCCGTACAATCGCTGCATATTTTGCCGTTAACCAATTATTCGGCGCCTCTGGCGCAGGAACAGATGCGTTTTGAAGAAATCTAGCCCAACCGCACAAGCCCCTCTCTGGCGTCAGCAGCTGCCTTATCGACTGAAAGAAGGCGCGCTGATTGGCCTGGGCGCACTTTGCCTTTATCTCTGGATGGCTCTGCTGACCTACGATGCGGCCGATCCGGGCTGGACCCACACCAGCAATGTTGAGCAGGTACAGAACGCTGCCGGCCGCGCCGGTGCCTGGTTTGCCGACATTCTGTTTATGGCGCTGGGCTATTTCGCCTATCTATTCCCGCTGCTGTTGGCGGTAAAAACCCTGCAAGTGTTCCGCGCCCGCCATCAGCCGTGGCAGTGGAGCGGCTGGCTGTTCTCCTGGCGGCTGATTGGTCTGGTTTTTCTGGTGCTGTCCGGTGCCGCCCTTGCCTATATCCATTTTCACGCCAGCTCAAGCATGCCGGCCTCTGCAGGTGGCGCGCTAGGTGAAAGCCTGGGGGCGCTGGCGATCAATGCGCTGAATGTGCAAGGCAGTACGCTGCTGCTGATCGCGCTGTTCCTCTTCGGCTTGACGGTGTTTACCGACCTGTCCTGGTTCAAGGTGATGGACCTGACCGGCAAGATCACCCTCGACCTGATCGAGCTGATCCAGAGCCTGGCCAACCGCTGGTGGAGTGCGCGGGTTGAGCGCAAGCAGCTGGTGGCGCAATTGCGTGAAGTCGATGAGCGCGTCAGTGAAGTCTCCGCGCCGATCGTGCTGGATCGCCGTGAACAGGCCAAGGTGAAAGAACGCCTGATTGAGCGCGAAGAGTCGTTAAACAAGCACATGAGCGAGCGGGTCAACCGCCCAGCGCCAGTGATCACGCCGCCAGCCGCGCCGAAAGCGCCTGAACCGAGCAAGCGCGTATTGAAAGAGAAGCAGGTCAACCTGTTTGAGGACAGCGCCTTGGCCGGCAGCCTGCCGCCGATTTCGATCCTCGATGTGGCAGAGAAGGTTCAGAAGAAATACTCGCCCGAATACCTGGAAGCCATGTCGCGACTGCTTGAGATCAAGCTCAAGGAGTTTGGCGTCGAGGTTATCGTCGAGTCGGTCCATCCAGGCCCGGTGATCACCCGTTTCGAGATCCAGCCTGCAGCAGGGATCAAGGTCAGCCGCATTTCCGGCCTGGCCAAGGACCTGGCACGTTCGATGGCGATCATCAGCGTGCGCGTGGTGGAAGTGATTCCAGGCAAGACCACCGTCGGTATCGAAATCCCCAACGAAGACCGGCAGATCGTGCGCTTCTCCGAAGTGCTGTCGTCGCCCGAGTATGACGAAGCCAAGTCGCCGGTCACCCTGGCTCTGGGCCATGACATTGGCGGCAAACCGGTAATCACCGACCTGGCGAAGATGCCTCACTTGCTGGTGGCCGGTACTACCGGCTCCGGTAAGTCGGTCGGGGTGAACGCAATGATCCTGTCGATTCTGTTCAAGTCCACGCCGGAAGAGGCGCGCTTGATCATGATCGACCCGAAAATGCTTGAACTGTCTATCTACGAAGGTATTCCGCACCTGCTGTGCCCGGTTGTGACCGACATGAAGGAAGCCGCCAACGCTCTGCGCTGGTCGGTGGCCGAGATGGAGCGCCGCTACAAACTGATGTCGAAGATGGGCGTGCGCAACCTGGCCGGCTTCAACCGCAAGGTCAAAGACGCCGAAGAGGCCGGCGAGCCGCTGAGCGATCCGCTGTACAAGCGCGAAAGCATGCATGACGAAGCGCCGCTGCTGAAAACCCTGCCGACCATCGTGGTGGTGGTCGACGAGTTCGCCGACATGATGATGATCGTCGGCAAAAAGGTTGAAGAGCTGATTGCGCGTATCGCCCAGAAGGCTCGTGCGGCGGGTATACACCTGATTCTTGCGACCCAGCGCCCGTCGGTGGATGTGATTACCGGTCTGATCAAGGCCAACATCCCGACCCGTATGGCGTTCCAGGTATCGAGCAAGATCGACTCGCGCACCATTCTTGATCAGGGTGGTGCCGAGCAACTGCTGGGCCACGGTGACATGCTCTATATGCCGCCAGGCACCAGTTTGCCGATTCGCGTACACGGTGCCTTTGTTTCCGACGAAGAAGTACACCGCGTGGTTGAAGCTTGGAAGCAGCGTGGCACGCCTGACTATATCGATGACATCCTGGCCGGCGCCGAAGAGTCCGGTAGCGGCTTTGAGGGTGGCAGCGGCGAAGGCAGTGAAGGCAGCGAGTCCGACCCGCTTTACGATGAGGCGGTCAATTTCGTTCTGGAAAGCCGTCGCGCGTCTATTTCCGCCGTGCAGCGCAAGCTGAAGATCGGCTACAACCGCGCCGCCCGGATGATCGAGGCCATGGAA
The DNA here is from genome assembly GCA_035655415.1 of Pseudomonas sp. Classification (GTDB taxonomy): domain Bacteria; phylum Pseudomonadota; class Gammaproteobacteria; order Pseudomonadales; family Pseudomonadaceae; genus Aquipseudomonas. The sequence continues at coordinate 2,635 of DASRUM010000095.1, forward strand.
ATGGCTGGCGTCGTCACCTCAATGAACACCAATGGCTCTCGCGAGGTCATAGCACCAAGCCCTGTTCGCGATTAATGCCTAGCCCGATCTGATAAGGAGTCCCATGCGCCTGATTCGCATGTTGTTACTGACCGTACTGAGTTTTACCAGCGTTGCCGCCATGGCCGACGATGAAGTTGCAGTACAGCGCCTGACCGAGTTGCTCAATCAGGCGCAGACCATAAACGCGCGCTTTTCCCAACTGACCCTGGACGGCAGCGGCACCCAGCTGCAGGAAACTGCAGGCCAGCTCGCGCTAAAACGCCCAGGCCTGTTCCGTTGGCACACCGATGCGCCGATGGAGCAGTTGCTGGTTTCCAATGGCGAGAAGGTTTGGCTGTATGACCCGGATCTGCAGCAGGTGACCATCCAGACCCTCGATCAGCGTCTGACCCATACCCCGGCGCTGCTGCTGTCCGGCGATGTGTCGAAGATCCGTGAGAACTTCGAGATCAGCCACAAAGAGGGTGGCAACGTGGTCGACTTTATTCTCAAGCCAAAATCCAAGGACACCCTGTTCGACAGCCTGCGTCTGTCGTTCCGTAACAAGGTGCTCAACGATATGCAGCTAATCGACAGCATCGGCCAGCGCACCAACATTCTTTTCCTCAACGTGAAAATGAATGAACCGCAGGACGATGCGCAGTTCACCTTCGAGATCCCGGCCGGCGCGGACGTGATTCAAGAGTAGAACGCTCAACAACGAGAGGCGTTAAACCGCAGTCATGGATCTGTTTCGCAAGGCTCCCATCGCTCAACCCCTGGCTGCCCGGTTACGCGCAACCAGTCTGGATGAGTACGTCGGCCAGGAGCACTTGCTGGCTCGCGGCAAACCCTTGCGTGAAGCGCTGGAGCAGGGCGCGCTGCACTCGATGATCTTCTGGGGCCCGCCGGGGGTGGGCAAAACCACCCTGGCGCGGCTGCTCGCGCAGGTGTCCGATGCGCATTTCGAGACGATTTCTGCGGTGCTCTCCGGGGTCAAGGAGATTCGCCAGGCCGTGGAAGTGGCGCAGCAGCACGCCGCGCAATATGGCCGCCAGACCATCCTGTTTGTCGATGAGGTGCACCGTTTCAACAAGTCGCAGCAGGATGCCTTTCTGCCGTATGTGGAAGACGGCACGCTGATCTTTATCGGCGCCACCACGGAAAACCCTTCGTTCGAGCTAAACAACGCCTTGCTCTCCCGAGCTCGCGTGTACGTGTTGAAAAGCCTCGATGAAAGCGCGCTGCGTAAGCTGGTCGATCGCGCCTTGAGCGATCCAAAGGGCCTGGGCGAGCGTCAGCTGAGCCTGCCGGAAGAAAGCTTCAAGATTCTCCAAGCCGCCGCCGATGGCGATGGCCGGCGTTTGCTCAACTTTCTGGAAAACGCCGCCGACCTGGCCGAAGACGGCAGCGAGATCGGCAGCGAACTGCTGCTCAATCTGCTTGGCGATACCCGTCGGCGCTTCGATAAAGGCGGCGAAGCCTTTTACGACCAGATATCTGCGCTGCACAAATCCGTACGCGGCTCCAGCCCGGACGGCGCGCTGTACTGGTTTGCACGCATGCTCGATGGCGGCTGCGACCCGCTGTATATCGCTCGCCGCGTGGTACGTATGGCCAGCGAAGACATCGGCAATGCCGATCCGCGCGCGCTGACCCTGTGCCTCAACGCATGGGATGTACAGGAGCGCCTGGGCAGCCCTGAGGGTGAGCTGGCGGTGGCCCAGGCAATTGTCTACCTGGCCTGTGCGCCGAAAAGCAACGCGGTCTACAACGCCTTCAAGGCTGCCATGCGTGACGCCGCCGAGCATGGCTCACAGGAAGTCCCGCTGCACCTGCGCAACGCGCCGACCAAGCTGATGAAAGAGTTGGGCTATGGCGATGAATACCGCTACGCCCATGATGAGCCTGATGCCTATGCGGCAGGCGAAGATTACTTTCCGGAAACCTTCGAGCCACGCGAGTACTACCAGCCGGTGTCACGCGGCCTGGAGCTAAAGATTCGCGACAAGCTGCAGCACTTGAAAAACCAGGACCGCAATAGTCCTCGCCAGCGGAGAAAGCCATGATTCGCGTAGCCATGGCGGTTGCCCTCGGTGGTGCAGTGGGCTCTGTACTGCGCTTTCTTACCGCAAGCTGGGTGGTGACGCAGTGGCCTCGGCATTTCTACCTGGGCACCTTCACCGTCAATATCCTCGGCTGCCTGTTGATCGGTCTGTTGTCAGGCCTGTTTCTGCTGCGCAGCGATCTGCCAATCGAATTTCGCAGCGGCCTGATCATCGGGCTGCTCGGCGGCTTCACCACCTTTTCCTCATTCAGCCTTGAGCTGCTTAAGCTGTTTGAAAGTGGCCGCCACAATGAGGCGTTTGCCTACCTGTTGTGCAGCGTGGTCGGCGGCGTGCTCGCTGTCTGGGGCGGTTTTGCCCTGGCGCGCCTCTATCAGTAGCCGCGCCAGCTAACGTGCGGTCTGGCACCCAACCCTGTTAAAGCCTTAAACTGCGCGTCATGGCCAAGGCCATGCAAACCCTTGTGATGTGTTGAGACCAGAACATGCTCGATTCCAAACTCGTTCGTACCCAGCTCCATGAAGTGGCCGAGCGCCTGGCCGCCCGTGGCTTTGTCCTTGATGTTGTGCGTTTCGAAGCGCTTGAAGCCCAGCGCAAGGATGTGCAGACCCGCACCGAGCAGCTGCAGGCCGAGCGCAACAGCCGCTCCAAATCCATTGGCCAGGCCAAGCAGCGCGGTGAAGACATTGCGCCGCTGTTGGCGGAAGTGGACCAGATGGGCAGCGATCTGGAGCAGTGCAAGCGTGACCTCGACAGCATTCAGACTGAACTCGATAACCTGCTGCTGAATATCCCCAACCTGCCGCACGAGTCGGTACCGGTCGGTGCAGACGAAGAGGGCAACGTCGAAGTATCGCGCTGGGGCGCGCCGCGCAGCTTCGATTTCCCGATTCAGGATCACGTTGCCCTCGGTGAGCAGCACGGTTGGCTGGATTTCGAGACCGCCGCCAAACTCTCCGGTGCGCGCTTTGCCTTGCTGCGCGGCCCCATCGCCCGCATGCACCGCGCTCTGGCGCAATTTATGATTAACCTGCACACCGGCGAGCATGGCTACGAAGAAGCCTACACGCCGTATTTGGTGCAAGCGCCTGCGTTGCAAGGCACCGGCCAGCTGCCGAAGTTCGAGGAAGACCTGTTCAAGATCAGCCGCGAAGGCGAAGCCGATCTTTACCTGATCCCGACTGCTGAAGTGTCGCTGACCAATATCGTTGCTGGCGAGATCCTTGATCCCAAGCAGCTGCCACTCAAGCTGGTTGCGCACACCCCGTGCTTCCGTAGCGAAGCCGGCGCATCGGGTCGTGATACCCGCGGGATGATTCGTCAGCACCAGTTCGACAAGGTTGAGATGGTGCAGATCGTCGAGCCGAGCAAA
>DASRUM010000096.1:0-19163 GCA_035655415.1 Pseudomonas sp.
GTGGTGTACAGCTGGCTGGTCGGTGCCAGCAAGTTGCGCCTGGCCTAAGAACAGCCTGCGCCGCAGGTCTATGAATATCCCTCGCCCGTTGAGTGGGCGAGGGGAGCTGAATGCTCACCTGGAGTAAACCGTCATGCTCAGTCCGTATATGTCCCCCATCGAGCGCATCTGGCACTACAGCCTGCGCAGCCTCTGCGGGCTGGTGCTGCTGTTTCTGATCCTGCCTGTGTTGGTGATCATCCCGCTGTCGTTCAACTCCGGCAGTTTTCTGGTGTACCCGCTGCAGGGGTTTTCTCTGCGCTGGTATGAGGACTTCTTCACCTCGGCTGAGTGGATGCGCTCGCTGAAAAACAGCTTGATCATTGCCCCGGCCGCCACGCTGCTGGCGATGGTGTTCGGCACGCTGGCCGCGATTGGCCTGACCCGTGGCGAGTTTCGTGGCAAGGCCCTGGTGATGAGTCTGCTGATTTCGCCCATGGTGGTACCGGTGGTGATCGTCGGGGTGGCCAGTTACCTGTTTTTCGCGCCGTTGGGTTTGGGCAACAGCTACCTGTCGCTAATTGTGGTGCATGCGGTGCTCGGCGTGCCTTTCGTCATCATCACCGTGTCGGCCACCCTGCAAGGCTTTAACTACAACCTGGTGCGCGCGGCCGCCAGCCTCGGTGCTTCGCCGCTGACCGCGTTTCGCCGGGTGACCCTGCCGCTGATCGCGCCGGGGGTGATCAGTGGGGCGCTGTTTGCCTTTGCCACCTCCTTTGATGAAGTGGTGGTGACCCTGTTCCTCGCCGGCCCCGAGCAGACCACCCTGCCGCGGCAGATGTTCAGTGGCATCCGCGAAAACCTGTCGCCGACTATCGCCGCTGCGGCAACCCTGCTGATCGGTTTCTCCATCCTCCTGCTGTTGACCCTGGAATGGCTGCGCGGCCGTAGCGAGAAGCTGCGCACCCAGCAGCCGTCCTGAACCACCCAGAACAAGAGAGCCCCATGAGCCTGCAATTGAATGATCCCAGCCTGCTGCGCCAGCAGGCCTATGTGAATGGCCAGTGGTGCGAGGCCGACAGTGGCGCGCGCACCGAGATTCGCAATCCGGCCAACGGCGAGCTGGTCGGCAGCGTGCCCAATATGGGCCGCGCGGAAACCCGCCGCGCTATCGAGGCTGCACAAACCGCGCAACCGGCTTGGCGTGCCCTGACGGCCAAGGAGCGGGCCAATCGCCTGCGCCAGTGGTTCAACCTGATCCTGGCCAACCAGGAAGACCTGGCGCGGATTATGACCGCCGAACAAGGTAAACCCTTGGCTGAGGCCCGTGGCGAGATCGCCTACGCCGCCTCCTTTATCGAGTGGTTCGCCGAAGAAGCCAAGCGCGCCTATGGCGACGTGATTCCGGCCCACGCTGGCGATAAGCGCATCCTCGTGCAAAAAGAGCCAGTGGGCGTTACCGCCGCCATTACGCCGTGGAACTTCCCCTGCGCCATGATCACGCGCAAAGCCGGCCCGGCGCTGGCCGTGGGCTGCGCCATGGTGCTCAAGCCTGCTCCGCAAACGCCGTTCTCAGCGCTGGCGCTGGCGGCACTGGCCGAGCGCGCTGGTATACCGGCCGGGCTGCTGAGCGTGATTCCGGCGGACGTGGACGCCAGCCGTGAAGTGGGCGGCGAGCTGTGTGACAACCCCATCGTGCGCAAGCTGAGCTTTACCGGCTCCACCAGCGTCGGCATCAAACTGATGCAGCAGTGCGCGCCGACCTTGAAGAAGCTCTCGCTGGAACTGGGCGGCAACGCACCGTTTATCGTCTTCGACGACGCCGACCTGGATGCCGCCGTGGAAGGGGCAATCATCTCCAAGTACCGCAACGCCGGGCAGACCTGCGTGTGCGCCAATCGCCTGTATGTGCAGGACGGCGTGCACGACGCCTTTGCCGAAAAATTGCAGGCGGCGGTGGCCAAACTCCGGGTCGGCAACGGCATGGAGGAGGGCATCACCACTGGCCCGTTGATCAATGCCGAGGCTGTGGCCAAGGTCCAGCGCCACTTGCATGACGCCCTGGAAAAGGGCGCGACTCTGCTGGCGGGCGGTAACAGTTTGGGCGGTAATTTCTTTGAACCGACCATCGTTACCGGCGTGACGACCGAGATGGCCGTGGCCCGTGAAGAAACCTTCGGTCCGCTGTCCCCGCTATTTCGCTTTAGCGATGAGGCCGAGGTGATTCGCCAAGCCAACGACACCGAGTTCGGCCTGGCCGCCTACTTCTATGCCCGCGACCTGGGCCGTGTATTCCGTGTGGCCGAAGCGCTGGAGTACGGCATGGTCGGCATCAACACCGGGGTGATCTCAACCGAGGTCGCGCCGTTTGGCGGCATGAAGTCCTCCGGTCTGGGCCGAGAAGGCTCGAAATACGGTTTGGATGAGTATCTGGAAATCAAATACCTGTGCATGGGCATGTAGGGTGCGCCGTGCGCACCTTGTCTATTTTCGGTGCGCACGGCGCACCCTACCGTTCACGTTTCGTCTGAGGACACTATGAGCAAGACCAACGAATCCTTGATGCAACGCCGCACCGCTGCCGTTCCACGCGGCGTGGGCCAGATCCACCCGATCTTCGCCGAGTCAGCGAAGAACGCCACCGTGACCGACGTTGAAGGCCGCGAGTTTATCGACTTTGCTGGCGGCATCGCTGTGCTCAATACTGGCCACCTGCACCCGAAAGTGGTGGCGGCGGTGCAAGAGCAGCTGACCAAGCTGACCCACACCTGCTTCCAGGTGCTGGCCTACGAGCCCTACGTCGAGCTGTGCGAGAAGGTCGCCGCGCGCGTACCGGGCGATTTCGCCAAGAAGACCCTGCTGGTCACCACCGGCTCCGAAGCGGTGGAAAACGCCGTGAAGATTGCCCGTGCTGCCACTGGCCGCGCCGGTGTGATCGCCTTCACCGGCGGCTACCACGGTCGCACCATGATGACCCTGGGTCTGACCGGCAAGGTCAACCCCTACTCGGCTGGCATGGGCCTGATGCCCGGCGGCATCTTCCGCGCCCAGTACCCATGCGCGCTGCATGGCGTGAGCCCCGATGACGCGATCGCCAGTATCGAGCGCATCTTCAAGAACGACGCCGAGCCGCGCGATATCGCCGCGATCATCATCGAGCCAGTGCAGGGCGAGGGCGGTTTCTACGTCGCGCCGAAAGACTTCATGCTGCGCCTGCGCGCCCTCTGTGATCAGCACGGCATCCTGCTGATCGCTGACGAAGTGCAGACCGGCGCCGGCCGTACCGGCACCTTCTTCGCCATGGAACAGATGGGCGTCGCCGCCGACCTGACCACCTTCGCCAAATCCATCGCCGGCGGTTTCCCGGTGGCCGGCGTATGCGGCAAGGCGGAATACATGGACGCCATCGCCCCAGGCGGGTTGGGCGGCACCTACGCCGGCAGCCCGATTGCCTGCGCCGCGGCCCTGGCGGTGATGGAGGTGTTCGAGGAAGAAAAGCTGCTGGATCGCTGCAAGGCTGTCGGCGAGCGTCTGGTCACCGGCCTCAAGGCCATCCAGGCCAAGCACAAGAGCATCGGTGAAGTGCGCGCCCTCGGCGCCATGATCGCCATGGAACTGTGCGAAGACGGCGATCTGCACAAACCCAACACCGCCCTGACCGGGCAGATCGTCGCCAAGGCCCGCGACAAGGGCCTGATCCTGCTGTCCTGCGGCACCTACGGCAACGTGTTACGCGTACTGGTACCGCTGACCGCCGAAGATGATCTACTCGACAAGGGCCTGGCGATTATCGCCGAGTGCTTTGACGAGCTGGCCTGACTCCGGGATTGTGCCGCGCGCCTCGGTGCGCGCGGCGCACCCTACGGTCGTCGACCATCGTCCCAGCGACGCCTGAGAATCGGCTCGGGTACAATGCGCGCCTTTCGTGAATGCCACCGAGGTGCGTTATGCAACCCTTCGCCATTGCTCCGTCGATTCTTTCCGCTGACTTCGCTCGCCTGGGCGAGGAAGTGGACAAGGTGCTCGCCGCCGGCGCTGACATCGTGCACTTCGATGTAATGGACAATCACTATGTGCCGAACCTGACCATCGGCCCGATGGTCTGCGCCGCGCTGCGCAAGTACGGCATCACCGCGCCGATTGACGCGCATCTGATGGTTAAGCCAGTGGACCGCATTATCGGTGACTTTATCGACGCTGGCGCCAGCTATATCACCTTCCATCCGGAAGCCAGTGAGCATATCGACCGCTCCCTGCAGTTGATTCGCGATGGCGGTTGCAAGGCCGGCCTGGTGTTCAATCCGGCAACCCCGCTGGAAGTGCTCAAGCACGTGATGGACAAGGTCGACATGATTCTGCTGATGAGCGTCAACCCAGGCTTCGGCGGGCAGAAGTTTATTCCCCATACTCTGGAGAAGCTCAAGGAAGCGCGCGCGCTGATCGACGCATCTGGGCGTGAAATCCGTTTGGAAATCGATGGTGGAGTGAATGTGCAGAACATTCGCGAAATCGCCGCAGCGGGTGCCGATACCTTTGTCGCGGGCTCGGCGATCTTCAATCAGCCCGACTACAAGGCTGTGATCGACGCCATGCGCGCTGAATTGGCCCTGGCGCGCGGATGAGTCTGCTGCGTGAGCTGTTCCAAGGTGAGTTGCCGCGCCTGGTGATGTTTGACCTGGACGGCACCCTGGTGGACTCAGTGCCGGATCTGGCCGCCGCTGTCGACAATACCCTGCGCGAGCTGGGTCGTCCGGTAGCCGGTGTGGAGCAGGTGCGCAATTGGGTCGGCAATGGCGCGCGGGTGCTGGTGCGCCGTGCGCTGGCGTGCGGGCTGGAACATGCGCATGTCGATAATGAGCTGGCCGAGCAGGCGCTGGAGCTGTTTATGCAGTTTTACGCTGCAAACCACGCCCTGACCCAGGTCTACCCCGGCGTGCAATCCACCCTGGATTGGTTACGTGAGCAGCAGGTCGAGCTGGCGATTGTCACCAACAAGCCCGAGCGCTTTGTTGCGCCCTTATTGGATGAAAAGGGCCTGGGCGGCTATTTCCGCTGGATTGTCGGCGGCGACACTCTGCCTCAGCAGAAGCCCGACCCCGCAGCGCTGCTGCATGTGCTGCAACTGGCCCGAGTGGACGCTGCGCAGGCGCTGTTTGTCGGTGACTCGCGCAATGACGTGCTGGCGGCCAAGGCAGCCGGCGTGCCCTGTGTGGCGCTGAGTTACGGTTATAACCACGGTCGGCCGATTGCCGAGGAGAATCCTGCGCATGTGCTGGATTGTCTGAGCGGCTTGCTGCGCCCGGCTGAGCCCCCGATTTTGCCGGGGTTTGCGGGTTGATTCGGCTCCGGCCCTGCGCTAGTGTGGCCGAACTTCAATCCCGCCTGAAATAAGAGAGCTTCGTGGTGGTTACCTGCACGCGCTGGTCGGCAAGCACCGACATGAAAATCATCAAGGCCCTGGCCCGTTGGCGCTGGCGCCCCTGACCTGATCTTGGCCGCCTAGGCGGCGCGTTTGCACTCGACCGAATTACCTCAAGCCACGAGGCTGATCATGACCCGCGAAGAATTCCTGCGTTTAGCCGCTGCCGGCTATAACCGCATTCCTGTTGCCTGCGAAACCCTGGTGGATTTCGACACCCCGCTGTCGATCTATCTGAAGCTGGCCGATGAGGCCAATACCTACCTGCTCGAGTCCGTCCAAGGCGGCGAGAAGTGGGGACGTTACTCCATCATCGGTCTGCCGGCCCGCACTGTGCTGCGGGCTTATGGCCATGAGGTGCTGATCAGCGTCGACGGCGTCGAGGTCGAGCGCCATCAATGCGAAGACCCGTTGGCCTTTGTCGAGCAGTTTCAGGCACGCTACAAGGTACCGACTCTGCCGGGCCTGCCGCGCTTCAACGGCGGCCTGGTGGGTTACTTCGGCTATGACAGCGTGCGTTATGTCGAGCCCAAGCTGGCCAAGGGCGTAAACCCTGACGCGCTGGGTACGCCGGATATCCTGCTGATGGTCTCCGATGCGGTGGTTGTATTCGACAACCTTGCCGGCAAGATGCACGCCATCGTCCTCGCAGATCCGGCCCAGGCCGATGCGCTGGAGCAGGGCCAGGCGCGTCTGCAGGAGATTCTGCACAAACTGCGTCAGCCAATTACCCCGCGCCTGGGTGTGGATCTGGCTGCGCCGGCGGGTGCCGAGCCGGATTTCATTTCCAGCTTTAAACGCGATGACTACGAAAGTGCGGTCAAGGCGATCAAGGAGTACATCCTCGCCGGCGACTGTATGCAGGTAGTGATCTCCCAGCGCATGTCGATCCCGTTCAAGGCCGCACCGATTGATCTGTACCGCGCGCTGCGTTGCATCAACCCAACGCCCTATATGTACTTCTTCAACTTCGGCGACTTCCATGTAGTCGGCAGCTCGCCGGAGGTGCTGGTGCGCCTGGAAGATGGTCTGGTCACGGTGCGGCCGATTGCCGGCACCCGCCCGCGCGGCGCCACCGAAGAGGCCGATCTGGCCCTGGAAGAGGACCTGTTGTCGGACGCCAAGGAAGTCGCCGAGCACCTGATGCTGATCGACCTAGGCCGCAACGATGTCGGTCGGGTTGCCAGCACCGGCAGCGTCAAACTCACCGAGAAGATGGTGATCGAGCGCTATTCCAACGTTATGCATATCGTCTCCAACGTCACCGGCCAGCTCAAGGAAGGCCTGACGGCGATGGACGCGCTGCGCGCCATCCTGCCGGCCGGCACCCTGTCCGGCGCGCCGAAAATTCGCGCCATGGAAATCATCGACGAGCTGGAACCGGTCAAGCGCGGCGTTTACGGAGGTGCCGTGGGTTATCTGGCCTGGAACGGCAATATGGACACTGCCATCGCCATACGTACCGCGGTGATCAAGGACGGCGAGCTGCATGTGCAGGCCGGTGCTGGCATCGTTGCCGACTCGGTGCCGGCCCTGGAGTGGGAGGAAACGCTGAACAAGCGTCGCGCCATGTTCCGTGCTGTGGCGCTCGCCGAGCAAACCGTCCCTGACCAGTCCAAGCGCTGAGGAGTCCCGCCATGCTTTTAATGATCGATAACTACGACTCCTTTACCTACAACGTGGTGCAGTACCTGGGCGAGCTGGGTGCTGATGTGCATGTGATTCGCAATGACGAACTGTCGATTGCCGAGATCGAGGCGCTGCAGCCCGAACGTATCGTGGTGTCGCCAGGCCCGTGCACGCCGACCGAAGCCGGGGTGTCTATCGAGGCGATCCTGCATTTCGCCGGCAAGCTGCCTATCCTCGGTGTGTGCCTCGGCCACCAGAGCATTGGTCAGGCCTTTGGCGGCGATGTAGTGCGGGCGCGCCAGGTGATGCACGGCAAGACCAGCCCGGTGTTCCACAAGGACCTGGGTATGTTCGCCGGCCTGAATAATCCGCTGACCGTGACCCGCTATCATTCCTTGGTGGTCAAGCGCGAAACCCTGCCGGACTGCCTGGAAGTCACTGCCTGGACCCAGTTTGAAAACGGCGAAGTGGACGAAATTATGGGCCTGCGCCACAAGACCCTGCATATCGAGGGCGTGCAGTTCCACCCCGAGTCGATCCTGACCGAACAGGGTCATGAACTCTTTGCCAACTTCCTCAAGCAACAAGGAGGCGTGCGCCCATGAATATCAAGGAAGCCCTTAACCGGGTGGTCAGCCAGCTCGACCTGAACACCGCCGAGATGCAGGACGTGATGCGCGAGATCATGACCGGTCAGTGCAGCGACGCACAGATCGGTGCCTTTCTGATGGGCCTGCGCATGAAGAGCGAGACCATCGACGAGATCGTCGGGGCTGCGCAGATCATGCGTGAACTGGCCGCGCCGGTGCAGATCGACGCCGCTCACCTGGTCGACACCTGCGGCACCGGTGGCGACGGCATGAATATCTTCAACGTCTCCACTGCCGCGGCCTTCGTGGTCGCCGCCGCCGGTGGCCAGGTGGCCAAGCACGGCAATCGCGCGGTGTCGGGCAAGAGTGGCAGTGCCGATCTGCTGGAAGCCGCCGGGGTCTACCTCAATCTGGCTCCCGAGCAGGTGGCGCGCTGTGTCGAATCCGTCGGCGTCGGTTTTATGTTCGCCCCGGCCCACCATGGCGCGATGAAATACGCCATCGGCCCGCGCCGCGAACTGGGCCTGCGCACCATCTTCAATATGCTTGGGCCCATGACCAACCCGGCCGGGGTCAAACATCAGGTGCTGGGGGTATTCAGCAAGGCGCTGTGCCGGCCCCTGGCCGAGGTGCTGCAGCGCCTGGGCAGCGAGCATGTGCTGGTGGTGCACGCTCAGGACGGCCTGGATGAAATCAGCCTGGCCGCGCCGACCTTCGTCGCCGAGCTGAAGGATGGCGTGGTCAGCGAGTACAGCATTCAGCCGGAGGACTTCGGCATCAAGAGCCAGAGCCTGATCGGCCTGACCGTGGAGGATGCCGCCGAGTCCCTGACGCTGATCCGCGATGCCCTGACCAAGCGCAAGACCGAGCAGGGGCAGAAGGCGGCGGACCTGATCGCCCTGAATGCCGGTGCGGCGATCTACGCCGCCGATCTGGCTGCTACCCTCAAGGAGGGCGTACAGCGCGCCCATGACGCCCTGCATACCGGCCTGGCCTGGGAAAAACTGCAGGAGCTGGTGTCCTTTACCGCCGTTTACAAGCAGGAGAATGCAGGGTGAGCCTTCCCACAGTTCTGGAAAAGATCCTCGCCCGCAAGGCCGAGGAAGTCGCCGAGCGCCGCGCCATCGTCAGCCTGGCCGAGGTCGAACAGCGGGCGCGCGCCGCCGATGCCCCGCGCGGCTTTGCCAACGCCCTGCTGGCGCAGGCCAAGCGCAAGCAGCCGGCGGTGATCGCCGAGATCAAGAAGGCCTCGCCGAGCAAGGGCGTGCTGCGCGAGCACTTCGTGCCCGCCGAGATCGCCCAGAGTTATGCCGCCGGCGGGGCTACCTGCCTGTCGGTGCTGACCGATGTGGATTTCTTCCAGGGCGCTGACAGCTACTTGCAGGAAGCCCGTGCGGCCTGCTCGCTGCCAGTGATTCGCAAGGACTTTATGATCGACCCCTACCAGGTCGTCGAAGCACGCGCCCTGGGTGCCGATTGCGTGCTGCTGATCGTCTCGGCCCTGGATGACGGGCAGATGGCCGAATTGGCGGCGACCGCCAAGGCCTTCGACCTCGATGTACTGGTGGAGGTGCACGATGGCGACGAACTGGAGCGGGCGCTAAAGACCCTCGACACGCCGCTGCTGGGCATCAACAACCGCAACCTGCACACCTTCGAGCTGAATCTGGAAACCACCCTGGATCTGCTGCCACGGATTCCCCGCGATCGCCTGGTGGTGACCGAGAGCGGCATCCTCAATCGCGCCGATGTCGAGCTGATGGAAATCAGCGAGGTGTATGCCTTCCTGGTCGGCGAAGCCTTTATGCGCGCCGATAACCCGGGGGCGGAGCTGGAGCGACTGTTTTTTCCCGAGCGCAAGCGGGTCATCGCCTCGCCCGACGTGGACTGAGCCTGCAGACATAAAAAAGCCGACGCATGCGTCGGCTTTTTTATGTCTGCAGCATGCAACTTAGCGCGTGCCGAACACCACCATGGTCTTGCCTTTGACGTTGACCAGGCCCTGTTCTTCCAGGGCCTTGAGCACGCGGCCGACCATCTCCCGGGAGCAGCCGACGATGCGGCCGATTTCCTGACGGGTGATCTTGATCTGCATGCCATCAGGGTGGGTCATGGCGTCGGGTTGCTTGCACAGGTCGAGCAGGGTGCGGGCAACGCGGCCGGTGACATCGAGGAAAGCCAGGTCACCAACTTTACGCGTGGTGTTGCGCAGGCGCTCGGCCATCTGGCTGCCAAGGGCGTAGAGGATATCCGGATCTTGTTGGGTCAGTTCGCGGAACTTGGCGTAGCTCAGCTCCGCCACTTCGCACTCGGTCTTGGCCCGTACCCAGGCGCTGCGTTCCTTCTCGGTGCCGTCCTTTTCGAACAGGCCCATCTCGCCGAAGAAGTCCCCCGAGTTGAGGTAGGCGATGATCATCTCGCGGCCATCATCGTCTTCGATCAGGATGGTGACCGACCCCTTGACGATAAAGAACAGCGTCTCACAACGATCGCCAGCATAGATGATGGTGCTTTTCGCCGTATAACGGCGGCGGTGACAGTGTGCGAGGAGTTTGTCGAGGTTCTTTATTTTTGGTGTAAGGGTAATTGCGACCATGCCCGAGTCCCGAAATTTATAAGGTAAGCCTTTGTCCGACAGGCAGATTTATTTTTTTAGTTATCCATTCAAGTGTGCCAGTAAACCGGCGTCAGCTTAACAGAGCTTGTCTGCGCAGGGCTTGTTTTGCGACGTAGCTAACATCTGACCGGGAACTCTTGGGTTCCTTGCCGGTATCGGGTTGCGAAAAGTGCTGTGCTAAGCTGCCTTCCTTTTTAACAGCGGAGCCTGAGTAATGAAAGCGCGCATTCAGTGGGCCGGTGAAGCCCTGTTTATCGGCGAATCGGGCAGTGGCCATGCCGTGGTGATGGATGGCCCGCCGGAGAGCGGTGGCCGCAATCTGGGTGTGCGCCCGATGGAGATGCTGCTGATCGGCCTGGGCGGCTGCAGCAACTTCGATGTGGTCAGCATCCTGAAAAAATCCCGCCAGGCGGTAGAGAGTTGCGAAGCCTTTCTGGAAGCCGAACGCGCGACGGAAGAGCCTAAGGTATTTACCAAGATCCACCTGCATTTTGTGGTCAAGGGCCGCGGTTTGAAGGAGGCGCAGGTCAAGCGTGCGGTTGAACTGTCGGCCGAGAAATACTGCTCGGCCTCGATCATGCTGGGCCGCGGTGGTGTTGATATCACCCATGACTACGAGATTATCGAGCTGGGCGAGTAAAACGCTGCAGATCTCGTGACATGAAAAAGGGCACCTCGGTGCCCTTTTCTGTGCCTCTGACTCAGCTTTAAACCCGGTAGGTGGTGCCGGTCATTACCTTGGCCAGCAGGCTCATGCCGAACTTCACCGGTGCCGGGAAACGCAGGCCACCGGCATCCAGGGCGTTGCAGGCATGCTGCTCTTCATCGACACGCATCTGTTCGAGAATCGCGCGGGATTTCTGGTCTTCCAACGGGATCTGCTGCAGATGCTCATCGAGGTGTTTGACCACCTGATCTTCGGTGGCAGCGACAAAGCCCAGGCTGATCTTGTCGCTGATCAGTCCGGCGGCCGCACCGACGCCAAAGGACAAACCGTAGAACAGCGGGTTGAGGATGCTCGGCTGACTGCCCAGCTGGCGGATACGCTGCTCACACCAGGCCAGATGGTCGATTTCCTCATCGGCCGCATGCTCCATGGCCTTGCGCACCTGTGGCAGCTTGGCGGTCAGGGCCTGGCCCTGGTACAGCGCCTGGGCGCAGACCTCGCCGGTGTGGTTGATGCGCATCAGGCCAGCGACATGCTGGGCCTGCTGCTCGTCCAGCTCGGCTTCCGGTTGCACGATGGCCGGCGATGGCCGGGTCGGTTGACCGCTGAAAGGCAGCAGGGTGCGCAGCGCGGCATCGGCCTGCAGGAGCAGGCGATCAACAGGAGAGAAGTGACGTTCGCTGGCCATAGGGACCTCCGGCGATGATGATGGCGCTCAGTTTACTCCACGCGCGGGAGAAGGTCTGTTGACGTTTCGTCGCAGCCTCGCCGCGCTAGGCCTCACGGCAACTCGCGCAGCACGCGAAAACCCAGTGCGTAGTCCTTGTGCTGCGGCTGCTTCATATCGCGCTGGCTGCTGCGCAGGTAGCTCGGGCCACTGTTCCAGGCGCCGCCACGAACTGCTCGCGGGCTCTGATCCATTAAACCGGCGCTGCGTTGCTCGCTGCCATCGAACGGGCTGGCGAAGCGTGAAGCGGTCCACTCCCAGACATTGCCGGCGGTGTCATGCAGGCCAAAGGCATTGGCGGCGAACTGGCCTACACGTTCGGTCTTGCTCTGGATCAGCCGTGAGGTGGCGCAGCCACGGCAATGCGCACGCGGCCGAGTTTCTGGGCTGTCGAGCTGCTCGCCCCACCAGTAATAGCTGGTGCTGCCGGCGCGGGCTGCGTATTCCCATTCGGCTTCGGTGGGCAGGCGATAGCGCTGGCCGGTGACCTTCGACAGCCACTGGCTATAGGCTACAGCCTGGTGCCATGAGACATGGATTACCGGCCGCTGCGCCGACAACCCCCAGCCCTCGTTGTCCGGCATGGCTGTAGCGGTGGCGTCGGCGTAGTGCTGCCAGTCGCTGAAACTCACCTCGTAACGGCCAATCGCAAATGGCTGAGGAATCTCGATGGGCGTCAGTGGGCGTTCGTTATGGTTGCCGCGGCCACTGTGGTCACCGAGCAGATAGCGCCCGGCAGGCACTACCACCAGCTGTGGCCCTTGCTTTTCCGTGGGCAAGGCATCGCTGAATACGCTGCCAACCGTATGCGCCTGCGCGGTATTGATGACCAGCAGGGCGAGCACGGTCAGCGCGCCGAGTAATGAACGATTCAACCCGGTGGCCATGCCAGCTGCCGCTGTCCCAGCACATGCATATGGATGTGGTGCACCGTCTGACCGCCCAGGTCATTGCAGTTCATTACCACGCGGAAACCTTCCTCGCAGCCTTGCTCTTTGGCCAGGCGTTGCGCGGTAAAGAGGATATGCCCAGCCAGCGGCTTGTCCGCCTCACTCAAGTCATTGAGGGTGCTGATGTGTTTTTTCGGGATAACCAGAAAGTGCACCGGTGCTTGCGGGCCGATATCGTGAAAGGCAATTACCTGATCATCTTCATAAAGCTTGCGCGCCGGTATTGCACCAGCGACGATCTTGCAAAATAGACAGTCCATGGACAGTCTCCCGACCTTTAAAAAGAGGCCGAGTTTAGTGGACAAGGAGCGTGGGTGAAAAACGATATTCATGATCTGGGCTTGGTACTGGATTCCAAGACCAAGCTGGTGCTGATCGAATCCTGGGATGAGCTGCGGGTGCTGGAAACCCTGACCAGCCTAGCGGTGCGCCGCAGTCTTGGCTTGCAGCTGTGGTCAGTGACCGAGGGTTTGCAGCGCGTGGGGTTTTCCATTCAGGAGCCTGTCGACAGCACGACGCTTGAGCCAGAAACCGCCCTGCGTCTGATCAAGGCTGACACCCAGCCAACGCTGTATGTGATGTGCGATCTGCATCCGTTTCTTGAGGACAACCCCAAGTTGGTGCGCCTGCTCAAGGAAATCGCCATGAACGAGCAGCCGAGCAAGCCGACGCTGGTGCTGGTTTCCCACGCCTGCAAGTTGCCGCCGGAAGTGCAGCGCTACGCCTCGCGCTTCAGCCTGTCGCTACCTTCCGAGGAAGAGCTGCTGGCCATCGTGCGTGACGAGGCCACTGCTTGGAGTGCACGCAACCGCAACTCCCGGGTGCGCACCGATAACCGCACCTTGCAGCAGGTGGTGAAGAACCTGCGTGGTCTCAGCCATGCCGAGGCGCGTGCGCTGGCGCGCAATGTGATCTGCGATGACGGCGCGATTACCCAGGAAGACCTGCCGGAGTTGAACAAGACCAAATTCAAGCTGCTCGATCTCGATGGCGTGCTGAGTTTCGAGTACGACACCGCACGTTTCGCCGAGGTCGGTGGGCTGAGCAACCTCAAACGCTGGCTGGGTGATCGGCAGAGCATCTTTCTCGAAGGCAAGGGCGTCGATTTGCCCAAAGGCGTGCTGCTGGTCGGTGTTCAGGGCGGCGGCAAGAGTCTCGCCGCCAAGGCCATCGCCGGACTGTGGGGCTTGCCCCTACTGCGTCTGGACTTTGCCTGCCTGTACAACAAGTTCTTCGGTGAGACCGAGCGCAACCTGCGTGAAGCCTTGAAGCTTGCCGAGCAGATGGCGCCTTGTGTGCTGTGGATGGATGAGATCGAAAAGGGCCTGGCCAGTGGTGATCACGATGGTGGCGTCAGCCAGCGCGTACTCGGCACCCTGCTGACCTGGATGGCCGAGCGCAAGGCGCCGGTATTTATGGTGGCCACCGCCAACGTGATTTCACGGCTACCGCCGGAGCTGGTGCGTAAGGGGCGTTTTGATGAGCTGTTTTTCGTCGATCTGCCGGATGCGGCGGTACGGGCCGAGATCTTCCGGATTCACCTGGCGCGTCGCGAGTTGGACGTGACAGGCTTCGACCTGGCGCAGCTGGCGGCGGCTTGTGACGGGTTTTCCGGCGCGGAGATCGAGCAGGCGGTGGTCAGCGCCCTGTATGCATCGCAAGCCCAGCAACAGACGGTCAATCAGGCATTGCTGCTGCAAAGCATCCAGGGTACCGCGCCACTGTCAGTGGTGATGGCCGAAGACCTTGCCGCGTTGCGCGCCTGGGCGGACGGGCGCACGGTCAACGCGGGTTAGGGCTGTCGCTTAGATCGGGGTGCCGAACTGGCGATTAAGCCGTGCGCTGATTCGCCGGACCAGCCAGCGCGGTCCTAGCCGAGGGCTGAGGGCAATCAGGCGGTTACGCCAGCCGGGGATGATGATCGCGCGGTTTTTCTCCAGCGCCTTGACGGTGATAAGTGCCACTTCTTCGGCGCTCATCATCAGTTTGCTGCCCTGTAGCGCCTCACTGTTCATACGAGCCGTGCGGAAAAACGCGCTGCGGGTTGGCCCCGGACAGAGTACGGATACTTTAACGCCGTACTCTTTCAGCTCTTCGCGCAGGCCTTCGGAGAAGTGCAGCACGTAGGCCTTGCTCGCGTAGTAGTTGCTCATACCCGGGCCGGGCTGAAAGCCGGCAACCGAGGCGACGTTGAGAATCTGTCCGCTGCCCTGGCCGGCCATGATGGTGCCGATGGCGTGGCAGAGGCGGGCGAGTGCCAGGATATTCAGTTCGATCAGTTGCTGTTCGCGAGCCCAGTCCTGGGCTACGTAAGTGCCCGAGGTGCCGATGCCGGCGTTGTTCACTAGCAGATCAATAGTGCGTTCGCCTTGCTCCAGTTCATGCAACAGGCCACTGACCTGCAGTGGCTGGCTGAGGTCGCAGACGCGAAACAGCACCTCCACGGAAAAACGTTGAGTCAGCTCGCAGGCAATGCTTTCCAGCGCATCGCGTTGGCGCGCCACCAGAATCAGATTGCGGCCACGCCGAGCCAGGGCTTCCGCCAGGGCTAGGCCAATACCGCTGGAGGCTCCGGTAATAAGCGCGTAACGGGTCATAGGGTTCTCCGTGATGGGGCCTTTCGACCCCATGTACCGCGCAAGGTTGCGAGTGGGTTACAGGCCGGCGTCGGAGTAACCCATATAGGCAGGCAGGGCGATGGCCGCAACAATACCGATGACGATGATTGCCACCCAGAGTAGGGCGAGGATCTTTACCGCGCGGCTATTCGGTGGCGGCGGCGGGCCAAAGCGGTTCGCGGCGGTGCTGCCGGGGATGATAAACATCAGCAGGGAGAACACCCCGCCGACAATCGGCACCAGGGTGACCAGCAATAGCCAGCCCGACCAGCCGATATCATGCAGGCGCTGCACGCCGAACATGATGCCGACCACCGCGACGGCGATACCCACCACGACCATCAGCAGGCCGCCAAGAATCTCCGAAGCGGCGAAGAAGCCGCCGGCGATGCCGAACAACGGCAAGCAGGCCAGCATCAGCACCATTGACCAGGCCAGGTAACGCAGGCGGCCGATGCGGCCGTCGGTGGTAAAGGCTTTTAGCTCGCCGAATTCCGGCAATGTTTCTGCCACAGCCGCTTTTGGCGTGGCGTAGGGGGTGGTCGCTGCGCTGACTACTTCCGGCGGGTTTTCCGCGAGCATGGCCTGGCGGGCGATAAATTTCTCGATAACGATGCCGCAGGCCGAGCACTCGACGGCTTTGCTTTGCTGGTGGCCGCACTTGGGGCAGGTCATTGGTACGTTGCTTTCAGCTTCGCTGCTTTCCGTACGGTGATCATCGGTTTCCACCAGGCTCAGGCTGGCGGCGAGGTCCTGCTCCTTGCGCACTTTGGCGCCGGCGCTCTGCAAGGCCTTGAGGTACTGGTCGGCCTCGTTTTCGCTAAGGTCGCGCTTGATATCGACATTGCCGCCGCTAAACAGCGAGTTGATCCGCGTCAGGTCGCTCTTGAACAGGCGGGCGAGGTTTTCCTTGGCTGTTTCCAGGCTGACGTCAGGCATCAACTCGCCGTTGAACACAATCTTGAAGCGGGCTTGGGTCATGTCGGCGTCCTTGTCGGTGCCAGAATGGAGTTGCGCTACAGACTAGCCGGCCTGCAGGCCAGTAAACAAGCGCGCCTGCGCGCAAATGTGCAGGGTTCTTGAGGTGCTTCACGCGCTGTTGGCGGACCAGCTACCGACCAGGCGGCCGTTGCGTAACAAGTAGAGCTGGTTGAACAGTGCGAACAGACCTTCCGAACGTTGCGGGCGGAGAAACACCCAGTCATCGACCTGTAAGCCTGTGCCGGCTGAGCCGATCAGGCGTTCCTGGTTAGCGCTGCGGCCATACAGCGAGTCATAGCCGAGTCCGGCCGGGGACACCGGCGCTGCCGGCCATTGCCCGCCATACAGGTAATAAGCCTGCTGGCGATTGCGGTTCCAGCGTTGCAGCAGATGGTGCGAGCTGTCGAGAAACGGCAGCTGCCCGGGTAGCGCCTTGAGCACTGGGCTGGCGATCCACAGGGCGGCTTGCTGGGCGGCCAGCAGATCGCTGTCGAAATCACTGGGCTTGAGCAGTGCGGAGCCGACCGCGACTTCATTCAGCGGGGTATCGAGCTTGGCATGCAGGGCATAAGTCAGGCTGCCAGCGCCATTGAGCAGTGGCTGTTGCGGCCACAGTTCGCTGAATGCGGCGGAGCTGGAGATAAACGCCCGGTAGCGCGCGGCGCTCTGGACGAAGGCGCTGGCTTGCTCGGTCCAGAACGGCGTATGGGCGAGGTGCGCGTCATAACCCATTAAGCCGCGTACGCGTAGCCGGTTGGGCGTGTTACGCAGCCAGGTGAGTGCGGCGCCAAGTTCTGCGGGAGTCGCAAAGCCGCCGCGGGCCAGGCCGATGTCGATTTCAAAGGCAATCTGCAGCGGCTGGTTGAGGGCATTGGCCAGGGCAGCGTATTCCTGCAGACGGGGCTGGCTATCAATCAGCCAGGTCAGCTGCTCGGCGGGGACAAAGCCGCTGCCTTGTGGCAGTTGCTGGTAGAAACTCAGGGCCGCTGCACTGGGCAAGGGTTTGCCGAGCAGCAGGTCGGACTGCGGAAAGCTCACTGCCAGCTGATTGATATGTGGCTGGTGGAACACCATAAAACGTTGCGTGCCGAGCTTCTTCGCCAGGTAGTCGAGCAGCCCGGTGGAGGCCAGCGATTTGGCCACCAGGCGCAGTGGCAGTTGCTTACCGAGTTGGCTAGCCAGCAGCTCGGCGTTCTGGTCGAGGCGCTCCAGGTCTACCACCAGCAGCGGCAGTCCGGCGCCTGCACGCCGCAGTAACTGGTTGAGTGCGGCAAAGTAGGGCGCGTGGGGCTGGCCGAGATCGCTCGGGCGCAGTGCCCAGCCGCCTAATAACCCCAGCGCACCAAGGCCGAGCAGGTTGCGTCGCTTCATCGCGCCCAGCGTTGTTGCAGCTGCAGGCTGTGCTTGAGGGCGGCCCGGTATTCGCTGTCGAGGCGGGCGATCAGTTGTTCGACGCTGGGCAGGTCGCGGATATTGCCGACGCCCTGGCCGGCTGACCACACGGTTTTCCAGGCCTTGGCTTCTTCATCCATTGGCTTGAGCTTCTCGCCGTAGTTGACCTCGCCTTTGTTCTGCAGCTGCTTGAGGTCGTAGCCGGCCAGCTCCAGGCTCTGGCGCATAAAGCTCGCCGGTACGCCGGAGACCGCTGGGGTGTGAACGATGTCGGCGGCTTTGGCGTCGAGAATCATCTGCTTGTAAGCGGCGGAAGCAGCGTTTTCCTGGGTGGCGATCAGGCGGGTGCCGAGGTAGGCGAGGTCGGCGCCAAGCAGTTGCGCGGCCAGCACTTCGTGGCCCTGGTTAAGGCAGCCGGCCAGCAGCAGGGTCTTGTTGAAGAACTGGCGGATTTCGGCGATCAGCGCGAATGGGCTCCAGGTGCCGGCATGTCCGCCTGCACCGGCGGCTACTGCGATCAGGCCGTCGACGCCGGCTTCGGCGGCTTTCTCGGCATGCCGGCGAGTGGTCACGTCGTGGAACACCAGGCCACCGTAGCTGTGCACCGCGTCGACCACTTCCTTCACCGCACCGAGGCTGGTGATCACGATAGGCACACGCTGCTCGACGCAGATCGCCAGGTCCGCCTGCAGGCGCGGGTTGCTGCCGTGCACGATCAGGTTGACCGCATAGGGCGCGGCGGTGCTGTCCAGGCCTGCTTCGATCTCTTGTAGCCAATTCTTGAAGCCGCTGCTGTCACGCTGGTTCAGTGCTGGGAAGCTGCCGACGATGCCGTTGTTGCAGCAGGCCAGCACCAGTTGTGGGTTGGACACCAGAAACATCGGCGCCGCGACGACGGGCAGGCGCAGGCGTTGTTCGAGCAGGGCGGGAAGCGACATGCGGTAATCCTCTTGAGGTATTTAGAAAGGGCGAACCACGACCAGAATGACAATGCCAAGCAAGGCCAGCACGGGCGCTTCATTGAACCAGCGGTAGAACACATGGCCGCGCTGATTCTCGCCACGGGCAAACGCCTTGAGCTGGGCGCCGCACATAAACTGGTAGACCACCAGCAGCGCCACCAGGCTCAGCTTGGCGTGCATCCAGCCTTGGCTGAAGTAGTAGCTCGGGTTGAGGCTGATCAACCACAGGCCCAGGCCGACGGTAAGAATCAGCGACGGCCACATGATCCCGCGATACAGCTTGCGCTCCATGATGCAGAAGCGCTCGCGGCTGACCTCATCCGTGCTCATGGCGTGGTAGACGAACAGGCGCGGCAGGTAGAACAGGCCGGCGAACCAGCAGACCATGGCGATGATGTGAAAAGCCTTGAGCCATAGATAGAGCATTGGTCGAACTCATTGCAGGAAAGTGCCTCGATAGTAGTGGGCAGGACCGCCTCCGTCATCACTGACGGCGCTCAAGTGTTGGCCCCTGGCCGAAGCGGCCGTATCATCGGCAGCTTTCCACTGCTGGTATTGCAAAGGGGCAAGTGATGATCAAGGTCGGAATCGTCGGCGGCACGGGGTATACCGGTGTCGAGCTGTTGCGTTTG
>DASRUM010000097.1:0-19412 GCA_035655415.1 Pseudomonas sp.
CTTGCCCGCGATCTCTTGCTGACTCAAAAGCATCGCGGGCAAGCCCGCTCCTACGGGGAATTGCGTTCGCTTTAGGAGGGCGCGCCTGGCTCAATCGTGCTTACCCAACCCATGCAGCGCCAGCTTGGCGTATAGGCCTGCGCGGGAGATTCCTAAGCGTTCGGCAGCCTGTTGGCGGTTGCCGGCGCTGGCCTGCAGGGCATCGATCAGCGCCTGGCGCTCGGCGTGCGCCAGCTGTTCTGCCAGGGTTTGCGTTACTGTGGAAGGGGGCAGCGGCGCAATGCTGTGCGCTGCGGGCGTGACCGGATCAACCAGCAACGCCCGCACGCTCTGCGCATCCAGGCGCCCATCGACATCCAATTGCGCGCGTTCCAGCAGATTGCGCAATTCGCGCACGTTGCCGCGCCAGGGTTGTGCGCTGAGCAGGGCGAGGGCGTCGTCGCTGACTTCCAGCGGCGCCTGGGTGGAGCGGTTGGCGATATCGTCGAGCAGGTGTTCCAGCAACGCCGGAATGTCCTCGCGGCGCTCGCGCAGCGGCGGTACACGCAAGGCCAGCACGTTAAGGCGGTAGTAGAGATCATCGCGGAACTGCCCGGCGGCGACCTTGGCTTCCAGGTCGATATGCGTCGCGGCAATCACCCGCACATTCAGCGGTTTGACCTGATTGGAGCCCAGCGGCTCGACCTCCTGCTCCTGCAATACGCGCAGCAGCTTGGCCTGCAGCGGCAGCGGAAGGTCGCCGATTTCATCGAGAAACAGGGTGCCGCCGTTGGCTACCTCGAACTTGCCGATGCGTGCCTTGCGATCCGCGCCGGTAAAGGCGCCGGGCGCGGTGCCGAACAGCTCAGCCTCGACCAGGGTTTCCGGAATCGCCGCGACGTTGACCGCGACAAACGGCCCATTGGCCCGTGGCGATAGATTGTGAATGCCCTGGGCCAGCAGCTCCTTGCCGGTGCCGGTTTCTCCGCGCAGCAGCACCGTGGCATCCAATTGTGCGGCGCGGCGGGCCTGGCGTTTAACCTCGCTGGCCGCCGTGCTGGCGCCAATAAACCCGGCGATGGTGTAACGCGCACGGCGCGCCTTGGCCAGCTCGTGCTGGGTGGCGACCAGTTGGTTCTGCAGCACGTTGAACTTGGCCATCAGCGGCTTGAGGTGGCGGGCGCGATCAAACAATACAAAGCCCAGCGCGCCGACCAGGGTGCCGTCCTCATCGCGCAGCGGAATGCGGGTAACCACGAAATGCTCGCTGCCGAA
The DNA here is from genome assembly GCA_035655415.1 of Pseudomonas sp. GTDB lineage: Bacteria > Pseudomonadota > Gammaproteobacteria > Pseudomonadales > Pseudomonadaceae > Aquipseudomonas. The sequence continues at coordinate 1,255 of DASRUM010000097.1, forward strand.
AGCCATCAGGTCGAGCATGCTTGGCTGGCCGCTTTCCACCACTTCGCGCAGACGGCTGGCCGGCAGCACCTCTTCGATGGGCTTGCCCAGCGCGGTGCGTGGATCGCTGATGCCGACCTTCTCGGCATACTTGTCATTGATCCAGACGATCCGTGCCTGGCGGTTGACCGCGATGGTGCCCTCGCATTGCGCATTCAGATGGTCGAACAGCAGCGGCATGGCCACGGCGCGAAAACGCTCGGGCGAAACGCCGATAATCAGACCGTGTTGGTCGAGGTCGTCGCGGGCAATGGCCATGGGCGCGGTACATCCAGAATCAGGTGCGGCCGATTATGGGCGGCGCCGCGCGAAAGCGGCAAGGAACCGCTGGCGAGGATGCACGGTCGATGTTCTATACCTATCTCAAGGAGAACACCCGTGGACCTAGTTCGTATTCTGATCGCCATCCTCTTGCCGCCGCTCGGCGTGTTTCTGCAAGTCGGCTTCGCCGGCGCCTTCTGGCTCAACATTCTGCTGACCCTGCTTGGCTACATCCCCGGCATCGTGCATGCGGTGTATATCATCGCCAAGCGTTGAGCGTGCCGTCCTTGCCGGTCTATGGCGACAAGTCAGGAAATTGGTCCTGACGGGCTGACGGATGCGGTTCGAGCCTACGTGGCGGTTCCGATTAGCCGCTGCACCGCCTATCCAGATCACTCAATCCGGTTCAGCCGCCTCGGCCTCGCCCAGTAAATGTCGTTGGCGCTCAGGCTTTAGTTGTATTGCCCGTCTGGCCAAGGTGTGGCGGTTGAGGCAAAGTGAGCCATCAAACCGCCATCTATGCAGCGCCGGGCCATGTTTTTTCGACCGCGAACCAAACCGGGCAGTGACAACAGCGTAGCCGTCGACGATTTGCAGGATGTCGGCCAGCGTTCGTTGATCCGCATGATCTTTGCCAGTACCGGACTGACCCTCGGGGTGTTCTGCGCGCTGCAATTTATGGCCGGCAACTACCTGCTGGCCAGCTTCGAGCTGGTGGCCACCGGGGCGCTGCTGTGGGGCGCCTGGTGCATTGTTCGGGTGCGCAACCTGCTGCCCTGGATCTACCTCTACCTGCTGCCGACCTTCAGCTTTTTGCTGTACATCATCGTTATTCCCAACGCCTCGAAAACCGCCTTTGTCTGGGTCTATAGCATTCCCGTGCTGTCCTACCTGCTGCTCGGGCTCAAGCGTGGCAGCATGCTGGCGCTGCCCTTCGTCATTGGCGCCTGCCTGCTGTACCTGTACACCTACCCAATCCAGCGGGATGCCGAAAGCCTGATCGATCTGGGCAATGCGGTGTTCTGCGGAGTGATGATTTTGGTCTTCGTCTACCTCTACGAAGCCCGCCGCGCTGCTGCCTACCAGCAGCTGCAACATATGGCGCGCACCGATGCGCTAACCGGCGTGGCCAGCCGTGGCAGCTTCCAGCAGAGCCTGGAACAGAGCATCCGCGAGGCGCAGCGCAGCCGGGCCAAGCTGGTGCTGGTAGTGCTGGATGTTGACCACTTCAAGATGGTCAACGATCAATACGGCCACGATGCCGGCGACCAGGCTCTGCGGCATATCTGCAACAGCCTTAGCTCACGCCTGCGCGCCACCGACACCCTTGGCCGCCTGGGTGGCGAGGAGTTCGGCCTGCTGCTGCGCAATACCGATGGCCAGGGTGCCGAACCGCTGGTGGAAACCCTGCGCGAGCAGCTGTGCAGCCAGCCGATGCGTTACGGTGATGAGGACATTGCCCTGTCGGCCACCTTCGGCCTGGCCGAATGGCCCGTCGATGGCAGCACCGCCGAGCAGCTGTATCGCTGCGCCGATCAGCGCCTGTATCGCGGCAAGGAGCTGGGCCGCAATCGCCTGGTTGGCCGTAGCAGCACCGTGGATAAATGCAGCGCCGAGTAAACACCGCTTGCGCGCCGCATAATCACGCAGAAGGCTCTGGTTAGGACGTCTACACTCATATCTGCCCATCCATAAGCCGCAGCAGGCATGCATTCGACGGCGCTCTTCGCGGCACAACAGGTCACTCAGGGACTTTTCATGACCGTCCTTTCCGCCTTTCTCAAGCAGGTTCTCAAGCTCTGGCATTCGCCCGATCTAGCGCTGATCGGTCAGCGCCGCGAGCGGCGCATGCGCATGCTCGCCAGCCTGGTACTGCTGCTGGTCGGCAGTTTATGGGGCATCTTCTTCAGCCTGCGCGGCGAGTGGGGCATCGTGCTGATGGACCTGCTGATGATCTTCTGCGGCCTTGGCGTCTTTATCCTGACCCTGCGCAACCGCGTGCGCCTGGCCAACCTGCTGCTGTTCGGCGTGATCATTCTGGTGATCGTCGGCACCACCTTGCTGATGGACCCGCACACCGCTGCTGCGCCGCGCGCCACCCACCTGTATTTGCTGCCGATTGCCGTGGCCGCGCTAATGGCGTTTCGCGATGAACGCCTGTGGCTGCGCTACGGCGTTGCGCTGTTCTGCCTGAGTTTATTCACCGTGCTGGCCTCTTCAACCTGGAGCCCGACCAGCGCCTACCACCTGCCGGATGACGTGCGCATAAACGGCTCCTGGGTGCAGGGTGTGGCAGCCATGCTGATGCTGTTTGCCCTGCTGCATATCCTGCAAAGCGATGCCGCCGAGCGCTCGCTGCTCGACCGTGACCTGCACGCGGCGCTGCGTGAGCAACAGTTTGTGTTGCACTACCAGCCGCAAGTGAACAGCAGCGGCAGGGTCACCGGCGCCGAAGTGCTGATCCGCTGGCAACACCCGCAACGTGGGTTGCTGCCGCCTGCCGAGTTTATCGGCCATGCCGAAAAAACCGGGCTGATTATTCCGATGGGCCGCTGGGTACTGGAGCAGGCCTTTACCCAGCTGCACGCCTGGAAGGACGACCCGCTGTACCGCGACATCAGCCTGGCGGTAAACATCAGCCAGAAGCAGTTTCGCCAGGCCAGCTTTGTCGCGGAGATGCTTGGGCTGATCGAAACCTACGGCATCGACGCGCGGCGGCTCGAACTGGAGCTGACCGAAACCCTGATCGTCCACGACATCGACGACCTGATGGGCAAGATGGCCGCACTGGTCGAGCGTGGTGTGCGCTTCTCCCTGGATGATTTCGGCACCGGCTTCTCCTCCCTCAGCCACCTCAAACGCCTGCCACTCAACACCCTGAAAATCGACCGCTCATTTATCAGCGACATCCTCACCGACGCCAACAGCCAGGCCATCGTGCGTACCGTTATCGCCCTGGCGCAAAGCATGGGCATGACGGTGATTGCCGAAGGCGTGGAAACCCAGGCGCAGCAGCAGTTTTTGCTGAGTAACGGCTGTGTGCAGTTTCAGGGCTATCTATTCAGCAAGCCGCTGCCGCTGGGGGCGTTTACCGCGTTTGTCGAGCGGCAGAATGGCTAGGCGGCTGAACGCGCTGTAGTCGCTGATCCACGCATAAATCGCTTGCTCGCGCGCTGCCTTTGTAGGAGCGGGCCATGCCCGCGATCACCGGCGCTCTACCGGCAAACCGCAATGGTGGTTACGCAGCGTCCGAATTGCCCGGTGCTGCCCATAACCCGTCCCGCGCCACTCACTCACCCTACAAAAGTGGCCTGCATAGGTATTAGGCAGGATTAAGCGAAGCGGATTTATGTGCCATCAACTTAATGGCATTTAACTGGCCTTTAGTCAGTTATACGAAACGGCGATAAATATCCTGGGTTTGTACAATTTCATATTGCTATGTAACCGTTCATCGGCTACTGAAAAAACTCATCAAACGTTTCTGTAGTTGCCGTTATCGGAGTAAATGCCCGTTGCATAAAGGCATGGGTAACTAGCGAAACGGTAGTTCACAAAACTTACAGGAGAACTGTCATGACTACTAAAGGTAATAACAACCCAGGTAACTTCGCCAATGACCGCGAGAAAGCCTCTGAGGCAGGTAAGAAGGGCGGCCAGTCGTCTGGCGGCAACTTTGCCAATGATCGTGAAAAGGCATCGGAAGCCGGGCGTAAAGGCGGGCAGCAAAGCCATGGTGGCGGCCGCCAGTCTTAAGCTGCGTGTTTGTAGCGTTACCGACGCGCCGTAAATCCAGCAAGAGGAAGCCCCAATGCGTGCGGCACCTGAGTTTAATCGAGGCGAAATACAACACGTCAGTGTTGTAGAAGTACAACCTGAAGCGATGTTGATGACGCATCTGAAAACAGCTGCTAAATCCCGTCTTTATATTCAAGGCTGTTATGAACATAAAGAGGGTGTTGAGTACGCCGAAGGTAAAACCAGTGCGCCGCACATACCGGCAGTCTGCGAAAAAGCCTTATAGCTGCAATAAGGTTTGGCCGAGCGTTTAATGTCGGCACAACTGGATGCTGTTATTTGGCTGTATTTGCAGAGTCTGGAAATAAGGTGATGTTGTGAGAGGCTGTGACGGTAAAGGCGGTAGTTCCTTGGCTGCTACTTCTACCGTTTACGGCCTCACCATCATTCGCTATGAAATAGTTGAAAGTGACTCAGGATAAGCACAGCCGCGAAAGGCCTATACCCAAGCCTGTGGTAGCGCCTTTATCGTCATGGCGGGTAGCGCCCACCTTGAGTGTTTTCGGAGGTGCCTTATGCCTTTGCATGTGATCAATTTCACTGGCCCGATCAATGCCTCCACCTGCAGCCAGCTGATCGAAAAAGCCTCGTTGGCGGTGCAGCGCGATGCGTCAGGCTTGCTCCTGAATCTCGCGACTATGGGCGGTGAGTGCAGCTATGGCTTCACCATGTACAACTTCCTGATGGCGTTACCGGTGCCTGTGCATACGCACAACTTAGGCACGGTCGAGTCCATGGGCAATATCGTGTTTTTGGCCGGGCAGCATCGTACGGCCTGCCAGCACAGCAAGTTTCTCTTCCACCCCTTTCACTGGCATCTGCAAGGCGCAGTCGATCATTCGCGCATGTCTGAATACGCCATGAGCCTGGATTACGACTTGCAGCTGTACGCGCGCATCGTTGCTGAGCGCACGGCGCATGCCAGGGAAAAACTGGAAACAGAGAAGTACCTGACAGCCGCCCCGCGCATTGTCGACCCGCAGCAGGCGCTGTTGTCCGGTCTGATTCACGCCATCGAACTGCCGCCAATCAGCGCGGAGGCGGTGAGCAGCTTTATCCACACCTAGCCCTCCGTGGCCAAACAGCGCGGCTTAGCCGACCCCTCACCGCAACTACCGTTTGCCCGAGAACCGGAACTTATTCGCCAGCGCTGCGCTCCCCTTTTAGACACAGCCAACGCGAGCCTGGCGGGTCTGCCAACCCTCGCCAATCACCGGGCCAGGGTCGCCCAGCGATGAGGAACGACCGTGAATGCAACCACCCACCCTACCTACCGGTGCCGACCGGGTCCGCTGCACGCAACCCTGCTGGCCGGGACCGTGCCGCTGTTTCTCGGCGGCCTGCTGAGTGATATCGCCTACTTTCGCAGCTATCAGATTCAGTGGAGCAACTTCGCCTCCTGGCTGATCGCCGGTGCTCTAGTGTTTTGCGGTTTGGCGCTGCTGTTCGCCCTCGTCAATCTGCTGCGCGCCCGCCCTCGCTCCGGGCGGCCGCTGGTTTACTTTTTGCTCCTGCTGGCGACCTGGGTACTGGGTTTTATCAATGCCCTTGAACACGCCAAAGACGCCTGGGCAACCATGCCGGCCGGCCTGGTGCTGTCGGTGATCGTCACCGTGCTGGCCTGCGTGACGACCTGGATCGGCCTCAGCAACCTGCGTACAGGAGATGCCGCATGAACTCCATCCGCACAGCTCTGACCCTGACACTGGCGTTGCTCCTCAGCGCATGCGATGGCGAGCAGCAGGGGAGCGCTCAACACTACGGCCCCGCGCCCACGCTGCCGGAACCCGAACGGGGCATGCTGCCCAGCATGAAGATTGCCGAGCCGCAGCCGTGGGGGGATCAGGTGCCGAGCGTGCCGGAAAACTTCAGCGTTACGGCCATCGCCACCGACCTGAAAATCCCCCGGCAAACCCTCGTGCTGCCCAACGGCGACATCCTGGTGGCGGAAGGCCGAGGTGGCAATGCCGCGAAGCTCAAACCGAAAGATGTGATTGCCGGCTATATCAAAGCCAAGGGCAACACCGCAGTCGAGGGCGGTGATCGCCTGACCTTGTTGCGCGACGCCGATGGCGACGGCCGTTATGAGCTGCAGCAGGTGTTCGCCGACAACCTCAACGCGCCCTACGGCCTGGCCTTTTACGAGGGCAATCTGTACGTCGCCAATCAGGATGCATTGGTGCGTTTCGACTATCAGGACGGCCAGACCGAGGCCAGCGGCCCGCCAACCAAGGTCATCGACCTGCCATCCGAGATCAACCATCACTGGACCAAGGCGCTGACCATCAGCCCCGACGGGCGCTTTCTGTATGTCGGCATCGGCTCCAACAGCAATATCACCGAGCGCGGCATGGAAGCCGAAGTCGACCGGGCGCTGGTCTGGCAGATCAATGCTGAAACAGGCGCCTACAAACCCTATGCAACCGGCCTGCGCAACCCCACGGCGCTGGCGATTCAGCCCGAGACCGGGCTGTTGTGGGCCGTGGTCAATGAGCGCGACGAACTGGGCGCAGACCTGGTGCCGGATTACCTGACCTCGGTACGCGAAGGTGGCTTTTACGGCTGGCCCTACAGCTACTGGGGCAAAAACATCGACCCGCGCGTGCGCCCGCAGAAGCCGGAAAAAGTCGCCAGCGCCATCACCCCGGACTACGCCCTCGGCGCCCACGTCGCCGCCCTCGGCCTGGATTTCTCCGTCCCCGCCATGGGCGAGAACTTCAGCGAAGGCGTGTTTATCGGCGAGCACGGCAGCTGGAACCGCAAAACGCCGGTCGGCTACAAAGTGATCTTTGTGCCGTTCCGCGACGGCAAACCTTCCGGGCCACCGGTCGACTTCGCCACCGGCTTTCGCACCGAAGCAGGCAAAACCCGCGGCCGCCCAGTAGGCGTAACCGTCGACCCGCGCGGCGCGCTGATTGTTGCGGATGATTTGGCGAATACGGTATGGCGGATAAGTCGTTTGCAGTGAGTGGTTTTGCATGACGTTGTCGAGCAATCAGTCCCAAAAAGGGAACGATAGGTCCCTTTTTGGGACCTATCAGACTGTAATTAGTAGAGCCGGTTTAAAAAGCCATGATTGATTCTCGGAGAAAACCGTGGTCTGTCCCCTGTTACTGCCTGCTGTTACTGCTTTTCGTACCGAGATATGGTCAGGCTGTGCTTTCCTATGTATGGCGGGGTGTTGACACAGGATGGTGACTCTACGGCTTCCCTCGCTATGGATTTTGGCAGCGCAGGGCGGCGGGTCACGTGGTAAATATGTCAGTTATTCTGGGTAGTTAAAGCAAGTGAAGGCAGCCAAATATTTAATCTTGAAATAGTTATATAGCGCGCGCCTGTTCCGCGGTAAATTTTTATAAAATCCCCCCACCGAGAGTGAATTCGGCGTTCTGCTTTCATAGCATTTGCCTTGTTTTGAAACTCTAGAGCAATAACACAATCAGAAAGTTGAACGGTTGTTTCGAGTTTGATTGCCTTTACGTATTGGATATCGGGAACGCCGACTCTAGGAATCAAAATCACCCAGCCTTTTGTTCTACCTTTAGCGACAGTTGAGGTCTTAGAAAGCTCTAGTGTTGAACCGGAAGTTACTACCTCCCGTATATCTGTGGAGTGCAGAAAGGGCACTCCAGTCGGATCACTAACATTTAAATGAACAGGGAGGCTCCCGCGTAGGATAGTTGTGTGAATAACGACGCTGCTAGGCCTCATTTCTTGAAGTGAAGGGTGATGAGCGCCTGGAGAAATTTGGAGGACGGATGCCTGTACCCTTGCTCCGTGAAACGTACATCGCTTCAGTTCAGCAATTTGTTGAAACTGGTAATGCTCCTCCAATGTCTGGCGAGCAAAATGGTCTGTCTCGGAATAGAGCAGAGATTCCGGTGCTATGACAATTGCGCCTAATTTCGGCTGAAACAGCTCAAAGCTTCTTAGCAAATGAGCCATGGCGATGCTTCCCTTCATCTCCTTGCCGGCAAATCGGATGTCGACAGACTTCCTTTTGCCGTGGCTGAAGGGAGGGTTGAGTACTAGTAGGTCTACGGAGTTTCGGTTTGGTAGTACTTCATCAGGCTCATTGTGGAGCAAGTCGCCTACCGCCAAATGCCATTCAGGCCGTCTTAAGCGCAGCTGGGATATAGCATCCACGTCTCGGTCTATACCGAAGGATTTGACTGGCCCGAAAACTGTGTTCGCGGCATCAAGTAGCCGACCGGACCCGCAAGTCGAATCCGCACAAGCTTTGGGTGAAAAGGGAAAGCTCGCTCGCTCCAACGCGCTCATTGCGACGTTCTCTGGAGTGTAGTACCTATCCATATCAATAGGCATGGAAGTCTTCAAAGTCATAAATGTGAACGATCCCCACGCCAGTGGTCCGTCCACTTTTCTTAACCGGATAGTCAAACATGATTTCCGTTGTCTCGGCGTATTTTATAGCGAAGAGTATGGAGCCAATGGCGTGCGGTTTGGTGCCTACGAGAGCCAAGTATATATAGTGATCTGGGTAATCTCTACGGATCTTGCTCAGTGAATTAAATGCCTCAAAGGGGCAGCTTGCACGGGCGTATCTGACCTCTGAGTGAGCCCGGTACTCGTCCAAAAACATTCGATTGCAGCCAACGGTGAACGCTGGATATTCGAGTTGGAAGCCGGGGGCACCCACGACTGGGATAACTTTTGGGGTCGGGTCTAGCTGGGATGCAAGGTGTTCAGGTCGATTACCCTCAAAACCTAACATCGCAATGAATAAGCATTTATCTTCGTCTACCGGCCCTGCTAATTGTACGAAGCCGGGCAAAGGCGCTAACCCTTCAAATGTAACGCTTAAATCGAAAATGGCGGAAGATGCTGGGCTTGGGTGAGGCGTATAAGACTCTGGTTCAGCATATAAAACTCGTGTCCGAATCTTTTGCGAATATGCACTCTTTAATAGTGGAGCCCAGATATTGTGGGCTAATCCGGTAACGTCTATCAATATTTTCTTCGAAACAAAGATGCTGTTGATTGCATCTTCGTCTCTGAGTGATACGTTTTTTTCCGTTCCGTTGTGAGTGACAAGAATGCTTTCCTTGTCAATTTTCTTGATCAAAATAATGCGCTTTGGATCGGATGTATGTATCTGCTCCCACAAAGGAAGTCTGTCTCTGTTCTCAGCTGATTCGGCAGCCGATATTATTAGTTCGTCAGCATTTATATCAGCTATGGTTATATTTTTGAAACGTTTTGTATTTAGCGATGGTGTAGGCATTGTTGTCATTTAAAATCCCCAGCGTCGTAGAATGCCGAGAATAATGCGAGCTGCTCAGGAAGTTCTTCTTCAGATGTTTGGGGTCTATCATCTAGGAGTGTGGAAATGGCCCGGGAAGGCCGATTTTCTAACACGCTTATAAGGGTAGAGGCTTCAATTGTCATTCGCCTCTTCTTGCGGTGTGATATCTCGAAAAATGCACTGAAGATTCGATGCAGACGATATTCATCATCGCGAAGCTCTGAGCTGCTAGTGGACTTAGTTCTAGGGTCAGATTCGAAAGCTAAGTGGGCAACGCCCTCTTGGAGTAATTCATGAATCCTGCTAGCTTCCGCAGGGCTTCCAGAGAGTACAAATGATGTAACTTCGGGAGTCTTCCCACTCGGGGCTCGAGCCAGCTCAAAAAAAACCTTACCAATTGCGAGAACAATCCGTTTAAGTTGAACTCCGTGGTCTGCAAGCCCTTCAAGTTGGTTCAGTCGTCTTTTTCCGACTTCTCTCGCTGCAAGTGTTTGAGATTTCGGAGATATTGTTAATAGTGGCTGCTTTGATGGCTCTTCATTTAGTTGGTAGCTGATAGCTGTGTCGATCAACTCTAGAAAATACCTGATATTGCCGGCCGCTAATGAAAGAAGAGTTCTTTCTCCGCAGTAGTACTTTCTAATTCGTGCGCCTTTACGACCTTTAGATAGCCAGAAAAGGCTAGCGTAACCATGATTTCCAAGCCGGGTTTTCCACTCGGTTTCGTTCCGGTACCAGTCATCGGCGAGATCTTTTAATGATCCGCCCTCACTTTCCTGCCAATATTTTAAGAAATAGATTTCGCCTTTCGACTTCTGCTTAAAGTACTCAAAATGCTGGCTGCCATCTAGTTCGGAAAGAATATTTTCTGCTATGCGGTCTGCACCTAAAACGATTGCCTCTTCTGATAGGGATAGCTCTTGCATGAACTCGCGGAGGCTATTAGGGACTTTAGACCCAACGCTTTGAGCGTATCTTAGTCTTAATTCAGCTACGGCTTTCGCGAAAAGCTCGAAGCCTTCATCCGCAATCTCAATTTCGAGACAGTCGTCGGGCACTCTGAGTAAGTCTTGGCCATCAAGTGTCTGTCTATTTCGTAGTCCATTTTTACGGACACCCATTTTGTAAGAAAGAGGCGGCTCAGCATGCTTTATATATGTGTTGATTATGGCTTGTTGATAGTCAAGTAGATTCTCATATTCATCAATGCAGCAAAGAATCACTCTGTCGCCAAGCAAACCTGCTGATTTTAATACCTCAACGAAGGTACGCAGCGGGGCTTCAGCCATGGAAAGCATTATCTCCATGTCTTTGAGCGGATTGTTCACTTGCAGTTGGAGAGATGATATCGCTTTTTTAATTGAGCTCTTGAGTTGGTCCAGTGTCCCGCATTCATCCAGGCCAAGCGCATTAGATATTTCGCTGAGACTTTCTTCAGGAAGTTTTAATCCCAGTCTAACTTCAAGCCAAGATGTGAGATTAGCTAGTTCGCTGCAGACAATGAGATTGAAGTAATGAGCAAAAAGTTTTGACCAACGTTCTTCGCCAACACCACTTCCTGAGAATGCTCGTACACGATTCTTGTTCATGCGAACGAGAACACCGAGATATTCTTGATCGGCGAAGGTCTGGCCTTCTCCTTCAATTCTCTCCAGCATTGAGTCATATCGCAGCGACTGGAGTGCCGTAGTTTTCCCTGTTCCGCGACCGCCAACGAGAAAACATGGGCGCATGACTTCAAGTTTGCCAAGATAGGTCGGTCTTACGAACAGATCCTTGAAGTTAGCAGAGGGCCACTCCGCTCGGTTGTCGCCGAATAGCTGCCCTAAGACAAAATTTGGATTAAGCTCGCTCAATTAGTGGCTCCCAGTTATTCGATCCCGGCGACCAAAATATTGGTAGTGTAGCATCGGGTATAGAGTGTTCAAAACCAAACATAAGGCCTCGTTTTTTATACCCGAACATTAAGTAGTTCGCGTTGTTAGCTATATAAGGTTCAGCCGGCGTTAGGCGTGTAGAGTATTTAGATAAAAATCTTAGAATCGGTAAATTCATGCTTGGGTTTGAGTCAAGAACACCCTGTAACGTTGACTTTTTCTCGATCACGTGAGTTGCGCATACTGCGACTTTTGGTGCGCGGATATTTATATTGTCTAAGCCGAAGTCAGTTGTTACTAATGTGACATATATTGCCGTGAAGCCGCTGATGTCGCTTGCTTTTTTAAAAGATCTTCCCGCTTTGTCAGCAGTTTGCCATGTATATAAAAACTGATCGCCTGAGCCAACGAAGTCATCTATGAAAACGACAGTGTTCCCCGCGTAAGCGTGCTGAAGTGCTTCATCTGTATCCAAGATGAAGCTGTCATTTAAGTGGAGCAGTTGACGTGCTTTACGGCAAAGCAAGTAGCCTGAATCGGTGGGGTTTGGGCGTTCACCCTTCACTGGCGTAAGGATTGCCGAACCTAGGGCAGCAACGAGATCGTTTCCGAGTGGTGCTGAAGTGCCCTTAGGCATTCCGTCCCCAATTGAATTGTAAGAGGCGACTAACAAAGAATCTGTTAATACCCTGTTATAGAAAGTGAACTTATCTAAGAGAAATGCGGCCACGTAGGCATCTTGCTCGTCAAAATTCATCAGCCAGGCGCGGGGGCGCAGAATTGGCTCAGACGGCCATAGCCCAGCACGTTTTAGTATGTCGCACTTAGCTAGAATCTCTTGGATTTGGGTGTCTGCACGCAAGGGTGATCTCCATTTCTTCTCGCTGCAGTTCGAGGTGCACCGCTACAAATTCTGATGACTGCATCCATACCCAGAAGCGGTGAAATAATACTTAGTGGATTCAGAAGTCTTATAGCTAGTGTTAGCTGGAGTAATTCTTGCATTTTCAAGCAGCTTGATTTTCAGGCTAGCAAAATGCTTTCTGGCCGTCTATGAGCGTCTATGGCTGGCTTCCCGCATTATAAGCTGAAGCTACTCAACAAATGATTGGAAGGTAGCGGGAGGCGGTAGCACAGGAAAAAGGGAAAAAGGGGACAGATTTATTTGTTGCCCATGGACTCTTTGACCTTTTCATTGCTCTGTCACTCATAGGCTCTGCATCGTCCGACACCTCGGAAACCCCGAACACCCCCAAAACTGCGACCCCGCCTTCGCCCCCGACTTCACGGTACGAATAACCAGAGCACTGCCACATTTCGGGCATTGCCGCTCGGCTGTCGGATCACTTCTACGTTTAAGGTTTTGCACATGCTCGCGCTGAGTGGCGAGGGTCGGCGCGCGGCGGCCGGTTTGCAGAGCGTGCAGCATGGCGTCGACTTCAGCTGTGCTAAACACCGGCTGCTGGAATGACTGGATATAGCGGATAAAGCCGATGCCCTGGGTGACGTTGGCCGGCACTGCGGTTTTAAAGCTGCTGCCGCCGACAAAGGTGATTACCGAGTGTAGATGCTCGGGATTTACGCCCAGGGTGGCTTCCAGGGCTTTAAGGTGTTTGTAGTTCTGCCGCAGTGGGTTCTGGAATTTGAAGGTGCGTTTGTAGAGCTTCTGCGTCCACTGCGCTTGGTTCTCGCTGCCGAAAATCCAGCCGCTCATATTCTTCGTTTCCAGCACAAAGATGCCGTAGGGCGAGAGGAAGATATGGTCGATCTGCGTGGTGCCGTCGGGCGTATTGAGGGTGACGTTGTGCAGGCGGCGGTAGCTGTGTTGGTCCAGCTGCCAATGGGCGAATAAGCGCACCAGCAGCTCGCCAATATGGCCCTTGGCCCAGGGCGTTTTGAGCAGGCCGAGCAGCAGCAGGGCGGGGATCAGCCAGGCCAGCGTATCGATAAATGGCCGCAGGATAACGCTGTGGTCCATGCCTTCTTCCTTGAGCAATGCCGCTTGAGTGGCGCCCGTAAGCCGAGCGAGCAGGCGTGTCGGAACTCCAGATGCATGACACTGCTCCGGATAATGGCCAATTGCTTTCAAAGGCTCAAGGGGCTAGCGACCAATGTCGAGTAATTGCTCGCTTGGCGTGCCTGGCTTAGCGCGGTGCGCGCTAGGAATGCAGGCTCGCAGCGGTTCTGCGGCGCGCTTGGTGCTGAGGGTGTTTGCGCTGGCCTGAAGGGCAGGGCAGCGCGCATGGATGGGGCTGGCTGATCGTGAGCCGATTAGCGCGCCTATTCGGCTCACTGCATAAGCCGCTGCTGCGGGCGATTCGGCTTATATCGCCACCGAGCGTCTGCCCAGTGGCGGCGGGGCGGCTACTCGCTGCGCAGAAAGTGCACGCTAAACAGCGCCGCCGGGTCGCGCCACATCGACACCGAGGCAAAGCCGCAGTCGGCAGCCAGCTGACGAAAGCTGGCCGGGGTGTATTTGTAGGAGTTTTCCGTGTGCAGGGTTTCGCCGGCGGCGAAGTCGAACACTTGATCCTCGATGCGCACCTGCTGCGCCTGCGGGCTGACCAGGTGCATCTCGATGCGTGATTCGGCTTCGTTATAGAAGGCCCGGTGCTGGAAGCGGCGCGAGTCGATGTCGCTGTCCAGTTCGCGGCGGATGCGCTCCAGCAGGTTGAGGTTGAACAGGGCGGTTACCCCGGCCTCGTCGTTGTAGGCGCGTTCGAGCACTTCACGCGGCTTGACCAGGTCTACGCCGATCAGCAGGCCGCTGCCGCTCGGCAAGGCTTGATGCAGGTTACGCAGCAAGGCGCGGGCTTGCTGGGGGTCGAAGTTGCCGATGCTGGAGCCGGGGAAGAAGGCCAGCGGGCGTTCGCCCAGCGCCTCGGCGGGCAGTTTTATCGGCTGGCTGAAGTCGGCGCACAGGGCGTGTACGTCCAGCCAGCGGTAGTCGGCTGCCAGGCGGCGGGTGCTGGCGTGGAGGAATTCGCGGGAGATGTCCACGCCCAGATAGCGCGCGGGGCGCAGGGCTTCGAGCAGCAGGCGAACCTTGCGGCTGGCGCCGCTGCCCAGTTCCACCAGGCTGGCGTTGCGCCCGGCCAGCGCGGCAATGTCGGTCGCGGCCAGGCGCAGGATGGTTTCCTCGGTGCGGGTGAGGTAGTACTCGGGTTGCCGGCAGATCAGCTCGAACAGCTGCGAGCCGGGGTGATCGTAAAAGAACTTGGGCGACAGGCGTTTGGGGCTGGCGGCGAAACCCGTCAGGGCTTCTTCACGCAGTGCTGCCTGCTCGGGATCTAGGGCCTGTTGCTGAACGCGGTTTGCCAATGCCATGGTCAGAGCTCCTTGGCCAGGCGCAGGCCGGAGAACTGCCAGCGCATGGTGGGGTAGAAGAAGTTGCGATAGGTGGGGCGTATGTGGTCTTCGGGGGTTACGCAGCTGCCGCCGCGCAGCACCATCTGCCCGGACATAAACTTGCCGTTGTATTCACCAAGGCTGCCGGCCAGTGGTTGAAAGCGCGGGTATGGGCGAAAGGCGCTGGCGGTCCACTCCCATACATCGCCGTAGAGTTGCAGCGGGCCTTCGCCGGCGCTGGCGGCCACCGGGTGCAAGTGGTCGTTCTCGACGAAGTTGCCCCAGGGCGACTGGTCCTGGGCGGCGACTTCCCATTCTTCTTCGCGGGGCAGCCGTGCCTGCGCCCAGGTGGCGAAGGCATCGGCCTCGAAGTAACTGAGGTGGCAGACCGGCGCCTCGCGGTCCAGCTCGCGCGGGCCGGCCAGGGTCAGCTCCAGCCAGTCGTCGCCCTCGCGCTCCCAGTACAGCGGCGCTTGCCAGCCGGCGCGGCGGATATGGTCCCAGCCATCGGCCAGCCACAAGGCGCTGCTGTGGTAGCCGCCGTCATGGATAAAGTCGAGGTATTCGGCATTGGTCACTGGCCGGCTGGCCAGCTGGAATTCATCGATAA
Source organism: Pseudomonas sp. (assembly GCA_035655415.1). GTDB lineage: Bacteria > Pseudomonadota > Gammaproteobacteria > Pseudomonadales > Pseudomonadaceae > Aquipseudomonas. The sequence continues at coordinate 16,454 of DASRUM010000097.1, forward strand.
AGACGCGATGCCGCGGGCGCTCGCAGTCGAAGGCAAAGTCCTCGCCGGCATGGCCAATATGGCGCAAGCCGGCGGGATAGGTTTGCCACTGCAGGGCGGCCGCCTTTGTGCCGCCGGGCTTGAGGTCCTTGCGATAGGCAGGGCGCAGCGGGTTTTGCGCGAGGATGTGTTTGATGTCCATCAGCAGCAGCTCCTGGTGCTGCTGCTCATGCTCCAGGCCCAGCTCGACACGTGGCAGCACCTCGCCGGCAATGTCGCTGTCCAGGTGGCTCAGCAGTTGCTCCATGGCCAGGTCGACATAGCTGCGGTAGGCGTACACCTCGGCCACGGTCGGCCGCGACAGCAAGCCCCGGCGCGCTCGCTCGAAGGGCGTGCCGTGGGTCTGGTAATAGGAGTTGAACAGGTGGTCGTAGCGCGCATCCAGCGGGCGGTAGCCGCGCAGGAACGGCTGCAGGATGAACGCCTCGAAGAACCAGGTGACGTGCGCCAGGTGCCACTTCGGCGGGCTGACGTCCGGCATGCTCTGGATCACATAGTCCTCACGCTCCAGCGGCTCGCACAGGCGCTCGGTGGCGTGGCGTACGCGGTGATAGCGTTGGCGAAGGTGTTCGAGGTTTACCAGAGACGTGTCGTTGCTGGGGGCACGGTTCGGCATGTCGCGCATCTCTACTGGCGTCGCAGGGAAGGCGCGACCTGTCATTAAGCCGACCGGCCGAGGGCAGAAAAGGTTCAGGGAATTTGTTGTTTAAACGTGCGACGGCTATTGGGCGCGTGGTTTGGCGGGTGCTAGTTGGTGGGCTGGCGTCCGGTGTTGCGCCGACTAACGAGCCTGTTTGGCCAACTGTCCAGTCCAGCCCAGGCTTGGTTGTTGATCCGGCGCTAGCGGTCAGGCCGCGCCCTACCCATGCAGCACGGCGGCAATTGCCCACATTAGCGTTTGAGCCGGCGTTGCTTGGCGTATTCGGCTGCTTTGCCGCTATCAATGAAGTCGAATACGAATTCTTTTGCATGCATAACGCTTTCGTAGCGTGTTTTCCCCTGCAGATTATCAATAACCAGCTTGCAGCCAGCCGGCTCGATAACCACGGCCAATTTGAAGCCTCGGTGTTTTATTGTGTGGCGGCCGTTTTTGCGTTTCCACTTGGACGAGGCGAGAAACCGTCTGAGCCGACCTAGGCGTCGTCGGGCCTCTGTCGCCTCTCGCGTGCCGGTTAGCGCATCGCAGCAGTGAGTGCCAACGCCCATCTGCTCCCAGTGCTTGTGCTGCACGTAGTGCACATGGCGGATCGCTGTACCGCACAGCTCACAGTTCCCGGCGAGGTCGCCCAGATCATCCTCGCCAATGTACTCCCACCCAGAGTCGGGCCGTATTTCCCCATGCTCGCGTGCATGGCAGCCCCGGCAGAGCGTTTCACAATCAGAATGGTCGTACTGCCAAGGCTTGCGCCCGCTGATGTAGTGCTTGTGGTGAACTTGCAGGACGACGCCATCCGCCCGCCCACGGCCACACTCAACGCAAACGCCACCATCCAGATGTATTACCTGCTCTCTGAATGCGGCCCACTGCTTGTCGGCATAAAGATTCGCCATCCCTAGCTCTCCAGCGCCTGTCCTTGTCAGCCCTTGCGGGCTTAGCGTCGCAACTCCAGTGCATCGCTTGTTCAGATCAGCCTAGCTGCCTGGCGCGCTGGTTGCGTAGCAGATTTGGTAGCGGGTGCTACGACCGCCACCGGGTAGGCGGGTGATGCAGCCTTTTTCCAGGAGGTCGCTGAGATGGCGGGTTGCGGTGGCTTTGGAAACCTTAGCCACGGCCTGATATTGAGCGGCGCTGATGCCGCCCTCAAAGCCGCGCTCGCCGCCATCGAGCAGGCGGTTAAGCAGATTGTTTCCGGTCGCCTCGACCGACCTCCCGTGCACTTTGAAGCCCCGCCCCCGTGCCGGGCTGGAAGAGCAACTGGCCGACTTCCTCTCCTGGTTCGAGCTCAGCCGCAACGATGCCGGCCTCGATCCATTGCTGCGCGCCGGCATTGCCCATTGCACCCCTTTGATGACGGTAACGGTCGCCTTACCCGCGCGATCACCGACCTAGCATTGGCTCAGAGCGAACAGCAGGCCATCCGTTTTTACGCCATGTCAGCGAGCATCCTCAACGACCGCGCCGGTTATTACCGCATCCTCGAAGCCAGCCAGAAAGGCACGCTGGACATCACTGCCTGGCTGCAATGGTTCCTCGCAACGCTGCTCAACAGCTTGGAACAAGCCCTTCGGGGGCGTGATCTGCAGCCGTTGGCCCTGCGCTATAAATTCAGCGCTTCTTTGCCTGCAACTCAGAGCGGCCAATCACCTCTCGGCTGCGTTCTGGTTTGCGCGGCCCTGAGAAGCCGGCATCTTCAATGGCGGTATCCAAGCCGCGAAAGTGCGGGGCGGCTTTGGGGCTGCGCAATGTCTCCATACCCTCGTTCCAGGCATGCACCATGTGTTTGGCCACATCGCGCCAGGCGGGCTCGTTTTTCGCGGCTTCGATCACTTCTCTGCCGACCGCTATGGCGGACTCGCAGAGTTGCTCGACCATGGCGGCATACTGGCGCGGTGGAATACCTAGGACGGCTTTGAAAAAGGTTTCCAGCGAACGGCCCGGTGTCCAGGTTTGTCTTCCGCCTACGGACAGGCCAGGTGGGTTGCTGGCGAAGCGCGGGTAGGCCTGAGTTGTCACCAAGTCATAGACCGGAGTAAAGGCCACGTCAGCACGCGAGGTGTAAAACAGCGCGATGTTCTTCGCGTGGCAGTCAGCATTGCGCACCACATAGTTGGTAAGCAGCTGCCAGCCTAGGTGCTCGCGTTGCGCTTGCAGACGATCAGCGGGGATATAGGCCCGCGTGGCCTTCCACACCTGCTCGGTGGTGGGGGCGTACTTTTCATGTGGCGGCAAACCCAGTAGTCCACAGGCGTCTTCGACTCC
>DASRUM010000098.1:0-3874 GCA_035655415.1 Pseudomonas sp.
CACCTTTTCACCCTTACCGGCACCGAAGCGCTTAGGCGGTTATTTTCTGTGGCACTTTCCGTAGGCTCACGCCTCCCAGGCGTTACCTGGCACTCCGCCCTATGGAGCCCGGACTTTCCTCCCCCGTATTACGCAGAACGCAACACGGCAGCGACTGTCCGATCGACTCTCCGCGGGCAAGGTTAACGGCCCGCGCCCTATAGAACAAGGTTTAAACGTCTTTCTGCTGCTCCAGCGCCACCTGATAGAGCAAGTTCTTGCGCACCCCAGTGATCTCCGCCGCCAGGGCCGCCGCGCGTTTCAGCGGCATTTCGGCCAAGAGCAGATTCAACACACGCATGGCTTCGGCGCTTACGGCCTCTTCACCCTCCGGAGCCTGCCAACCCGCGACCAGCACCACACATTCGCCACGCTGCTGATTGCTGTCAGCAGCCACCCAAGCGGCCAGTTCAGCCAGCGGCATGCCCTTGAGCGTCTCGAAGGTTTTGGTCAGCTCACGCGCCAGCAACGCCGGGCGCTCGTCGCCAAACACCGCCTGCATATCCTGCAGACACTCCAGAATGCGGTGCGGCGCTTCATAGAAGATCAGCGTGCGCGACTCTTCCTTCACCTGCTCAAGCCGCGCGCGACGTCCAGCAGCTTTGGCGGGCAGAAAACCTTCGAAAATAAAACGATCCGACGGCAAGCCCGCAGCAGACAGCGCAGCAATCAATGCGCAAGCCCCCGGCACGGGCACCACCGCAATGCCGGCAGCCCGCGCCTGGCGCACCAGGTGATAACCGGGATCGGAAATCAGCGGCGTACCGGCATCGGAGATCAGCGCCACATCATCACCCGCCAGCAATCGTGCGAGAAAGCGCCCACCCTGATCGCGCTCGTTGTGCTCATGGCAGGCCGCCAGCGGCGTGCCGATGCCAAAGTGCTGCATCAGCCGCGCGGAATGGCGGGTGTCTTCGGCGGCAATCAGGGCCACGCTGCGCAGGATGGTTAGTGCTCGCGCGCTGATGTCATCCAGGTTGCCAATGGGCGTAGCAACCACATAAAGACTGCCCAAAGGCGAATTCGCAGCAGCGGAAGTGGTCACAGAACAGCCTCTCAAAATCAGCAAAGCGCGCATTGTAGCCCGTTTCCAACCTTCGACATCGCGTCACCCGGCGGGCTTGGGTACAATTCAACGCTCAATTTGATCAAGTATCAGGAACGCCCTACATGCCCACCCGCCTGATCGCCCGCCTGCGCGCCCTTTCCATCCTCTGCCTTGCCGGCCTGCTAGCCGCTTGCGCCAGCCAGCCCTCCTCGACCCTGGGCGAGCTGCCGCGCACACCGCAAGCCAGCATCGAACAACTGCTGCAGCAAGCGGCAGAAAGCCCGACCGAGCAGGCTGCGGCGCTGCGCCTGTCGGCGGCTGACCTGGCCTATAAGCAGAAAGACCTGACTCGCGCCAGCAGCATTCTTGAGCAGGTGCAGCTGGAAAGCCTGAATCCGGCCCAGCAGATCTACGCCAGCACCCTGCGCGCCGAGCTGGACATGAGCCGCAACAACCCCAAAGCAGCCCTGAGCGCCCTCAGCCACCCGAGCATGGAACGCCTCGGCGAGCTGCCGGTTGAACAGCAAGTACGCAGCCAGCTGGTGCGCGCCAACGCCCTGCAAGCCACCGGGCAAACCTTGGCCGCCGCCCGCGAACGCGCCTATATAGCCCCACTGCTCAGCGGCGCCAGCGCTGCGCACAACCAGGAAGCCATCTGGACCCTGGTTTCCAGCCTGCCCGCGAGCGAACTGCAAGCCAGCGGCGATGCCGACCTCGACGGTTGGCTGGAGTTGGCCCGCGCCTCCAAGAGCGCCGGCCCCCTGGAACAACAGCAAACCGCTATTGATGCCTGGATCGCAGCAAACCCGCAGCACCCAGCCGCACAACAACTGCCGCAGGCGCTGGTCGAGCTGAAAAAGCTTTCCAGCCAACCGCTGACTGAGATTGCCCTGCTGCTGCCACAGGATGGCCAGCTGGCCAGCGTGGCCCGCGCCCTGCGCGACGGCTTCCTGGCCGCGCACTACCAGGCGCAACAAGCCGGACAGAACCCACCGAACATTCAGATTTTCGACAGCTCGCGCATCGGCTCAATGGACGCTTTCTACGCCCAGGCCCAGGCCGCTGGCGTGCAGCTGGTGATCGGCCCGCTGGAAAAGAATCTGGTCAGCCAACTGAGCAGCCGTGAACAACTGCCGATTACCACCCTCGCCCTGAACTACAGCGAAGGCAGCCAGGAAGGCCCGGCGCAGCTGTTCCAGTTTGGCCTCGCAGCCGAGGACGAAGCCCGCGAAGTCGCACGCCGCGCCTGGGCCGATGGCATGCGCCGCGCCGTAGCGCTGGTGCCCAACGGCGAATGGGGCGACCGCGTGCTCGCGGCCTTCCGCCAGAGCTGGCAGGCCCAGGGCGGCACCTTGATCGCCGCCGAACATGTTGATCAGCCGGTAGAACTGGCCCGACAGATCGCCGACCTGTTCCAGCTGCGCGAAAGCGAAGCCCGCAGCAAGCGCCTGCAAAACACCCTGGGCACCTCGGTTGCTGCTGCCCCGTCGCGGCGCCGCGATGTCGACTTCATCTTCCTCGCCGCCACGCCGCAGCAGGCCCAGCAGATCAAGCCGACTCTGGCCTTCCAGTACGCAGGTGATGTGCCGGTGTATGCCACTTCACACCTGTTTACCGGCACCTACAACCAGGCGCAGTACATCGACCTCAACGGCATCATGTTCTGCGAAACACCTTGGCTGCTGAACGTCAACGACCCGCTGCGCCAGCAGGCCAGCACGCAATGGCCGCAGGCCGGCGGTAGCCTCGGCCGCCTCTACGCCATGGGCGCCGATGCCTTCCAGCTGGCGCCACGCCTGAACCAGCTCAAGGCCCTGCCCGAGACCCGCCTGCAAGGCCTGTCCGGCAACCTGAGCCTGAACCCGGCCCAGCGTATCGAGCGGCAACTGCCCTGGGCAGAGTTCCGTGATGGCCAGGTGCAGCCGCTGCCCGACAGCATCAATTGAGCGAGCGCATCAGCACGCAACAACGCGGAGACGCTGCCGAAGCCCAGGCCCGACAGCATCTCGAACAGCACGGTCTGCGCCTGCTGGCGCAGAACTGGCGCTGTCGCCTCGGCGAGCTCGATCTGGTCATGCTCGACGCCGATACAGTAGTATTCGTAGAAGTTCGCTATCGGCGCCATAGCGCCTGGGGCGGCGCAGTTGAGAGCGTGGATGCACGCAAACGTGAGAAACTCAGCCGCGCCGCTCAGCACTTCCTGCAACAAGAATCACGCTGGGCCAAGTACCCATGCCGTTTTGATGTGATTGCCATAAACGCCGACAGCCAAGCCCCAGCGCAACTGAACTGGATTCAAAACGCCTTTGATACCTGAACAGAAGCCACACTGAAGGTTATATCTCCAATGGACATGCAAGCCCGTATTCGCCACCTGTTCCAAGCCAGTATTGAAACCAAGCAGCAGGCCATGGAAGTGCTCATCCCCTTTATCGAGCAAGGCAGCCAGGCGATGGTCCAGGCACTGCTCAGCGAAGGCAAGATTCTCTCCTGCGGCAACGGCGGCTCAGCCGGCGACGCCCAGCACTTCTCCTCCGAGCTGCTCAACCGCTTCGAGCGCGAGCGCCCGAGTCTGCCGGCCATCGCCCTGACCACCGACAGCTCGACCATCACCTCGATTGCCAACGACTACAGCTACAACGAGATCTTCTCCAAGCAGATCCGCGCCCTCGGCCAACCCGGCGATGTGCTGCTGGCGATTTCCACCAGCGGTAACTCGGCCAACGTGATCCAGGCCATACAGGCCGCCCATGACCGCGAAATGACCGTGGTTGCCCTCACCGGCCG
>DASRUM010000099.1:0-9372 GCA_035655415.1 Pseudomonas sp.
CAGAAGGCCAGCTGGTTGACGATCTGGTCCAGGGCATAGCCGCGGTGCATCAGATCGCCGGGCAGGTACTGGCCGAACAGGCCGTAGACCAGGAACAGCGCGCAGATAAAGGGCAGGGCGATGCCCATCACCCGCCGCGCGGCCTCGAATACCAGCACGATCAGCATCAGGCCAATCACCATATCGGCCTGGGTCAGATCACCGGAGCGCTGGATCAGATCGGCTTCGAAATACCACTGGTAGAACGCCGTGGCCATGCCGGCCAGGCCGAGCAGCCAGGCCATAGGCTGCCAGGGCTGACCGCGGCCGCGCAGCGGGAAGCAGAGAAACACCACCATCAGCAGAAAGCCGACGTGCACGGCCCGCAGGATCTGGCTGGACACCGGGTGAAAGGCCGCGGTGATGATCTGGAAAATGGAAAACAGCAGCGCGACATAGAACAGCGCTTTCGGCCAGTCGCCAGGATTGGCGGCGAGGCCTTGGTTGTGGTCACTCATGAAGGTCACACCCTCGTTACAACGTCGATAGCGCAAGAGTCGCCAACAAAACCTGCCGTGCTCTGCACGCCGGTTTTATTCGCAGCTCTAGCTCGTTTCCGGAGAGGTTGGCGCTGCGCACAGCGCCAACCTACACCTGCAACCCTTCAGCAGCCTTACAGTGCGCCGGCTTCCTTGTAGAAGCGCTCGGCACCCGGATGCAGCGGAATCGGCAGATCCTTGGCCGCGCCTTCCAGTTTGATGTCCTTGGCCGCCGAGTGGGCGTTACCCAGGCGCTCAAGGTTGTCGAACATCAGCTTGGTCATCTGATAGGCCACTTCATCGGATACGCCGTCATGGCTGACCAGGATGTTGGTGATGGCCACGGTTGGCACGTCGCTGTCCTGACCGTCGTAGGTGCCGGCTGGAATCGACGCCGCCTGGTAAGCGGCGTTGTCGATTTTCGCGGTGATCTCGGCCGGGATAGCCACGAAGTTGATCGGCAGGGTCGCGGCCAGGTCGCGAATCGCGGCCATGCCCAGGCCCGAGGACTGCAGGGTGGCATCCAGCTGACGATTCTTGATCAGCTCGACCGACTCGGCGTAGGGCAGAAACTCAACCTTACCCATGTCTTCATAGCTCAGGCCAGCGGCCTTGAAGATGGCGCGGGCGTTCAGCTCGGTGCCGGATTTCGGCGCGCCGACGGAGATGCGCTTGCCCTTCAGGTCAGCCAGAGTGGTGATGCCGGACTCCTTGCTGGCAACGATCTGGATGTAGTTCGGGTAGGTGCCGGCAATCGCCCGCAGCTTTTTCAGTGGCGCCTTGAAGCCGGCGTCTTCCACGCCATTCCAGGCATCGGCAACCGAGTCACCAAGGGCGAAAGCCAGTTCGCCGCGACCGGCTTGCAGCAGGTTGAGGTTCTCCACCGAGGCCTTGGTGGCCTGCACCGAGGTCTTCGAACCTTCGATGCCGTTGCTGTACAGCTGCGACAGGCCTACGCCAATCGGGTAGTACACACCGCTGGTGCCACCGGTCAGCACGTTGATAAAGGTTGGAGCGGCGAGTACCGCGGTGCTGGCGGTAAAGGCTGCGGCAGCAGCAAACAGGCTGAAACGTTTGGTCATTCGCATGGAAGAATCTCCGTCGTTGTTATGGCTTTATGCAGAGGTTTTCACTGTAGACACTGCGCGCCGCCCAGGCAGCGGTGCAGCGCCGGGACTAACGCAATGGCGAAAAGGAGCAGAGGCTCACGCGCGGCCTGAGCCGAGCGCACAAGAGGTGGGCAGTGGATGCCGAGCGCGACAGGCGCGCAGACGATGCGGGGCAGTACATGGGATTCACCTCTTGTCTTTCTTATTGAGGCCGAGGCAATCGAGTGCCCGGCTGACAAGAGCTATAGCAGATGCCGTGCCAGTGAGAGAAAAGCCCGTTCTAGAGCCTTTACTCCAATCAGCACTGTCAGCCTGGCGGCTGTAGTAAGCGGAAATCCGCCAGTGAAAAAACTCAGACAAGCGAAATTCCGCCGACTAGTTCTCACTCGTCATCAGCACTGCCGGCCGGCCGATAGCTGCTGCGCTGCAAGCCGTGGCGCTGCATTTTCTCGTTAAGGGTGCGGCGTGGCAGCTGCAGCAGCGCCATCACCTCGGCGATGTTGCCCTGGCAGTGCTGCAGGGCGCGGTGCAGGCATTGCGCCTCGAAGGCCTCCATCTGCTCGGCCAGCGACTGTTGCGGCAGGCCATCGTCGCCCTCCACACCGCCACTCAAGCCCAGGGCATGGCGTTCGGCGGCGTTGATCAGCTCGCGCACGTTGCCCGGCCAGTCATGCCCCAGCAGCCGGGTCAGCTCGCTCGGTGCCAGGCTTGGCGTCTCGCGGCCATGGCGTTGCGCAGCCTGGTTGGCGAAGTGTTCGAACAGCAACGGAATGTCCTCACGGCGTTCGCGCAGCGGCGGAATACGCAGGGTGGCGACATTCAGCCGGTAGTAGAGGTCTTCACGGAAACGCCCAGCCTTGACCTCATCGAGCAGGTCCGGCTTGACCGCGCTGATCACCCGCAGATCGACCTGAATGCTGCGGTTGGAACCGAGGCGCTCAAGGGTTTTCTCCTGCAGCACGCGCAGCAGTTTGACCTGCTGGGCCAGCGGCAGGCTTTCCACCTCATCGAGAAACAGTGTGCCGCCGTCGGCATGTTCGATGCGGCCGATGCGCTTGCCCTGGGCGCCGGTAAAGGCGCCGCTTTCATGGCCGAACAGTTCGCTCTCGAACAGGTGCTCGGGAATCGCCGCGCAGTTCAGCGCAACAAACGGCTTGCCGGCGCGCGGGCTGAAATCATGCAGGCACCGCGCAACGCGCTCCTTGCCGCTGCCGGTGTCACCGCGCAGGAGGATATTTACCGAGGTACCGGCCAGTTCGAGGATCTGCCGGCGCAGGGTTTCCATCGGCCGCGAGACGCCGAGCAACTGCGCCTCGATATGGTCCTTGAGGGCGAACTGCTGACGCAGCTGGCGGTTCTCACAGACCAGACGGCGCTTGTCCAGGCCGCGGCGCACGCTGTCGAGCAGGCGTTCGGGGGTAAAGGGCTTTTCGATAAAGTCATACGCGCCCTGGCGTAGCGCCTGCACCGCCATCGGCACATCACCATGCCCGGTAATCAGAATCACCGGCAGGTCGCGGTCGCGCTCCAGCACGCTGTCGAGCAGCTGCAGGCCATCAGTGCCGGGCATGCGCACATCGCTGATGATGATGCCGGGGTAGTCACGGTCGATCAGCGCCAGCGCGGCCTGCGCGGTGGCGCAGCTGTGCACGCGAAAACCGGACAGCTCCAGCCACTGCTGCACCGCCTCGCGGATTGCCGCTTCATCGTCGACGACTATCACGTGCCCAGTCATATCACCTCCTGATCAATCGGCGGCAGTGTAGCCCGGATAAAATCCAGGAAATAACCCGCACTACGCATTCGGCGCTGCCGGCAAGCGCAGGGTGAACACCGCGCCCTGCTCGCAATTGGCCGCCTCCAGGCTGCCGCCCAGTTCGCGGACGATGCCGTAGGACACAGCCAGCCCCAGGCCCAATCCGGCGCCAACCGGCTTGGTGGTAAAGAACGGCTCGAACACATGACCCAGTGCTTCCGCAGCGATTCCGCCGCCACTGTCGGCGATGCTCAGCAGGCACTGCTCAGCCTGACGCTCGATACGGATCTTCAATTGCCGCGACTCGACAGGCGCCATGGCGTCCAGGGCGTTGTTCAGCAGATTGAGCAGCACCTGCTCCAGGCGAATCGCATCACCCAGCACCAGCGCGCTGCTGTCGATCTCACTGTGCAGCTGTACCTGTTCGCTGCGCAGGCGCGGCGCCAGCAGCTGCAGGGCTTGCTCCAGCACATCGCTCAGACGCAGACGCTCACTCAGACCGGCCGGGCTTTTTCGGGCAAAGGTTTTCAGGTGGCCAGTGAGCCCGGCGATGCGTTGCAGTAAGGCGTCGATACGTTGCAAACCCTCACGCACATCGTCCTGGCGGCCGCTGTCGAGGAGCAGGCGCAGGCTACCGAGCTGCATCTGCATGGCAGTCAGCGGCTGATTGATCTCATGGGCCATGGCCGCCGACATCTGCCCCAGCGCGGCCATCTTCGCCGCATGCACCAGGCCTTCCTGGGCCTCGCGCAATTCGGCGGTACGCAGCGCCACTTCACGCTCCAGGCGCTCACGAATGCCGGCCTGCAGGCGCTGCGTCTTACGCCGCTGGGCCAGGTAAAGCAGCAGAAACGCCAGGGTCATCCACACCCCGGCGGCGGCCAGGCGATAGCTACGCACGCTGTCGACCAGGGTTTTCGGCTCGTGCAGCAGGTGCAGGGTCCAGCCTTCATCGCCCAGGGCCTGGCGTTGCCAGAGGTAGTCACGTGGGCCGTCCGGCCCCTCAACCCGGCGCCACTGGCTGTCGCTGTCGATCTGTCGGCGCAACGTGCTGGGCAGTGGTTGCAGCGCCTGTTCGGCGTACTTGCGCACCTCCACCAGCTCGGCACGGGCCTGCTCGCTCAAGCTGTCGAGGGCGAGAAAACGCCAGGCCGGGCGGTTGCTGAGGATCACCACCGAGTAGCTGTCAGCCACCAGCAGCACGCCGGGCTGGCTGACCCATTCGCGCTGCAACTCCTCCAACTCCAGCTTGACCACCAGCACGCCGAGCACCACACCGTTGTCGTCACGCACCGCATGGGAGAGGAAATAACCGGGAATGCCGGTGGTCACCCCCACCGCAAAATAACGCCCGGATGACTGCCGTACAGCATCCTGAAAATACGGGCGAAAGGCGTAGTTGTTGCCGACAAAACTGCTCCAGTCGCGCCAGTTGCTGGCCACCAGCGTTTCGCCTTGATCGTTGAGCAGGTACAGCACGTTGGAACCGGCAGCGCTGTTGAGTTGCTCCAGGCGTTCATTGAGTTTGCTGCGCAGCAGGCTGTCCGTTGGCGCGCGCAGCAGCGACTTGATATCGCTGTCCAGCGCCAGCACCTCGGGCACTGAACGAAAGCGCTCGACCAGGGTGTGGATCGACTGCGCATACAGCTGCAACTGCCCGCGCGCTTCCTGACTGCGCTCCTGCCAGGCGCGCTGCTCGGCATAGCGCCCGGCCAGCCAGATACTCGCCAGCAAGCCGAGCAGAATCAGCAGGACGATTAGGGCAACGCGGTAACGCAGCAGAAAGGCAGACATGCGCGGCTCGCAAGGTGGGGGAGCCGGCATGGTAAGACAAAGCACCGCGCCGTGCAGAGCGTAGCCGCTCGACTGTTTGAACAAGCGCCCCCGGCCGCTATAGTCTCGGCTTGGCTACGCGGCGATGGCGCCAGGGAAACAAGATGAGCAGTACACAACAGACTACCACCCCACGCTTCTGGCGCGACCCGGCGCTGCCCTTCGTGGAAACGCGCGAAGCCCTCGATGGCCGCCAGCTGTGCTACGCCAAGCATTCCCATGAGTACTTTTCGATCGGCACCATCACCCGGGGGCGCAGCACCTACCTCAATGAAAAGGCTCGCGAGCAGATCGCCGCCGGCACGCTGGTGCTGATGAACCCGGGTGACGTGCATGCCTGCAACCCCGTGGATGGACAGCTCTGGTCGTATCGCATGTTCTATATCGACAGCGCCTGGCTGAGCGACCTGCAACACCAGTTGGGCTTTAGCCACAACCAGCCACTGCAGCCCTTCTCCGCCATCCTCAGCCGCGACCCTGCGCTGTTCAACGGCCTCAACCAGGTGTACGACCTGCTCAACGCCGCATCGGTCGATCAGCTGCGCAAAGAGTGCGCCCTGATCGACTATTTCAGCACCCTGCAACAGCGCCTGGCACCCGCACCGACACCCGCACGCGAGGACAATCCGCGCATCCGCCTGGCGGCTGAATTTATCCGCGCGCACTGCACCCAGACGCTCAAGCTGGAAGCCATCTGCAGCGCCGCCGAGCTGTCGCCCTCGTACCTGATCCGCAGTTTCCGCCAGCACTACGGCATGACCCCGCATGCCTACCTGCTCAACTGCCGCGTGCAAGTGGCCCAGGCCGGGCTCAAACGCGGCGAGTCGATTGCCGAGGTGGCGCTGGACGCCGGCTTTGCCGACCAGGCGCACTTGCAGCGCACCTTCAAACAGCTGCTCGCCGCTACCCCCGGGCAATACCGCCGCGCCTGATCAGACCAGCAGATAAACCGCCGACAGCACCAGCAGCAAGGCCAGGCTGCGATTGAACCGGCGCAGGTACAGCGAATTCTCCAGGTACTGGCGCAGGTAAACCCCCGCCAGCGCCCAACAGCTGATCGACAGGTAGCAGATGACGAAATACAGCGCCGCGAACTGCCCCACCCGCCACAGATCGCCATCCGCCGCATAGGCGCCCATGCCTGCCATCGAGGCCAGCCAGGCCTTGGGGTTGAGCCACTGCATCAGCGCGCCCTTGAACAGCGACGGGCGCTGCTGTGCGTCGTTGCCACTGAGCTGCCCGTCAGACCGGGCCAGGCCATAGGCCATGTACAGAAGAAAGGCGACGCCAAACCAGGCCACCCCGTGCGCCAGCGCCGGCCACTGCTGCAACAGCTGCTGCAAGCCCAGACCCATGGCCAGCAACAGCGCGGTAAAACCGAACGTCGCCCCCGTGACATGACGCATGCTGCGGCGCAGCCCATGGGTCGCACCGGCACTGAGGGCCAGCAGATTGACCGGGCCGGGAGAAATTGAGGCAGCGAGGGCAAAACCCGCCATGGAGTAAAACAGCGTATTCATCACACACCTGTCAGCACAACCAAAGGAGGTGCCAGGCTGACAGGCCCACGGCGCAGGGTATTGAAGGAAAATGCCCTGTCAGGGCAGGACAATCAGCGCGAGAGGTGATCCGCCCGCTGTAACAGCCCGTCCGCCAGCCACTGACGCAACCAGCTCACTGCTTGCACCGGCGCCTGCTCGCCCAGCTCAGCCAGCTCGCCGCACAGCTCGGCGAAGCTCCAGCCCTGCACAGCCATGCCCTGCAACGCCGTGGCTTCATCGACCGCCAGGCTGCGGTAGCGGGTAATCAGCTGATCGCGCCAGACCACACAGGTCTCTGTCTCAACCAGTGGCTGGCTGCCGGGGAAGTCACCCTGCTCCTTGCACGCGCGCCAGATCGCCAGGCTGTTATGCCGACACGCCAGCCACTGCACGCTCGGTAGCAAACGCACCTGCAGGGTCGGCCAGTCTTCGGCCGGCAGTTCGGCCATCTGCACCAGGCTCAGGGGCTGGCCATCTGGCGCATCGAAGGCCAGGGTAAAGGCCCATTCCAGCCGCGCCAGTTCGCTGAGCGGAGCGGCCTGGGCCGGCACCAGATACCCGTAGATAAAGTCAGCCAGCTGCGCGCCGAGCCAGCGCAGGCTGAAATGCTGCGAAGGGTGCGCGTCGAGATAGGCCAGGGCTAGGGCATCGAATTCCTCATCACCGAGCCAGCCATGCACCGCCGGGTAATCACCACGCAAGGCTTCCAGCAGGCGCGCGCGGTAGGCGTTGTGGTAAATCGCCAGGCCCTGTTCGGCACTCAGCGCCGCACTGCCCAGCAGGCTCGCCTGGAGCGCTGGGTTCGGCTGGGCATCAGAGTTCAGCAGGTAGGCCTGCACCTCGTGCTGCCAGTCGCTCAGGCGCATTGCTCAGTTCCTTGCAGCGCTTCGGCGGCAAACCGGCGCGCTTTGTTCAGCTCACCGAGCAGCACGTCCAGATCAGGGAAATGGTCATCGCGCTCAAGCAAGGTGGACACCGGGTCAAGGTGCTGCAAGGTGCGTTGGTAGAGCTGCCAGACCGGATCGCTGACCGGTTGATCGTGGGTGTCGATCAGGTAGCTGCCGTAATTACTATGGCCCGCCAAGTGCAGCTGACGAATACGCTGCTTGGGCAGGCTGCTGATAAATTCCCAGGCATCGAAACCATGGTTGCGCGCGCTGACGTAGACATTGTTGACGTCCAACAACAGCTCGCAGCCGCTCAACTCGCTGAGTGCGGCGAGGAACTGCCATTCGCTGAACTGATCATCGGCGCAGCGCAGGTAACTGGAGACGTTTTCCAGCACCAGCGGCCGCTCGATCACGTCCTGCACCTGGCGCACACGCTCGGCCACATGCTGCAGGCTCTCCTCGGTATAAGGCAGCGGCAGCAGGTCGTGCAGTTGATGGGCATTGCCCCGGCTCCAGCACAGGTGATCGGAGATCCACGCTGGCTGCACGCGTGCGGCGAGGTGTTTGAGCTGGCGCAGGTAGTCGCGGTCCAGCTCATGCGGGCCGCCAATCGACAGCGACACGCCATGCATCACCAGCGGGTACTGCTCGCCGATGGCATCGAGAAAGTAGAGGGCCTTGCCGCCCGCTACCAGGTAATTTTCCGAGACGATCTCGAACCAGTCGATCGCCGGCTGTTGTTCGAGAATGGCTTGGTAATAGGTGCTGCGCAGGCCGAGGCCAAAGCCCAGATTGCCGCGTTGAGCATTCATTGCTGGCTCCTTGCAGGGTGATGCGGGGCAACCGCGCGGCGGCCGCCCCGGCTCACTTACTCGCCGACAGTACCGCCTGCAGCATCGCACTCAGCCTGGGTCATGGCCTTGAAGCCGTGGCCCTTGCATGCAGCCTGGCCTTTGCAGCCGTTCTCAGCGGTCTTGCAGTCATTCTGACCTTTGCAGGATGTAACGCCGTAGCAATGCACCTTGGCCTCCTCTGCCGCCACAACAGTGCCGGACATACCGGCAAACATGGCAGCAGCAGCGAAAGCGATGGCGGCACCCGTTGCAGCAGTAGTTTTCATAGTCATGTGCATATCCTCAGGTGATCTTGATTGGCCGGGCGAAAGGTTTTTTGCGTGCCGGCATTCAACTAGAGCGACGAGGCGCGCTGGTGTTACACAGCCCATGAAAAAAACAGCCGCGCGCACTCAGCCCTGATCGATACGCAGCTCAGGCACTGCACGGCCAGCCACCAGACGCTCATCGACCAGGCGAATCAGCTCGGCTTCATCACGCACGCGGAACCACTCACCGGCTGGATAGAGGCTGGCCGTCGGGCCCAGGTCGCAGGGAAACTGGCACTGCGTACGGCTGATATGCACCCCGCCCTCGCACTCCAGTTTGCCGGCGGCCTTGAGGCGTTGACGCAGGGTTTTCCACAGGTCCAACGCGCCACGCCGGGTACAGCGCGGGCCGTTACACAGCAGCAGACGCTGGGCGTGCGGCGGAATCTGCGACCAGGCATGGCGCTCCGGCAGCTCAGCCACGCCGACGCAGGGCAGGTGCAGCTCTGGGCGCTCGATCAGCGCGCAGGCGGTCTCCACCGGCAAGCCTTCGGTCTGGCCAATGGCGCTAGCGACAAACAGCTGCTCCGGGTTGGCCTGCTGGCATAGCTCGCTGCGCAGCC
>DASRUM010000100.1:0-13593 GCA_035655415.1 Pseudomonas sp.
AGCACGGACTCAGTCATGGTCTTGGCAGGTCTGGCGGTTGAAAAAAGTCGCTGAGTATAACGGTCGCGCCGCTCCACGCCCAGCGCTGCGCGGCGGACGGTAGACACGGCGTTCGCGGCAGCCTGCGGTAACGCCGCCGGACCACGTACTGCAGGCCTCCCGGTGAAACAGTGACACCAGCACCACGCTGCCGCCCGAAGGTTAGGTAAACAAAAACCGCTCGAATGTTTACCTTGCCATTAAAAGCAAGACAGGCGGCCGACCGCCGGGGTGGGATTAACATGCATTACCGTACCGACTACTGCGCCGCACAACTCAACGAAGCCCCACAGGTGCTTCACCTCGGTGATCTGCGCCTGCACTATCAGGCCTACGCCTGCCGCAGCAATGACCCGCGACCACCCGTGCTGCTGCTCGGTGGCGCCTTCCAGAGCTTCCGCTCGTTTGCCGCCGAGGTCAGCGAGCTGCTCGTCGACCACCCGGTGATTCTGCTCGACCTGCCCAGCCAGGGTGGCAACCTGCAACTGGTGCCCGACCTGAACCTGGAGCAGCTGGCCGACCTGATCGCCGCATTCGCCGGCGAACTTGACCTGCCGCCGCTGATGCCCATTGGCCTGTCCTACGGCTCTGCCCTGGCTGCGCTGTTTGCCGCCCGCCATCCGGAGCGCTGCGCCCGCGTGCTGTTGGCCGGAATCACCGCTTTTGGCCGCCCCGGCGCGCGCTTACTGCTGCAGGAAGGCCTGGCACTACTGGCCGAGGGCCGTTGCGAGGCCTTTGCCCACGGTGCGCTGACTGGTCTGATCAATCCCTTACGCCTGGAACAAACCGGAGTGACCCCTGGATTTCGCAAAGCACTGCTGCGGCAGATCCAGCGCCTGTCGCCCACCGATATCGAGCGCTACCGGCAGAACAGCCAACGCCTGCTGGATTTCCAGGGTTTTCGCACGCATCCCAGCTGCCCGACCCTGGTACTGGCCGGCGAATACGATCACTTCACCCAGCCCTGGGAGCACGCGCACTTTGCCGCTGCCTGCACCCAGGCCAGTTGTGCCCTGATCCACAACGCCGATCACCTGGCGCAATTCGAACAACGCAACGCCTGCGCCAACCTGTACAACCCATTTCTGCGCGGCGAATCCCTGCCAAGCCGCAGCCCAGGCAGCAGCCTGATGCCCCAACGGCAGCTGCTGCAGTTGGAAAAACGTCATGAGCCACGCTTGCCCCCCAACCAGCGCCAGGCTCGCCTGCAGCATGCCGAAGGCGGCGAATGGACAGTAGATATCCCCGAGCTGGGTTTTTTCGGCGGGCTGTTGCAGGGCGATCTGCCAGCGATTTGCGGCATGCGGGGCTGGCAACTGCTGTGTAAGGACTTGCCCGCCCAACCCCTGCTACCGCTGCGTCAGGATCAAAACGGCCTGGCCTTTGTCTTCCCACACAGCGACCAACAAGCCAGCCAGGCGCTGGCGACGCAGTTTCAGTTACAACCTTTGCCGGCAGCAGCCTGTGCGTAGGCTGCGTTAGCGGCAAGGTGAACTCAAGCCGGCCCACCTTGCCGGCGCCGCGCAACCCAACGAACCCCAGCCCCGCATACACCCCACGCTCTGACTCGGGCGCTTACATCCGAGCTTCGATCACCCGCACCAGCCCCGCACTGCGCGACGGCGCCAAGCCAAGCGCCTGGCTTGTGCGGCTCGGGTCAAACACCGTGACCTGCCTGAAACCGCACTTCTCAAAGCCCTGCACAATCGCCTGATCATTGCGGTAGTGCAGCGGATAGTTGCCACGGGTCAGTCGACCGATCAAGCCGACACACCAGCGCAGCTGACGATAACGCGGGTGCTCACGTAGATCTGGGTACAGCTCGGTCAGGTAGGTGGCCTGGGGAAACTGGCGCAGCTGCTCCGCTAAACGCGCCCAGAACGACTCGATCAGCGCCAGCTCAAAGTAATTCACCAATCCCTCGGTAATCACCACCACCGGCTTGCTGTGATCCAGCTCGGCAAACAGCTCCGTTAGGCTTTTGCTGCCATCCTCGGCGAGGATATCCACCGCACGCACCTGATGCTGGCTACCCAGCCAACCCTCGCTATTGAGCAGCAGCCGCTTGCGCGACGCCATGACAGGCAGATCGGCCTCGATATAACGCAGCTGCGGATAACGTGCGGTAAAGCGCCGGCCACGCGGCGACAGGCCGCAGGCAATCTCCACCACCTGACACACCCCATCCCGCTCAATCGCCGCAGTCAGCTGCGCATCAATCTGCAGATGCCGTTGCAGCAGAAACTGCTCAATATCCAGGCCAAACCCGACCCGCGCGCCCCAGGTGATCGGACTGAGCAAACCATGCACAAAACGCCCGAAGCCAGTAGCAAAGGCCGCATCCGCCAACTGGTGTCGATACCAGACATAACCGGTGTAATGGGCACTAGGGCTGATATGAGCGCTGCTGACGCGGGCACGTTCAGACATGGTTAAGACTCTTATTTTTATGATCGCCCCAGCCTATGCCCTGCCGAGTGACCGTGACACCGCATGTCAGCCGAACCCACCCTTAGTTTGCTCTGGCGCGAAGCCTGCACATTACCGGCCCAGCAGGGTTATTACCGATTAATCATCATGGATGACCAGCGATGAGCCAATGGTTCGACACCCTGACCCTCTGGCTAAGTGCCAACCCTCAATGGCTGGGCCTGGCGATTTTCTTGCTGGCCTGCGCCGAGTGCCTGGCGATTGTCGGTATTCTCGTCCCCGGCACCGTACTGCTGTTCGCCGTCGCCGCGCTGGCCGGCAATGGCGCGTTGGGCCTGGGTGAAACCCTGCTGCTGGCGTTTTGCGGCGGGTTGCTGGGCGACTGCCTGTCCTATGCGCTGGGGCGCTATTTTCATCAGGATATCGGCCGCCTGCCGGTGCTGCGCCATCATCCGCAATGGCTGAACAGCGCCCACGGTTACTTCGTGCGCTATGGCGTCGCCAGCCTGTTGGTCGGGCGCTTTATTGGTCCGCTGCGGCCCATGCTGCCGATGGTCGCCGGCATGTTCGACATGCCCTTCGCGCGTTTTTTTCTCGTCAGTTTGCTGGCCGGGATCGGCTGGTCGATCGCTTATATGCTGCCCGGCTGGGCGACTGGCGCCGCCATGCGCCTGCCGCTGCCGGAAGGTTTCTGGACCCAGGCCGGGGCCATTGCCGCCGGTGTGGCACTGGTAGTGGGCATTAGCGTGCAAGGCAGCCTGCGCGGACAACGGCACACCAGCCTGCTGACGGCGGCGGCGAGCCTGGCCCTGCTGGTTGGCCTGATGCTCAGCTGGCCGCACCTGGGCCCGCTTGATCAGGGCCTGTTAACCGTGGCCCAAGAGCATCGCAGCCCAAGCCTAGACAACCTGATGGTGCTGATCACTCGCCTCGGCGATATGCACACACAACTGGCCGCGGCCGTGCTGCTGTGCCTGATCCTGCTGGCAACCCGGCAATGGCGTACGCTCTGCCTGGCAATTGGCACCCTGCTCGGCACCGCGTTGGCCAACGGTGCGCTAAAGGCATTCTTCGCCCGTAACCGCCCCGATGTGCTGCTGGAGCCGCTGGGCAGTTTCAGCTTTCCCAGCGGGCACAGCTCGGCAGCCTTCGCCTTCTGTCTGCTGCTTGGGGTACTGGCCGGTCGCGGGCAACCGACCCGTATGCGCCTGACCTGGTTGCTGCTGGCCAGCCTGCCGGCCGCAGCAATTGCCGGCTCACGGATTTACCTGGGGGTGCATTGGCCCAGCGACATTATCGCTGGCGCCATACTGGCCGCCTGTTTCTGCGCCCTGAGCCTGGCCCTGGTGCAATGGCGCACGCCACTGCCGGCGATGTCGGCAAGGATCTGGTGGTTGCTGCTGCCGGCGGTTATGGCGCTGCTCGGCGGCATCGCTACCTGGCAATTCTCCGCCGGGCAACTGCTGTACCGCTACTGACGCTCGCCCTGCAACAGCTCCAGCAGCTGTTGCAGCAGTTCCAGGCGTAGCTGCACCTCGGGCGTTTCGAGCAGCTGCAGCTTCTGCTCGGCGTCCAGCGGCAACAGGTAGGCCAGCTGATTGGCCAATGCCTCCTGACCCGCTGGTTCGCTCGCCATACCCAGCGATGCCACCATCGGGTGGGCGCTTAGCGCACCGAGCAACGCCACCAGGTCGGCGTGTTCAGCCTCCAGCGGCTGCTCCGGCTGCTCATCCAGCCACTCGACCTCGGCCAGGGTCAGTTGATCCGGCAGCACCTGGGCGCGCTGAACGCGAAAACGCCGGCCACCCTCAACGCGAATGCCCAGCAGGCCATTGGGCAGCTGCTGGAAATCGCGAATCTGCGCCTCGCAGCCTATCGCCGAAAACTGCCCGGCAGCCTCGCCCACCTCTGCACCATCGATGATGCACACCACGCCAAAGCCCTGGCTCTGCTTCATGCAGCGGCTGATCATGTCCAGGTAGCGCGCTTCGAATATCTTCAGGTCGAGCATGCAGCCGGGGAACAGCACGGTATTCAGTGGAAATAGCGGTAGGGTCACAGGCGCCTCCTTATAGCCACAACAGAATAGCCAGCGGCAGCAGCACGGCGGTGAACACGCCCATCAGGCTCATCGCCAGGGCAGAAAATGCGCCGCACTCCTCACCTTCCTGCAGCGCCCGCGCGGTGCCGACCGCATGCGCGGTCAGGCCCAGGGCCATGCCCAATGCGGCCGGATGCTGCACGCCACAGCGTTTGAGCAGCGCTGGGCCAATGATGGCGCCGATGATCCCGGTGATCATCACAAACACCGCGGCCAGGGCGGCAATCCCGCCAATCTGGTTGGCCACCAGCATGGCAATAGGCGAGGTCACCGATTTCGGCGCCATGCTCATCAGCATGATCTGCTCGGCACCGAAGGCCCAGGCCAGGGTAATACCCAGCACGGTGGCAACCACACCGGCCACAAGCAGGGTGATCAGCGTCGGCCAGAACAGCTGGCGAATCCGCCGCAGATTAAGAAACAGCGGCACCGCCAGCGCCACCGTGGTTGGCCCGAGGAACAGCGTCAACGCAGCGGCGCTGTCCTTGTATTCGGCAAAGGTCAGGCCACAGGCCAGGAGAATACCGATCACTGTGAGCATCGACACCAGCACCGGCTGCAGAAACACCCAGCGGGTTTTCTCATAGGCGGCAATCGCCAACTGGTAGGCACCGAGGGTGATTCCGACGCCAAACAGCGGGTGATGAATCAGCGCCTGCCAGGCGGCGTGCCATTCCAGAGTCATGCGTCCTCCCGGCGTTGCTGACGGTCGATCAGCTTCTGCATCAGCCAGCCGGCAAACACGATCGAGATCAGCAGCGACAGCAACAGCGCCCCAGCAATCGCCCAGAAGTCGGCAAAGATATCCTCGGCATAGGCCATCACCCCCACCGCTGGCGGCACCAGCAGCAACGGCAGGTATTTCAGTAGGCTGGTAGAGGCCAGGTGCAGCGGCTCGCCCACCTCGCCGCGCAGCAGCAGAAAGCCAAACAGCAGCAACATGCCGATGATCGGCCCCGGCAGGATCGGGATCAGCAGGACATTCAGCGCAGTGCCGAGCAACTGGCACAGCACCAGCCAGGAAAGGCCGCGTAGCAGCATGATGGGTAATCTCCGAATCGTATGATCCCAGACGCAGTGCCGCGCATTATAAGCAGAAGCGCCCGGCAAGGGCCGGTTTACAGCGGTTGCGTGGCAATCGGCCAACGTTTACGACGCATCTACGAGGCACTTGACCCTGCGGCAAACCCATGATGATCTTAGGGCAGAAGGATTAACGCCCCAAAAAAAACAACACTTGAGTCTTCAAGGAGAAACCATGACATCAGTACCCGCCGCCGAATTGCCCAGCTATATCGGCAAAGAACTCGGCCGTTCCGACTGGCTGACCATCGACCAGGAACGCATCAACCAGTTCGCCGAATGCACCGGCGATCACCAGTTCATCCACGTTGACCCAGAAAAAGCCAAACTCACCCCGTTTGGCAGCACCATCGCTCACGGTTTCCTCTCGCTATCACTGGTGCCCAAGCTGATGGAAGGCATCATGATCATGCCCAAAGGGCTGAAGATGGCCGTCAACTATGGCCTGGATAGCGTGCGCTTTATCCAGCCGGTGAAGGTCAATTCCAAAGTCCGTCTGGTGGTCAGCCTGACCGACGCCCACGAGAAGAACCCCGGCCAATGGCTGCTCAAAGCCAAGGTCGTGCTGGAGATTGAAGGCTCGGAAAAACCCGCCTATATCGCCGAACCGCTGACCCTCTGCTTCGTCTAAACGCAGCCGCCGAACAAGGGCGCACCGGTATCTGCCGGTGCGCCTTTTCTATTTATATATGCCTGCCGGTGCGCTCAATCACGGCACTCCGAGCGCTTTAAGGCATACTCGGCAACGACCTTAACAGCCTGGATTTTCTGCATGCGCCCTCTCTCCCTCCTGGCCCCACTGAGCCTCGCCTTGCTGCTGATCGCCTGCGGCGATGGCGAACCCCTGCTGCCACCGGATGCCGTGCTGCCTGATGGCGGGCGTTACCGTGGCGAAGTGATCGACGGCCTGCTGCAAGGCCCAGGCCGCCTGGATTACAGCGACGGCAGCTACTACCAGGGGCAATTCAAGGACGGCCAGTTCAACGGCCAGGGCGAATGGCGCAGCAAACACGGCGAGTTCTACAGCGGCGAATTTCAGGGTGGCGACTTCCACGGCCAGGGCAGCCTCACCTACAGCGACGGCAGCCGTTACGAGGGCGGTTTTGTCAACGGCAGGCCCAGCGGCGAAGGCCACCTGAAAGGCAGCCAGATGGAATACCGCGGCGAGTTCAGCAAGGGCCAGTACAGCGGCCTGGGCAAACTGCAGTGGAGCAACGGCGCCAGCTTTCAGGGCCAGTTCAAGAAAGGCGAACCCGACGGCCAGGGCGTGCTGACCGACGCCGAAGGCAATGAGTACACCGGCACCTTCGATAACAGCCAACTCAATGGTCAAGGCAGCTTCAAAAATGCCGATGGCGATCTCTACAGCGGCCAGTTCCGCGATAACCAGTTTCACGGTAAGGGCCGTTACCAGAGCGCCGGCGGCGAAGTCTGGAGCGGGCGCTTCGTCCATGGCAGCCTCACCGGCAAAGGCGAATTCAAGGGTAGCGATGGCAGCCATTACGTCGGTCAGTTCAGCGATTGGACCTATCACGGCGAAGGTCGCCTGAACCTGGTCGACGGCAGCCTCTATCAAGGCAACTTTGCCTATGGCCAATACCAAGGCATCGGCAGCCTGACGCTGGTCGATGGCAGCCAGCAAAGCGGCACCTGGCAGAACGGCCGGCTGACGCGTGACGCCCAGGGCAAGGCCATACCTGACGCCCTGGCCACCGGGCTGCTAGAACAAGGTCGCCTGCTGGATGCGGCCATCGCCAAATTGCCCGCCTCGACCCCGGCCATCGAGCTGTACGCCCTGACCCTGGCCGGCGACGGCAAGCAGAGCGTGTTTATGCGCGAGGCCGATTATGTCGGCAACCTGCTGCAGGAGCGCTTCGCCGCCCACGGCCTGATCACCCTGGTCAATCACCGCGACCACCTGGCGGATCGCCCACTGGCCACCAGCGCCAGCCTCGACCGCAGCGTCCAGGCCCTGGCTGAGCGCAGCGGCAAGGAAGACCTGATCTTTATCTACCTGACCAGCCACGGCTCGGCCGAGCATGAGCTGAACCTCGACCAACCGCGCCTGCAGCTCAACGACCTGCCCGCCAGCGATCTGGCAGCCTTGCTCGAGCCCTTGCAGGACCGGCACAAGGTGCTGGTGATCTCGGCATGCTACTCCGGCGGTTTTATTCCCAAGCTGCAGGATGACAAGACCCTGGTAATCACCGCCGCACGGGCCGACCGGGTGTCCTTCGGCTGCTCGGAGGAGAACGATTTCACCTACTTCGGCCGCGCCCTTTTTGCCGAGGCCCTGCAACAGACCGACGACCTGCAGCGCGCCTTCGAACTGGCCCAGACCAGCGTCGCTGCACGCGAAAAGGCCGACGGCTTCGAACCCTCAGAACCGCAGATCTGGCCCGCCAAAGCAGTGCTCGCACAGTGGCGCAAGCTGCGCGAACAGCAGGCCGAGCGCGCCCTGAACAATGCACTTGAAGTGCAATCTGCGGTCAACCCATAACAGCCATGCGCGCGCCCAACGGCCTGATAAGCTGAGTGATATCAGCGGAGAACTTCACACTATGTATTTGACGCCACAGCACATCCTTCTCGCAGGCGCCACCGGACTGACCGGCGAGCACCTGCTGGACCGCCTGCTGAACGAGCCCACAGTTGCTCGCGTACTGGCCCCCAGCCGTCGCCCGCTGGCAGCGCACGCGCACTTGGAAAACCCGCAAGGCGAACTGCTGGCTCTGCTGCCGCAACTAAGCGGCAAGGTTGATACTGCCTTCTGCTGCCTGGGCAGCACGATCAAACAGGCAGGCTCGCAGGAGGCTTTTCGCGCGGTCGATCATGACCTGGTGATCGCCTTCGCCGAACGCGCCCGCGCCCTCGGTGCACGCCACCTGCTGGTGATCAGCGCCCTCGGCGCGGATGCCAATTCCACAGTGTTCTACAACAAGGTCAAAGGTGAAATGGAACAGGCCCTGCGCGCGCAGGGCTGGCCGCAACTGACCATCGTTCGCCCTTCCCTGCTACTCGGCCCACGTCAGGAGTTTCGCCTTGGCGAGCGCCTGGCCGCACCCTTTATGCGCTGGTTACCAGGCAAATACCGCGGCATCGAAGCCACCGTATTGGCCCGCGCCCTGTGGCGCCTGGCGCTGGAAGAAGATGCCGGCACCCGGGTGATCGAATCAGACCAACTGCGCCGTCTCGTTCGCTAACAACCGTCCATACAGAAGCCATCGACCTATGAGCAGTACCCCGCACGACCTGATCAGCGCCCTGAGCGGCGCCGACATGCTGGAAATCGACGAACTGCATGCCTGGCAGTTCAGCCTCAACGCCGAACAACTGGCCCAGCACCAGGCCGGCAGCCCGCCGACTGGTGACGCACCGCTGCTCAGCATCGAATGCATGGATGGCCGCGCCCTGCGCAAATGGCATTTCAGCCTGGCCCAGGTAATCGCCGCACGTTTCGACGGCGAAGCTGACGCCTGGCGCATCAGCGGCGCTGCCTACACGCATCTGATCAAGTGCTTTGCCGCCGTCAGCGGCGACAACAGTGATATGCCAGACGACGCCAGTAACAACGCAGAATAAAAATAATGGGGACAACACCTTGGGCCTGTATGACCGCTATCTGCTGCCGCATCTGATCGATTTCGCCTGCGGCATGGGCGCAGTGATGAAAGCCCGCTCGCAACTGGTGCCCCAGGCCCATGGCCGGGTGCTGGAAATCGGCATTGGCAGCGGCCTTAACCTGTCGTTCTATGACGCGTCCAAGGTCAGCGTAATTATTGGCGTCGACCCCAGCGCCGATATGCAGAAGCTGGCCAAGCAACGGGCCGCCGCGATCAGTATTCCGGTGGAGATGATTGCCCTCGAACTGGGGCAGATCCGGGCCGAGGATGCCAGCTTCGACTGCATCGTCTGCACCTTTACCCTGTGCACCATCCCCGATGCTGTGACCGCGCTGAAAGAAATGCGCCGCGTGCTCAAACCCGGAGGGCGCCTGCTGTTCTGCGAACACGGCCTGGCCCCGGAACTGCCTGTACTGCGCTGGCAGAACCGCCTGACACCACTTTGGAAGCCACTGGCTGGCGGCTGCCACCTCAACCGCGACATCAAGGCGCTGATCACCGCGGGTGGCTTTCAAATCGGCGAGTTAAGCAATCGCTATCTCAAAGGCCCAAGGCCCATGACCTATATCTATCAAGGCTGGGCTCAATAGCCGCATAAATAGCCAATTGCCATTACCCGCCAGCACCTGCTTCATATTCTGACTATCGTTAGGCAATGGACTTTCGTATAGAAGTTGGCTCACGCATGAAGCGCCTATCATTTCACCACCTCACCACCCTACTGCTATTCATCGCGAGCCTTACGGCTGTCTCGCTGAGCGGTGCGCAATCACGCCAGGTCAGCGTGGGGGTTTACGCCAACGAGCCGAAAATCCTCCTGGGCCAGGACGGCAAACTGTCCGGCATCCTCGGCGAGCTGCTGAATGAAATCGCTCAGCAGGAAGACTGGCAATTGCGCCCCAGACCCTGTGAGTGGCAAGAATGCCTAGAGCTGGCGCAGAGCGGTGAAATCGACCTGATGCCCGATGTGGCCTACAACGACAGCCGCGCCCAGGTGCTCGACTTCCACAAAGTCCCATCACTGGTCAGCTGGTCGCAGGTCTACAGCAGCGAAAACCTGCAGCTCAGATCGATACTCGACCTCAAAGGCCTACGCATTGCCGTGTTGCAGGGCTCGGTGCAGGAAGAATACCTACGCGGGCTGCTCACAAGTTTTGGTCTGAAAGCCCAATTGATCGGTGTACCCAGCCTGCCACAGGGCTTTGAGCAGGTGGCTGCCGGGCAGGCTGACGCGGTGGTGGCTAACCAACGCTTTGGCGACTTCCATGCGCCGAGCTATCAACTGCAAAGCTCCTCGATCATGTTCCAACCTGCGCACCTGTTCTACGCCACGCGCAAAGGGCAGAACGCCGACCTGTTAGCCGCCATCGACCAGCACCTGGCGAACTGGCAGGACTCGCCCTCCTCGATCTACTACCAGAGCCTGCAACGCTGGGGCGGTGAGCGGCCACGCATGCTGATCCCCGGCAGCGTCTGGTGGGGTCTGAGCACTCTCGCTCTGTTGTTGATCGCCGCCCTCGGTGGCGCGCTGTTGTTACGCCGCCAGGTAGGCGAGAAAACCCGTCACCTGCTGGCCAGCGAAGAACGCCTGAACACCATCCTCGACAGCGTCGAAGCCTATATCTATATCAAGGATGCGCAGTTGCGTTACCAGTACGCCAACCGCAAGGTCTGCGAGCTGTTCGGCCAGAAGCTTGAGCAGGTGATCGGCAAGACCGATGAACAGTTCTTCGATATCGACACCGCCACCAACCTACACGATAACGACCGCCGCGTGCTCAAACTCGGCGAACGGGTGCAGACTGAGGAAATCAACCGCAGCCTGGACGGCAGTACTCAGCACGCCTTCCTCTCGGTCAAGCTGCCCTTGCGCGACGGCCAAGGCAATATCTACGCGCTGTGCGGCATCTCCACCGACATCACTGAACACAAGAAGAACCTGGAAAAAATCAACCAGCTGGCCTTCTATGACCCCCTCACCGGCCTGCCCAATCGCCGCCTTTTGCTCGACCGTCTGCAGCAGGCGCTGGCCAAGCACGCACGCGGCCTGCAACAGGGCGCGCTGCTGTTTATCGACCTGGACAACTTCAAGGACCTCAACGACACCCTAGGCCATGACATGGGCGACCAGTTGCTGCAACAGGTCGCCCAGCGCCTGAGCAGCCACGTGCGCGCCCAGGACACCCTGGCCCGCCTCGGCGGCGATGAGTTTGTGTTGATGCTCGAAGGCCTCAGCCTGAAACCCGCGCAGGCGGGCCAACAGGTCGAGAGTGTCAGCCGGAAAATAATTGAAGCGCTGGCGGCGCCCTATGCCCTGCAAAGCCGCAGCCATACCAGCACGGCCAGCATAGGCATCGCGCTATTTCCCCACGAGCGCAGCACGGTCGATGAAGTACTCAAGCGCGCCGATATGGCCATGTATCAGGCCAAAGCTGCCGGCCGCAACGCCATGCGTTTTTTCGACCCGACGATGCAGGCCGACATCAACGCCCGCGCCAGCCTGGAAAGCGACCTGCGCCAGAGCCTTGGCCAACGCGACTTTATCCTGCACTACCAGCCCCAGGTGGATGCCCAGGGGCAGCTGGTCGGCGCCGAAGCCCTGGTACGCTGGCAACACCCCACACGCGGGCTGGTGCCGCCGGGCGAGTTTATTCCGCTGGCAGAAAGCACCGGGCTGATTCTGCCGCTGGGCCGCCTTATCCTGCACAGCGCCTGCCAGCAACTGGTGGCCTGGGCCGCGCACCCGCAACTGGCGCAGCTAACCCTGGCAGTCAATGTCAGTGCCAGGCAGTTCCACCATCCCGACTTTGTCGAAGACGTCTTCGCCACTCTCGCAGAAAGCGGCGCCAACCCACAGCGCCTAGAACTGGAACTGACCGAAAGCCAGCTGGTGGAAGATGTGGAAGTGCTGATCGGCAAGATGAGCCAGCTGAAAGCGCGCGGCATACACCTGGCGCTGGATGATTTCGGCGCCGGCTACTCCTCGCTCAACTACCTCAAGCGCCTGCCGCTGGATCAGCTGAAGATCGACCAGTCGTTCGTCCGCGATCTGCTCGAACACCCCAGCGACGCCGCCATCGTGCGCACCATCCTGGCGCTGGGCGCCAACCTCAACCTGGCCGTAACCGCCGAAGGGGTGGAAACCCAGGACCAGTACGAGGCCCTGCAGCGCATGGGCTGCAGGCGTTTTCAAGGCTACCTGTTCGCCAAGCCGGGGCCGGCGTCAGCGCTTGAGCAATGGCATAACCTGACGCCCACTGAATAGGCACGCTCAGGGCTGCTCTCCACGCAACTGCAGGGCATCCAGCAAACCGGCGGCGATGGCCATGCCGACCAGATCGGCCAGGGTGTCGGCCTGCATGCGCTTCATCACCCGTGAGCGGTACAGGTCGATGGTCTTGACGCTGATATCCAGCTGCTCGGCCATCTCGCGGTTGGTGTAGCCGCGCACCAGCGGCAGCAGCACATCGCGCTCACGCGGGGTCAGGCTGGCCAGACGCTGCTCGACCGCCTGCAGGCGCGGGTCCGCCTGCGCAGCTGCCGGCGCATGGCTCAGGGCCTGCTGCACGCTGTCGAGCAGCAGCTGTTCGTTGTAAGGCTTTTCGATAAAGTCCACGGCGCCAGCACGGAACGCCCGCACCACAATAGGCACATCGGCATGCCCACTGACAAAAATGATCGGCATCTGGATGCCCCGGCTGCGCATCGCTTCCTGCACGTTCAAGCCGCCCATGCCGGGCATCCGCACATCCAGCAGCACGCAGCCCTGGCTGCGCTCATCACAGGCATCGAGAAACGCCCGCCCGCTGGTGAACGGCAGCGCCGTCAGCCCCACGGACTCCAGTAACCAGACGGTGGAGTCGAGCATGCCCTGGTCGTCATCGACCACATACACCCGTTGTTGCATCTGCAGGCTCATGCCCTGCTCCTTTATTGTTATGCCTTGGTTTTAGCCGCGACCAGTAACGGTCCCATCCAGACTCTCAGCGTCTTCACCGCGCAACAACGGCAGACGACACTCCAGGCGCAGGCCGCCGCCCTCTCCCGGCTGCGCCTCCAGCGCGCCGCCAAAGCCCTCGATGATACTGCGACTCATCGACAGCCCCAGCCCCAGCCCTTCGGCCTTGCTGGTGTAGAACGGGGTGAAGATGTGTTCCAGCTCGCCCTGCGCCACGCCCGGCCCCTGATCCCACACCCGGACACAGAGCTGCCCATCCTGCTCGGCGGCGCTGAGTTCGATGCGCGACGCCTGCCCGGGATGAGCCTCGCGGTTGGCATCGATGGCATTGCGCAGCAGGTTGAGCAGCACCTGCTCCA
>DASRUM010000101.1:0-9475 GCA_035655415.1 Pseudomonas sp.
AGGTTGCCGAGCTGCTGCAGGGCTTCAATCAGCCGGCCTAGCTGCTGGGCGGCGTTACCCCGGCCGATGTAGAGCGCGCCTGGCAGGTCGGCGCCCAGTGCGTGGCAGGTATTCGCGCGTTCTGGCCCTAGTAGGTAGCGCGTTGGCCGCCTGCGGGCAAAGAGCGTTATAGTCGCGCCCTCAAATGGTGCGCGACAGGTGGGCGTTTAACGGTGCAAGGCATCAAAACATGGTTGAAAGGCTTCTGGCCGGCGCCCATGGCGGTCAGCCTGAGCGAGCGGGTGCTCAGCTGTGTGGGCGCGGTGCTGGGCCTGCTGTTCAGCGGTTGGTTATGCCGCGAGGTGCTGGGCAGTGCCAGCCCCTGGCTGATCGCCCCCATGGGCGCGTCGGCGGTGCTGTTGTTTGCCGTGCCGGCCAGCCCTCTGGCGCAACCCTGGTCGATTCTCGGTGGCAACCTGATCTCCGCAATTGTCGGCGTCAGTTGCGCCACCTGGCTCGGTCACGACGCGCTGGTGGCGGCGCTGGCTGGCGGCGTGGCGATTGCCGGGATGTTTGCCCTGCGCTGCCTGCATCCACCGGGTGGTGCGGTGGCGCTGACGGCGGTGCTGGCCGGCCCGGAAGTGGCTCAGTTGGGTTATCACTTCGCCCTCTACCCGGTGGGACTGAACTCTGTTGGTCTGCTGCTGATAGCCCTGCTGTTCAATAACGCCTTGCGCCGGCAGTATCCGCATCGTCCGCTTGAGCATGGCAACGTGCACAAGACCCGTGATCCGATCCCCCGTGATCGCCTGGGCTTCACCCCGGCGGATCTGGATGCGGTGCTCAAGGCGCGCGGCGAATTGCTCGATATTTCCCGCGAAGACCTGGAAGAGATTCTCCTGCAAACCGAAGCGCGGGCTTATCAGCGGCGCTTTGGCGAAGTGCGCTGTGGCGACATCATGTCCCGTGATGTGCAGACGCTGACGGAGCACAGCAGTCTCACCGAGGCGCGTTTGAGCCTGCATGAGCATCGGCTCAGCGCCATGCCGGTGCTCAACGCGCAGGGCGAATTGCAGGGCATGCTCAGCCTGCATGATCTGTTGCTGGCCGACGCCGATACGCAGACTGTCAGCCAATGCATGCGCCGGCAGGCGCCGACCTGTCGCGCCGACTGGCCGGTGACCTATCTGCTGCAGATGCTCACGGATAGCGACGTGCATCGGCTGCCCGTGGTGGATGATCACCGTCGCTTGCTGGGCATCGTCAGTCAATCCGATCTGCTGGCGGCGCTGTTTCGCATGTCTCTGCAGAGCCCTGCGTCAGGCGCGGGTTAAGCGCGGGCCTGGGTTATCCTGTGCGCTTCCGCCTGGTTGTTGAGTGTGTTCATGTCTGTTGAAGCCCGTTCCCCCTCGAATATGCGTCCCAGCACCCTGCATCTGCCGCGCGGCAATTGGGCGACGGTGTTCGAATGCCTGTGCGCGCATTTCCCTGCGATTGCACCGGCGGTGTGGCAGGAACGGATTGCCCGGGGGCGGGTGCTGGATGCTCAAGGCCAGCCACTGGGGATGGCTGCGGCTTATCGTGAAGGACTCAAGGTGCACTATTTTCGTGAGGTGCCAGCGGAGACGTCGATTCCCTTTGAGGAAACTCTGCTTTACGTCGATGAGCATTTGCTGGTGGCCGACAAACCGCATTTTCTGCCGGTGATGCCCGCTGGTGAATACGTCGAACAGACCCTGCAGGCGCGTCTGGCCAAGCGCCTGGGCAATGCCGACCTGGTGCCGCTGCATCGGATTGATCGGCACACCGCAGGCCTGGTGCTGTTTTCTACCAACCGCGTCAGCCGTGGTCAGTACCAGGCGTTGTTTCGCCTGCGACAGATGGACAAGTGCTACGAGGCGCTGGCGGCGGCTTTGCCGCAGCTGGACTTTCCGCTGCTGCGGGCGACGCGGCTGGAGGGCGCTGAGCCGTTCTTCCGCATGCAGGAAGTCGCCGGTGAGGCTAATACTGAAACCCGCATCGAGGTCGCCCAGCGCCTCGGCGAGCACTGGCTTTATCGGCTGTATCCAGTGACAGGCAAGAAGCACCAACTGCGCGTGCACCTGGCCGCGCTTGGCGCGCCGATCCTCAATGACCCGTTCTACCCCGAGGTCACCGATGCTCCGGATGCGCCGGATGACTACAGCAAACCGCTCAAGCTGTTAGCCAAGGGACTGAGCTTTATTGACCCGCTAACCGGTGAGCGGCGCAGCTTTGAAAGCCAGCTTAGCCTGCTCTAGTTTTGAGGCTCTTTGGCGGCAGCCTGCCAAAGTACTTCATTGATTCCCTGACGTTTGGCGATCAGCCTTGCGGCGACAAACAGCAGGTCTGACAAGCGGTTGACGTAGGCCAAGCCAACGCCGCGAATTGGCTCTACGGCGTTCAGGTGCTGACAGCGGCGCTCAGCGCTGCGGGCCAGGCTGCGGCACACATGGGCCTGGGCAATCAGGCGCGAGCCGCCGGGCAGGATAAAGTTCTCCAGCGGGCCGACTTCTTCGTTCCAGCGGTCGATGGCGGCTTCCAGTCGTTCGATTTCCGGGGCCTGCAGCGCCTGGTAGTCGGGCATCGCCAGTTCGCCGCCAAGATCGAACAGGCGATGTTGGCAAGGCGTGAGCACCTTGATGATTTCATTCAATCCGGGGCAATGGGCCGCATGTTCGGCAAGGTCAGCCAGCAGCAGACCGATATGGCTATTTAGCGTGTCCACTTCGCCCATGGCATCCACCCGTGGGTGGTCCTTGGTCACGCGGCGGCCATCGGCCAGGCCGGTTTC
The DNA here is from genome assembly GCA_035655415.1 of Pseudomonas sp. Classification (GTDB taxonomy): domain Bacteria; phylum Pseudomonadota; class Gammaproteobacteria; order Pseudomonadales; family Pseudomonadaceae; genus Aquipseudomonas. The sequence goes on from DASRUM010000101.1 coordinate 2,792, forward strand.
GCAGGCATCGCCGGTGCGGGTGTAGATTTTCGAGAGGCGGTAACCCATGTTCAGAGACCTGTGTCAGGCGTGGCGGTGGTCATGGGCAGGCGCAGGGTGAAGCAGGTGCCCTGGCCGGCTTTGGACTGCACTTCCATCTGCCCTTTGTGGTTGTTGGTGACGATAAAGTAGGAAACAGATAAGCCCAGCCCCGTGCCCTGGCCGACTTCCTTGGTGGTGAAGAACGGCTCGAAAATGCGTTTGCGCACCGATTCGGGCATGCCGACGCCATTGTCTTCCACCTGGATTTCCGCCCAAGGCGGCGCCAGGCGTACGCGCAGGGTCATCTGCCCTGGAGTCGCGCTGTCGTCGCGCTGGTGAATGGCCTGGGCGGCGTTCTTCAGCAGGTTGAGCAGTACCTGTTCCAGTTCGTTGGCGGTGGCCGGCACGGCGGGCAGGTCGGCATCGAATTCACGCTGGATGTTCAGGCTCTTGAAGTCGAAGCTTTCGGTCAGGTCGAAGTCATTGCTGGCGATTTCCAGCGCCTGATCGACCAGCGCGGGCAGGTGGCAGGGCGCGAGCTGGCGGTCACTGCGGCGGCTGAAATTGAGCATATGGCTGACGATCTTCGCCGCACGGCTGCCGGCCTGCTGGATGCCATCGAGCAGGCGCGGAATTTCCCGAGCGTTGAGGTAGCGGTCGATGGCTTCCAGGCAGATGCCAGCCTGTTCGGCCTGTTCGCGGTTCTTTTCCAGCTCCGGCGACAGGCGCCGGCGGATGTTCTGCACGTTATGCAGGATGGCCCCCAGCGGGTTGTTGATCTCGTGCGCCATGCCGGCGGCCAGGCCACCGACCGAGAGCATCTTCTCCGATTGCACCATCATTTCTTCCAGATTGAGGCGCTGGGTGATGTCGTCAATACGGATCACCACGCCGCGACCGCTGCCGCCCGTGAGCGGATAGAAGGTTAGGGCGAAGTGGCGCGGTTGCTCGTTGCTGCCCCAGGTGACCCGCTCAATCTTTTCCACCTGGTGCTGCTCGACAGTGCGCCTTAGCTGCGGCAGGAAGGGCTTGAGCGGCGGGAAGGCGAGGAAGATCGGCTGATTCAGTGCTTCGTCCAGGCTGGTGCCGGAGAGGCTGCTGGCTTCCTGGTTCCACTGGGTGACGTAGAGTTGTTCGTCGAGGGCGATCAGCGCCGAGGGCATGGAGTCAATGATGCTGTTGAGGTACTTCTGAAAGCCGGTGAGCTTCTTCTCGATCTTGCCGCGCACCTGCACTTCCAGCTCCAGCTTACGGTTGGAGTGGCGGGTTTCCTCGGCCAGGTGCTGGGCCTGGTCGAAGGCCTCCTGGGCGTCGTCACGGGCGCGTTTGAGCTGTTGCTCACGGGCTTCGATACGTACCAGCATGGTGTTGAAAGCATCGGCCAGGCTGCCGATTTCGTCGTGGTTGCCACGCCGTGCGCGCAGGGCGTAGTTCTCTTCGCGGGTGACTTGGCGCGAGAGTTCTTCCAGGCGGCGAATTGGCCGGGTGATTAGGCGACGGACTTGGCGCGAGACGATCAGCCAGAAGAGTACGCTCAAGGCCAGAATCACCAGGCTGGCGGTCAGGGTGCCGGTGTAGAACACCCCCGGCAGTTCGCTCGAGGCCACTAGCAGCAGATGGCCAGGCTTGCCTGTGGCCTGCGGCAGTTCGACCAGCAGGTTGATACGAAACTCGTTGTGGCGCCAGGACTCGACCTCTGCAATCTGCTGCGGAAGCGGCAGTTTGCTGCCGCGTTGCAGCTGCGCCAGGTTCAGGCCCTCGGCGTCGTAGATCACCGCCGCGCGCAGTGGCACATAGTCATCCAGGCGCCTGAGCAGGGCTTTTGCAGCCTCGGGGGAACTCAGTGCTTCTGCACTCAGCGGTGGGCTGGCAATCAGCCGGCCGAGAGTATGCAGGGCCTGGGGCGCAACGCTTTCCTGGGAGATCCAGTAGGCCGCACTGATAAAAGCCAGGTTAGCTACCAGCAGCACGGTAGCGAGCAAGGCCAGTAGGGCGACCAGCAATTTGCGGCCTACAGGCAGATTTTCAATGCGTTGACGCAAGAACATGGCGTGCTGTCGCGATGGTGGAAGTGCGGGCAGGTTAACGCGGGCCTCAGTGGCTGGGCAATCCGCGTGCATCGAGGTGGGCCAGCAGCTGGCTATGCAGCGCCTGTAGATGCGGCAACACCAGTTGATGGCGTTGCGCGGCGTTGCAGGCATAGCCCAGCAGGTAGGCGATTTCCGTGCGGCGGCCCTGGCTGACATCCTGATGCATGGAGGAATAGTTGGCGGCGGTGGCCTGGATCACCCGTTGCACTTCGTCGTGCAGGCCCTCGGCGGCGGCGCTTTGGCCGCAGCGGTGCAGCAACTCGCTCAGCTCGCTGCACAGGCAGGCAACTTGCGCCGGGTGTTCACGCAGCCCGCCATTGCGGCAGTCATGCAGCACGGTCAGCGGGTTGATCGCGCAGTTCAGTGCCAGCTTGCGCCACAGCCGGCTGAGGATATCCAGGCTCCAGTCGTGAACAATGCCGGCCTGACGCAAGTCTTCCAGCAAGGCGGGGGGCTGCAGATCAAGCGGGTCGCCGAGCCAGGTATGGCCATGGCCAGCGAACACCACCTGAAAATCCGCCTGACGAAACGCGCCTTCGGTGCTGGAGGCAAAGATACAGCGTGCCTGGGGCGTGGCGCGGGCGACTTCGTCCTGACTGCCCAGGCCATTTTGCAGCAAGAGGATTTCGGCACCAGGAGCCAGGCGAGGCCCCAGTTGGCTTACGGCAGCTGCGGCGTCATAAGCCTTGCAGGCGAGCAGCAGGCGCTGGATCGGCTGGGGGTGATCGGATGTTTGTGCTGGGATGGCGTACTGCTGCGCCTGGCCCTGCTCAATCAGGGTCAGCCCGCCGGCTTGCTGGTAGCTGTGCAGGCGCGCCGGGTCACGCAGGATCAGCTGCACCGGCAGGCCAGCGCGCGCCAGGCGCGTGGCCCATAGGGTGCCGAGGCTGCCGGCACCGAGGATATGCCACATGCTGAGCGCGGCTTATTGCGGCAAGGACAGGCGCAGGGCGGTCACCAGTCCGGTGCTGTGCGATTCGGGCAATATCCTGGCCGCGTGGTCGGTGATCTGTTCCGGCGTGATGGGCAGGCCTTTTGCGTCCAGGCCGACCAGGCTGATACCCGCTTTGAGGCTGATAAAGCCTTCGCTGGTCTTGAATGCCTTGAGGTTGATGCCTTCATGCAGGCGCTTGAAGCTGCTCGGTGAGCATTCGTGCAGGTCGGTCAGCAGGGTAATCAGGCCGAAATGGCTTTCATCCAGCCGTACCAGTACATCCAGTGGCCGCACCAGCTGTTGCAGGCGCCGCGCCACGCCGGTGAGCAGTTCGTTGTAGAAGCTATCACCATGCCGCTGGTGTAGCTCGTGCATGTCCTGCAGGCCAATCAGCAGGTAGCACAGCGCGCCGCCGCGGGATTCGACCTGGCGCAGGCTGTCGAGCATCTTCTGGTGCAGGTAGCGGTTGTTGCCCAGGCCGGTGAGCGGGTCGATCAGGTTGCGTTGCTCCAGGCTGGAGATATTTTCGGTGAGCAGGCGGTTTTCCTGGAGTAGGCGTTGCAGGGTGTTGCACAGGCGATCGGCGGCATAGACACGCGGCACCAGTTGCTCGTTCATTGCTGCTTTGCTGATGAAGTCATCGACGCCGCTATCGAAGGCTTCACCCAGTACGTTTTCGCCTTCCTTGCCGGTGAGCAGGATGACGTAGGTGTAGTGGTGGGCCATTTCATCGAACTGGCGCACTTGCACGGTTAGCTCCAGGCCGTTCATCTCTGGCATTAGCCAGTCGGCGAGCAAGACGCTAGCTGGGCGCTGTTCGAGCAGTCTGATGGCTTCGGCTGCGCTGTTGGCAAACCGCAGGTCCTGATAGCCCGCCTGGGTCAGGGCGCGCCCGATCATGGCGCTGGAGAACTTGGCGTCATCGACGACCAAAATACTCAGGTTGGGGGTAGGCATGGGCAGGCTCGCTAGGGGAAATCACGTGGGCCCGATACTTCGCCGGGCAGTGTATGTTGCTACCGCTATATAATGGCCGGGTTTTTTTACCGTCAAGCCAGGCGTGTCCCGTTCGTGATGCAGGGCGCGCCGTCTATCTGGAGTAAGCCCATGCCCTCGTTCGACGTGGTGTCCGAGTTGGACAAACATGAAGTTACCAACGCCATCGACAGCGCTATCAAAGAGCTGGATCGTCGTTATGACCTGCGCGGTAAAGGTAGCTTTGAGCTGAAAGAGCTGACTGTCAACCTGACAGCCGATGCGGATTTTCAGTTGGAGCAGATGGTTGGGATTCTCAAACTCTGCCTGGTCAAACGCAAGATCGACGTACAGTGCCTGGAGTTCAAGGACGCCTATCCGTCGGGCAAGAGCGTCAAGCAGGAAGTGATCCTGCGCGAAGGGATCGAAAAGGATCTGGCGAAGAAAATTGTCGCGCACGTCAAAGACAGCAAGCTCAAGGTGCAGGCCGCCATTCAGGGTGAGCAGGTGCGTATCACCGGCAAGAAGCGTGATGACCTGCAGGAGGCCATTGCCGCCCTGCGTGCCAAGGACTTCGGCATGCCGTTGCAGTTCAACAACTTCCGCGACTGATGCATGAGTGTGGCGTCGCCCGGTGTTGGTGCAGTAATTCCGCCACGGCTTGCCGTGGCGTTTTATTTTCAAAGGTTTACAAGGATTAACAGATGGATATGAACGTCGAACAGCTGGTGAAAATGTCAGAGGCCTGGCTGCCTGTGGTGCTGGAATACAGCGGCAAGCTGACCCTGGCCCTGATCACGATGCTGATCGGCTGGTGGCTGATCAGCAAACTCACCAGCAGCATTGGCCGTTTGCTCAATATGCGTCAGGTTGACCGCGCGCTGAGCAGTTTTATCTGCAGCCTGGTCGGCATTGTGCTGAAGGTTTTGCTGCTGGTCAGCGTGGCCTCGATGATCGGCGTGGAAACCACTTCCTTTATCGCGGTGATCGGTGCTGCCGGCCTGGCAATCGGCCTGGCGTTGCAGGGAAGCCTGGCGAATTTTGCGGGTGGTGTATTGATCATGCTGTTTCGCCCGTTCCGCGCCGGCGACTGGATTGAAGCGCAGGGCGTTTCGGGCAGTGTCGACAGCATTCAGATTTTCCATACCACGCTGAAAACCGCGGACAACAAGGTGGTGATCGTGCCCAACGGCAGCCTGTCGAACGGTCATATCACCAACTATTCGCGCGAATCCACGCGGCGTGTCGATATCAATCTGGGCATCGATTATTCAAGCGACATCAAGCAAGCCCGCGAGGTGTTGCTGGATATCGCCAAGGACCCACGTGTGCGCCAGGACCCGGCGCCTGTGGTGTTTGTTACCGGCTTGGGTGATAGCGCGATCAACCTGTCACTGCGCATCTGGGTGGCGACGCCGGATTTCTGGCCAGTGACTTTCGCCTTTACCGAGCAGGCCAAGGAGCGCCTCAGCGAGGCGGGTATCGGCATTCCATTCCCGCAGCGGGTGGTGCATTTGGTGCAGGCAAACTAGGCACAGCGATAAAGAAAAGCCCCGCATTTGCGGGGCTTTTTTATGCTTGCTCAGATTGTGTGAGCGGGGCGCTATTGCTGTCCTTCGGTCGCTCACGGCGCCATTGCAGGATGATCAGCAGCAGTGTCGGAATACCCAGCAACGCGGTGACGAGGAAGAACTGGGCATAGCCGAACTTCTCCACCATTACGCCGGAATAACCACCGATCAGGCGCGGCAACAGCAGCATGATCGAACTGAGCAAGGCGTACTGGGTGGCGGAGAACTTCAGGTTGGTCAGGCTCGACAGGTAGGCGACAAAGGCCGCGGTGGCCAGGCCTGCGCTGAAGTTGTCGGCGGAAATAGTCACGATCAGCATCTGCAGGTCCGCGCCCATGCCGGTGAGCATAAGGAACAGCAGGTTGGTGGCGGCCGAGGCGGCGCCACCGATAAACAGGATCGGCATAATGCCAAAGCGCACGATCAGCAGGCCGCCGAAACCTGCACCAATCAGGGTCATCACCAGGCCGAACAGCTTGCTAACGCTGGCAATCTGATCCTTGGTAAAGCCCTGGTCGATGTAGAACACGTTGGCCATCACGCCCATCACGGTGTCCGACATGCGGTAGGTGGCGATCAGGCCTAGCAGCAGGAAGGCCTGCCAGCGGTAACGCAGGATAAAGTCATTCACCGGGGTCAGCACCGGCGCCAAGCCGCGGCGGCCCATGGTGGACAGGCACAGGCTGGTGAGGATGGTGTAGAGCAGGGCGCGCAGGAAGGCGCGGTCTTCCAGCAGCAGGTCGAGCATGCTCGCTTCGCCGTTGATCACGCTGGCGAAGTCGGTGTGATAGAACTGAGTAAACATCGCCGGCACCGACACCAGCAGTACAATCAGCACCAGTACCGAGGCAATCTGATGGCTGAAGCCATAACGGGCTGCGTCCAACTGGGTACGCAGCGGTACATCCGGCTCACGCATCCACAGGCTGGTCAGCAGGCCGGGCAGCATCAGCAGCGCAAACATCAGGTAGGTGCCGGCCCAGGCGCCGTGCTGATAGAGCAGGGCCGTAGAGCCAAAGCCTTCGGCGAAATACAGCGCACCGGCGGTCGCCAGCAGCGCGGCGACGCGGTAGCCGGCCATATAGCTGGCGGC
>DASRUM010000102.1:0-6996 GCA_035655415.1 Pseudomonas sp.
ACCGCTGGTCAATGGCATCGGCAGCGAAGCGCAGCGCCTGAGTGCCGACTGGGGCCGCTTCATGCGTCGGGAACTGGGGGTCGAGGGCTTCCGCGACCTGGCCAGGCGGGTCGAACAATTCCTCGCCAACAGCGAGCGCGACAGCGTCCAGGTGTCGGCCCATCTCAACGACATTCTGCTCGCCCAGGACTATCAGGACCTGACCGGTCAGGTGATCAAGCGGGTGACCCAGCTGGTCACCGAAGTGGAAAGCAACCTGCTCAAACTGGTGCTGATGGCCAGCCAGGTCGACCGCTTTGCCGGTATCGAGCATGACCACGCCGTGCTGCGTGCCGAACAAGAACAACAAAAAAAGCCTTCCCACGGTGAAGGTCCGCAGATTCATGCCGATAAGCGTGAAGACGTCGCATCCAATCAGGATGATGTCGACGATCTGCTTTCCAGCCTGGGATTTTAGGAGCACGTCTATGAGCTTCGGCGCCGATGAAGAAATCCTCCAGGACTTCCTGGTGGAGGCCGGCGAGATTCTTGAACTACTGTCCGAACAGCTTGTAGAGCTGGAGAGTCGCCCGGACGACATGAATCTGCTCAACGCTATTTTTCGCGGGTTTCATACCGTTAAAGGTGGCGCCGGCTTTCTCCAGCTCAATGAGCTGGTGGAGTGCTGCCATATCGCAGAAAACGTCTTCGACATCCTGCGTAAGGGTGAGCGGCGCGTCGACTCCGAGTTGATGGATGTGGTGCTGGAAGCACTGGATGCCGTCAATAGCATGTTCACCGAAGTGCGTGAGCGCACTGATCTCACTCCCGCCACTCCAGCGTTGCTAGCCGCTTTGGCCCGCCTGGCTGAGCCTGCAGGTGCGGCTCAGCCCATACCTGCTGAAGCCGAACCTGAGCCTGAAGCAGAAGTGGAGCCGGCCGCTGGCGATATAACTGACAGTGAATTCGAACAATTATTGGGTGCCTTGGATGAGTCGCCAGCGCAAGTACCTAGTGCTGCCAGTAGTGATGAGATCACCGATGATGAATTCGAGTCCTTGCTTGATCAGCTGCATGGCAAAGGTCAGTTCGTAGCGCCTGAGGTTGCAGCTGCACCTGCAGCGCCTGTTGCCGCCGCACCGGCGTCGTCTGGCGATGAAATCACCGATGATGAATTCGAGTCGCTGCTTGATCAGTTGCATGGCAAAGGCCAGTTTGTTCCGCCGCCTGTTTCAGCACCTCCTGCTGCGCCAGCAGCTAAAGCTGAACCGGCTGCCGCGCCGAGCGGTGATATCACCGACGATGAATTCGAAGCACTGCTTGATCAGCTGCATGGCAAAGGCAAGTTTGTTGAGCCTGAAGCGATCAAGCCCGTTGTGCCAGCGCCAGCCGCCAAGCCTGTGGAACCAGCCAAGGCCGCTGCCAAGCCTGCGGTGAAACCGGCCGCCAAGGTGGAACCTGCCAAGGCACCAGCTGCAGCGGTTGTAGCGCCTGTAACTGAGAAGGCTGCGCCGCCCAGCGAAGCGGAAACCACTGTGCGGGTCGATACCGCTCGGTTGGATGAAATTATGAATATGGTTGGTGAGCTGGTGCTGGTGCGTAACCGCCTGGTGCGCCTGGGTGCTAGCAGTGGCGATGAGGCCATGGCTAAAGCTGTGTCCAACCTGGATGTGGTAACGGCTGACCTACAGACTGCGGTGATGAAGACCCGCATGCAGCCAATCAAGAAGGTTTTCGGGCGCTTCCCGCGCCTGGTTCGCGACCTGGCGCGTCAGCTCAAGAAAGAGATCAATCTGGAGCTGGTCGGCGAAGAAACCGATCTCGACAAGAACCTGGTCGAGGCTCTAGCAGATCCGCTAGTTCACTTGGTACGCAATGCGGTCGACCATGGTATCGAAATGCCGGAAGAGCGCGAGGCCTCGGGCAAGCAGCGTGGCGGCAAGGTGGTACTGTCCGCCGAGCAGGAAGGCGATCACATCCTCTTGTCTATCTCCGACGACGGCAAAGGTATGGATGCCGATCAGCTACGTGCCAAGGCCGTGGAGAAAGGCCTGCTGGACAAGGACGCGGCCGATCGCCTCAACGAATTTGAATGCTACAACCTGATTTTCGCACCGGGGTTCTCAACCAAGACTGAGATTTCTGATGTGTCCGGTCGCGGTGTGGGCATGGACGTGGTGAAAACCAAGATTTCCCAGCTCAATGGCACGGTCAACGTATTTTCGGTCAAGGGCCAGGGTTCGAAGATCGTTATCAAGGTGCCGCTGACCCTGGCAATCATGCCGACGCTGATGGTGATGTTGGCCAATCAGGCGTTCGCCTTCCCATTGGTCAACGTCAACGAAATCTTCCACCTCGATTTGTCGCGAACCAATGTGGTCGACGGTCAGGAAGTGGTGATCGTGCGTGACAAGGCCTTGCCTTTGTTCTACCTCAAGCGCTGGCTGATCGGCAGTGCCGCCCATGTCGAGCAGGGCGAGGGCCACGTGGTGATTCTCACCGTTGGCAGCCAGCGTATCGGCTTCGTGGTTGATCAACTGGTCGGTCAGGAAGAGGTGGTTATCAAACCGCTGGGCAAAATGCTTCAGGGCACTCCAGGGATGTCAGGTGCGACCATCACCGGTGATGGACGTATTGCCCTGATTCTTGACGTGCCGAGCATGCTCAAACGCTACGCCCGGCGTATCTGATTGTTCGCGGCGCAGGTATCTGTCGCGTCGTTTAGGAGTGTTTATGGCTGTTAAGGTGTTGGTGGTTGACGACTCCGGCTTTTTTCGTCGGCGTGTATCGGAAATTCTTTCAGCCGATCCGAATATTCAGGTGATCGGTACAGCCACTAACGGCCGTGAAGCCATCGAACAGGCGCAGGCGCTCAAACCCGATGTGATTACCATGGATTACGAGATGCCGATGATGGATGGCATCACGGCTGTGCGTAACATCATGCAGCGCTGCCCGACTCCGGTGCTGATGTTTTCCTCGCTGACTCACGAAGGCGCCCGCGTTACTCTTGATGCACTGGAAGCCGGTGCGGTGGACTTCCTGCCGAAGAATTTCGAGGATATCTCGCGCAACCCGGAGCGGGTTAAACAGCTGCTCTGCGAGAAAATTCATACCATTGCCCGTAGTAACCGCCGTAGTCTGAGTTTGCCTCCTGTGGCGGCTCCTACGGTCGCGCTGGCAGGGCAAGCCAAGCCCGCGGCGCGTCCTACAACTACCACCAGCACCCTGGGTCGTCCAGCTGCGGCTCCCGCGCCGGTTGTTGCCAGTGCTGCGCCCAAGCGAAAATCCTATAAGTTGGTTGCGATCGGCACCTCAACTGGTGGGCCGGTGGCGCTGCAGCGTGTGCTAACCCAATTGCCGGCTAATTTTCCGGCGCCGATTGTGCTGATCCAGCATATGCCAGCAGCCTTTACCAAGGCCTTTGCCGAGCGCCTCGACAAGCTCTGCCGCATCAGCGTCAAGGAAGCCGAGGACGGTGATGTATTGCGCCCTGGCTTGGCACTGCTGGCGCCTGGTGGCAAGCAGATGATGGTCGATGCACGCGGCGTGGTGAAAATCCTTCCTGGCGATGAGCGTCTGAACTACAAGCCCTGTGTTGATATCACTTTCGGCTCGGTGGCCAAATCCTACGCCGATAAGGTGCTGGCGGTGGTGCTGACCGGCATGGGCGCGGACGGGCGTGAAGGCGCGCGCCTGCTCAAGCAGAGTGGCAGCCAGGTGTGGGCGCAGGACGAGGCCAGCTGCGTGATCTACGGTATGCCCATGGCTATCGTCAAAGCCAACCTGGCCGATGCTATTTACCCTCTCGATGATATTGGCAGGCACCTGGTGGAGACCTGCATTTAATGGATGTACTGAGCCTTATTGGGGTCATCCTGGCCTTTGTCGCCATTCTCGGTGGCAACTACCTCGAAGGGGGGCATGCTGGGGCTCTGCTCAATGGGCCTGCTGCGCTGATCGTGATCGGCGGCACCCTGGGTGCGGCGTTTTTGCAGGCGCCGATGAACGTGTTCAAGCGGGCTCTGGCAATCATCAGCTGGATTTTCTTTCCGCCTCGCGTGGATCTGGCTGGCGGCATCAATCGGGTGGTTGGCTGGAGCATGACCGCGCGCAAGGAAGGCCTGCTTGGCCTTGAAGCTGTGGCCGATGTTGAAACCGATCCCTATGCCCGCAAAGGCTTGCAGCTGCTGGTCGATGGCGCGGAGCCGGAAGCCATTCGCAGCATCCTCGAAGTCGATCTGTACACCCAGGAAGGCCGCGATATTCAGGCTGCCAAGGTGTACGAAAGCATGGGCGGTTACGCGCCGACCATCGGTATTATCGGCGCGGTGATGGGCCTGATCCATGTGATGGGAAACTTGGCCGACCCGAGCAAGCTGGGCGCCGGCATTGCTGTGGCGTTTGTCGCCACCATCTACGGTGTGGGTTTTGCCAACCTGCTGCTGTTGCCGATTGGCAACAAGCTCAAGGCCATCGCCCAGCGCCAGTCACGTTATCGCGAGATGCTGCTCGAGGGCATTCTGTCGATCGCTGAGGGTGAAAACCCGCGCTCCATCGAATTGAAGCTGCAAGGCTTTATGGATTGATGGGGACACTCTATGGCCCGCAGGCGTCATCAAGAAGAACATGAAAACCATGAACGTTGGCTGGTCTCCTATGCCGATTTCATCACCTTATTGTTCGCGTTTTTTGTGGTCATGTATTCGATCTCCTCAATCAACGAAGGTAAGTACAAGATTCTTTCGGACAGCCTGACCGGGGTGTTCAATCAGCCTGATCGGGCGATCAAGCCGATTCCCGTGGGCGAGGAGCGGCCGCGTACCACTGAGCCAGATCGCTCGCTGGTGGATGAAGAAAGCGCGCAGTCATCCGCCGATGAGTTGCAGAGCATCGCCAGCAGTGTGCGTGAGGCATTTGGTGATCTGATCCAGTCCGAACAACTCAAAGTCAGCGGCAATGAGTTATGGATCGAGATCGAACTCAGCTCCAGTCTGCTGTTCACCAGCGGTGATGCCATCCCCAATAATGCGGCCTTCGATATCATCGAGAAGATTGCCAAAATTCTGGCACCTTACGAAAATCCGATTCATGTTGAAGGCTTTACCGACAACCTGCCGATTCAAACAGCCCAGTTCCCAACTAACTGGGAGCTTTCTACCGCGCGTGCTGCGAGTATCGTGCGTATGCTGACAATGGATGGGGTGAACCCTAGTCGGTTGGCGGCAGTCGGCTATGGCGAGTTCCAGCCCGTTGCTGACAACACCACCGCAGAGGGGCGTGGGCGCAATCGTCGGGTGGTGTTGGTGATCTCGCGCAATCTAGATATTCGCCGTAGCGTGAGTGGTGTCGGCAGTGCCAATGCCACACCCGATGCGGCCTTGCAACGGGCTGGCACGCAACCTGCAGCAGCCCCAGCAGCGCCGGTCCCGCAAGCGGGTGCCGTCAATCCCCCGTCGCCGGCCCCATAAGGGTGGCCCCGTTCTCGGTCAGGCTACAGCTGTACCGGGAGGATGATAACGATGAGAGTCTGGGCAGTAGCCAATCAAAAAGGTGGAGTCGGCAAGACCACCACATCAATCGCTCTGGCAGGCCTTTTGGCCGATGCCGGCAAGCGTGTGGTGATCGTCGATCTCGACCCCCATGGGTCGATGACCAGCTATTTCGGGCACGACCCGGACAGCCTAGAGCACAGCAGTTTCGACCTGTTTCAGCATAAAGGCAGCGTGCCGCGCGGCTTGCCGCAGCAATTGCTGTTGCCTACCAGCGATGAGCGTATCTCCCTGCTGCCGTCGAGTACCGCGCTGGCTACGCTGGAGCGTCAGTCGCCCGGGCAGAGTGGCCTGGGCCTGGTGATTGCCAAGAGCCTGGCGCAGCTCTGGCAGGATTTCGACCATGCGGTGATCGACAGCCCGCCTTTGCTCGGCGTGCTAATGGTCAATGCGCTGGCAGCCAGCCAGCAGTTGGTGATTCCAGTGCAGACCGAGTTTCTGGCCGTCAAAGGTCTTGAGCGGATGGTCAATACCCTGGCGATGATCAACCGCTCGCGTCAGCAGGCGTTGCCGTACACCATTGTGCCGACCCTGTTTGATCGGCGTACCCAGGCCTCCATGGGCACGCTGCGAGTGCTGCGCAACAGTTACCCTGAACATCTGTGGCCGGCCTACATTCCGGTGGATACGCGTCTGCGTGATGCCAGCCGGGCGGGGCTTACACCGTCAAAGTTCGACAACAATAGCCGTGGTGTAATTGCCTACCGGGCGTTGCTCAAGCACCTGCTTTCGCAGCAGGCAGCCGCACAGGTCGCCTAAAATGAACGGCTATGCTGAAGATATAGACTCAAGTCTGCCGCTAGCGCGGCCGATAGTCTGTACAGATTGTTATTGCGGGTTGTATTCATGAGTCGTCCATTGGTCACCGCTACGCGTCCGCAACTGGCTTTGCAGTCCTATCTGGACGGCTTGCTGCAGGAGGCTGCGGTCGAGTTTGCCGAAAGCATCACCCTGGATGAGTTCGAGGCGGCGGTGCTGGAAGAGCAGGTGCGTGATGCGCGCAGCATGCCGCAAGCACAGATGCAGGTTCAGGCCACGACGGTCAAACCTGTGGTTGAACTGGCGCCGCGGCCGTTGGTGCTACCTACTATCGAGATTCCTGCGCCGGACATTGAAGTCCACGTCGAACCACCGCAAGAGGTGGTTAAGGCTGCTGTGATAGTCGAGGCTGTACAGCCTACTCCACAGGTGCCAGTGGTGCCTGAGCCCGCTCTGCAGGGGCGGCCTGAATGGGCTCAAGGGCCGTTTGAATGCTTGTTGTTTGATGTGGCGGGCCTGACCCTAGCTGTTCCGCTGGTGTGTCTGGGTTCGATTTATCCCCTTGAAGGCCAGGAGCTCACACCATTATTTGGCCAGCCAGACTGGTTTCTCGGCATACTGCCGTGCCAGGCCGGTAACCTGAAAGTGCTGGATACCGCGCGCTGGGTGATGCCGGATCGTTACCGCGATGATTTTCGCGAAGGTT
>DASRUM010000103.1:0-19826 GCA_035655415.1 Pseudomonas sp.
GGCCGACGCGTTCCGTCGCCAGCTACTGCATAGACTTCGCCGATAACTTGGCTGACGACACCAATCAAAGTAGCCATGATTCCATCCTCACTACAACTGCCGACCACCGCCGACACGTATGCCAAAAAAGGTCGAAATACCCTTCAAGGAGAGAACAAAACCACTGGCTGATTACAACGACGTCACACTCAAAAACAAAACCGACAAAAAACTGTCACCCTGACCCGCGTCGCCCACCACACCAGAAAGATCCCGCCCCGACTTGCACCTGACCATCTGTTTTAGTCGCGCACGCCACCTAAGAGCACAAAATGCGCGGCTTCTGGATGAAAACAATGTGCTGCTTTTCTCAGACTGCATAAGACTTTTTTCTTATAGGCCTTGTAACAATTTTTTCTTAGCTACGCTTAAAACTGTTCTTAGCTGTGATGTTACAGAGCAAGAGTAACCAACAAGAGAAATAAGCCATTTTTTTGGCGACTGGATTTTGAGAATCTTATAAGGAGAGTTACCAGATGCGCGCACTCAACCCTTTATGGAGCAGCATCGTACTGGCAGCGATCTGTACCCAGGCACAAGGCATCACTCTGTCGGAGGCGATCCAGAGCACGCTGGATAATCACCCAGAGGTTCATGCTGGGGCCAACAGCCGCCTTTCTTCGGATGAAGAAGTCAAAATTGCTAAAGGCGGCTATCTGCCAACCGTCGACTTATTGATGGGCTACGGTCGAGAAAATACCGACAGCCCAAGCACCCGAGCACTGGGCAATCACAACACCGAAACTCTCAACTACGGCACTTCCGAGCTACGCCTGCGGCAGATGATCTTTGATGGTTTTAATACGCCCAACGAAGTAGAACGCACCAAAGCGGTAGTGAACTCAAGGGCTTATCGCCTGCTGGGCACCTCGGAAAGCCTGGCCTTGCGTACCGTAGAGGTCTATCTGGACCTGCTGATGCGCCGCGAAATGGTCGAGCTAGCACGCAACAACCTGCAGGCTCACCAACGTATCAATGATCAGATCGGCCTACGCAGCCAGCAAGGTGTTGGCAGTACGGCGGACCTTGATCAATCCGAAGCGCGTTTGGCACTGGCCGAGAACAATCTTTATACCGAGCAGGTAAACCTGGCCGACGCTGAAGCCAACTTCTTCAGTGCCGTTGGCCGTATGCCCGACGAACTTGATTCCCCGGCCTCGCTGAAAGGTTCATTGCCAGAAAGCCTCAATGAAGCCCGGCAAGCGGTCATAGACAACAACCCCTTCCTGAAATCCGCACAATCCGATGTGCAAGCGGCCGAAAAACAATACGAGGTCGCCAAATCGACCTTCTATCCGCGCGTTGACCTTGAGTTGGCCACCAACGCTGACAACAACACCCAGGGCGACGAAGGCCACAACAATGGTTGGCGTGCGGCCGTGGTAATGAACTACAACCTGTTCAACGGCATGCGTGACAAGGCGCGTCTGCAATCGACTGCCCACCAGATCAATGAGTCGATGGACATCCGCAACAACGCCCTGCGTGTACTCAATGAAAACCTCTCCCTGGCCTGGAATGCCATGGAAAACGCCCGCCTACAAACCCCCAAAGCGCGTGATTACGCGGACTACACCGCACGAGTTCGCGAAGCCTATCAGCAGCAGTTCAGCCTGGGCCAACGCACCCTGCTCGACCTGCTGGACAGTGAAAACGAGCTATTTACCGCAAACCGCCGCTACAGCGAAGTGCGCTTTAGCGAAGAGTTCTCGATGTACCGGGTAACCGCAGCGATGGGTGACTTGTTGCGTCAACAGCAAGTGGTCGTACCGGCAGAAGCTGTAGCCCTCACTGAAGTGAAGAGCGAGGCCCGTCTGCCGGCAATGAAATAGAACCGGCATAAGGAGTAGTAACCTTGACCACCATGGAGCGGCCGGGGTCATCCAGCGATCCGCGTCTTAATCACGACGACCCGCTGCTTGATGGCTTGTTGATTCTTTGCAAACTCCACGGCTGCTCAGCCAGCCGTGGCAGCTTGAGTGCAGGCCTGCCGTTGCCAGAGCAGCGCCTGACTCCTGAGTTGCTCCCACGCGCTGCTGCGCGGGCGGGTTTGCAAGGGCGTTTGTTGCAACGCGATCTGGCCAGTATTTCAACCCTCAACCTTCCCGTACTGCTGCTGTTGAAAAACGGCCGCAGTGCTGTACTGCGCCAATGGGGACCGAAGAACCAGGCACAGATACTGCCCTGTGAAGCCGACGGCGGCGAACAGTGGGTCAGCCGTGAACAACTGGCCAGCGAGTACAGCGGCCAAGCCTTCTTTGCCCGCCCACGGCATGAGCTGGAAGAGGCGCGTTCGCCACTCGTACCGCGCATCGAAGCCTGGTTCCGCGACACCCTGAAGCTCTCGCGCTGGCTGTATACCGATGCCATCCTCGCCAGCCTGCTGATCAACCTGCTCGGCCTGATGGTGCCGCTGTTTGTCATGCAGACCTATGACCGCGTCGTGCCCAACCAGGCCACCTCAACACTCTGGGTATTGGCCATCGGTTTGTTTATCGGCATGGGCTTCGAGCTGTTGCTGAAAATCCTGCGCTCGCACCTGCTCGATACCGCCGGCAAGAAAACCGATGTGGTGCTGTCGGCCACCTTATTCGAGCGTATCACCGGCATGTCGATGAAGGCCCGTCCGGCCACCATTGGCGGCTTTGCTCAGAGCATTCATGATTTTCAGGGCCTGCGTGAATTTCTCACGGCCGTCACCCTAACTAGCCTGATCGACCTGCCCTTCTCGTTTCTGATGATCACGGTGATCTGGCTGATCGGCGGCTGGCTAGTCGTTATCCCCCTACTGGCGTTCCCGATCACCGCCCTCTTCGCCTTTATCATCCAGGCGCGCCTGCGCGACACCGTAGAAAAAAGCCTGCAACTGGCCTCGCAACGCCAGGCGCTGCTGATCGAAACCCTCGGCGGCCTGGAAACCCTGAAAGCCTGCAGCGCGGAAAGCGAACGTCAGCATCAGTGGGAAAAAACTCATGGCGCCCTCACCCGCCTGGATATCCACGCCCGCTCATTAGCCGCAATTGCCACTAACGGCACGTTGTTTCTGCAGCAGTTTGCCGGCATGGCCACCATCGTGGCAGGGGTTTACATCATCATCGCCGGCCAGCTCAGCGTCGGTGCACTGGTGGCCTGTTATATGCTGGGCAGCCGTATTCTCGCGCCGCTTGGGCAGATTGCCGGGCTGATCACCCGCTATCAGCAGGCGCGCCTGACCATGACCAGCACCGACGCGCTGATGGCTCTGCCGCAGGAGCGTCAGGCCAAACAACGCCCGCTGGACCGTACTCAACTGCATGGCGCGCTGGATGTACGCGACGTCACGTTCAGTTACCCCGGGCAAAGTACCCCAGCGCTTGCAGGAATCAGCCTGCGCCTGACTGCCGGCGAACGCGTCGGCATCATTGGCCGCAGCGGCTCCGGCAAGAGCACCTTGGCGCGCTTGGTGATGGCGTTCTACAGCCCGGACAAAGGACAGATCCTGCTGGATAACCTTGACCTTCGTCAGCTCGACGTGGCCGATTTGCGTCATCAGATTGGTTACGTAGCCCACGACCTGCCGCTACTGGCCGGCAGCCTGCGCGACAACCTGACCTTGGGCGCACGCTATGTCAGTGATGCGCGCATGCTCGAAGTGGCCGAACTGACCGGTGTGGTCGACCTGGCCCGGCAACATCCACAAGGCTTCGACCGCCCTGTGGGCGAGCGCGGCCAACTGCTTTCCGGCGGACAGCGCCAGGCCGTACTGCTGGCCCGCGCCCTATTACTCGACCCACCCATTCTGCTGCTGGATGAGCCCACCAGTGCGATGGACAACACCAGCGAGGAAATCCTGCGCAACCGCCTGCAAACCTGGGCACAAGGCAAAACCATGCTGCTGATCACGCACCGCGCTTCCATGCTCAGCCTGGTTGATCGCCTGGTGGTGCTGGATAACGGCCATATTGTTGCTGACGGCCCTAAAGAAGCGGTCATTGAAGCGCTACGCAAAGGTCGAGTTGGCCCCGCAGCGGTATAGGAACGGTCATGCAAATAAGCACCTCGATTCGCGACTACTTCGCCAGCATGCGCCAGCGCAAGCAGGACACCGAGTTCATGCCGGAGGTCGACGGGGCCATTCTCGAAGACTCGCCCTGGTTTACCCGCATCACCGTTTGGGTGGTCAGCGCATGCCTGATCGTGGCGTTGATCTGGGCCAATTTTGCCGTGCTGGAAGAAGTCACCACGGGCGAAGGCAAAGCCATCCCCTCCAGCAAGATTCAGGTTATTCAGAACCTGGAAGGCGGCATCGTCAGCGAGATATTTGTGCGCGAAGGGCAGATCGTTGAGAAAGGCGCCGTGCTGCTACGCCTGGATGACACGCGCTTTCTCTCCAACCGCGGTGAAGCCGAAGCCGATCGCCTGGCACTGGTAGCGCGGGTCGAGCGCTTAACCGCAGAAGCTGAAGGCCGCCCCATCAGCATGCCGGCGGATATTCTGCGCGAGGCCCCGCAACTGGCCGAGGATGAGCTGGCGCTCTATCAATCACGGCAAAGCCGTCTGCAAAGCGAACAACGCACCCTCGGCGAACAGCTGCGGCAGAAAACCCAGGAGCTGGCCGAGTTCCGCTCCAAAGCTCAGCAATACCGCTCCAGCGCGGGTCTACTGCAACAGGAGCTGAATATGTCGCAGCCGCTGGTCGCAACCGGTGCGATCTCCCAGGTGGAAATCCTTCGCCTGCGTCGGAGTCTGGTCGAAATCCGTGGTTCGCTGGATGCCACCAACCTGGCGATCCCACGGGCTGAATCGGCGATGGATGAAATCAAGAGCAAGATTGAAGAGTCCGAGCTGAGCTTTCGCTCAGATGCCTTCAAAGAGCTCAATGAAATCCGTACCGAATTGCAGAAACTCACCGCCACCAGCGTGGCCATTGATGACCGCGTCAGCCGCACCACCGTGGTCTCCCCCGTGCGCGGGGTGATCAAGCAGCTCAAGGTCAATACCATTGGCGGCGTAGTGCAACCTGGCAATGACATGCTGGAGATCGTACCGCTAGACGACAGCCTGCTGATCGAGGCCAAGGTACGCCCGCAGGATGTCGCCTTCCTGCATCCAGGGCAGAAGGCCATGGTCAAATTCACCGCCTACGACTACACCATCTACGGCGGACTCAGGGCCAACCTAGAACTGATCAGCGCCGACACGATCACCGATGAGGAAGGCAACAGCTTCTACCTGATCCAGGTGCGCACCGATAAAAGCCATCTGGGTAGCGAGGAACACCCGCTGCTGATCATCCCCGGTATGGTCGCCACAGTGGACATCATCACCGGTGAGAAGAGCGTTCTCGATTACTTGCTCAAGCCAGTGCTGAAGGCGCGCTCGGAAGCCATGCGCGAACGCTGAAAGGCTTATATCGAGGCATCCGACTTGGCGTGATTGCGCTGGAAAGTCTGCTCACCCATCGCCTCGATCTGCCCCTCAATCAACACCTCAAAGGGTTTGAGCAACGCATCGAAACAGACTGGCGCCTCGACTGTATTCAGTGCACTAACAATCGCTTCGATGGTGGATAACGCACCGGGCATCGGTGCTTTGCGCAAGCGGTAACGTGATTGCAAGCCCGCCGGCAGAACCACCCTGGGCAAATCCGCCAACAGCGGATTGAGGTGCAACAGCTTGCGCGCCTTGCGCCAGGTGCCGTCGGGCACCACCAATAGCAGTGGCAGTTCGTTGTGCTGCCCAGCAAACTCCATCACCGATTGCGCCTGCTCGCCAGGAAACAGCAAACACGCGCAATAACCAGGCTGCTGCAACAGCGCCGCAAGCGACTCGAAGACCTCACCCACAAGCAATTCGGCATTACTCAAGCCAAGTGCCGCCAAGCGTGCGGTATTCAGCGCATGCCGGACCTCACTCGGGTGTTGCAGGATCAGCACCCGAGTACGGCTGGCAAGACAGGGAATCAACGCACATAAACAGCGCTCGGCTGGGCGTGTACAGCGTGGGCATTGCGGGCGGGGCATGGTTTTCTCCTCAGCCGCGCAGTTTGCCATAAGCCAAATAAAATCGGCCCACTCTCCTGCGAGGTGGGCCGATAGCGATGCAGCCGGAGCTGTCCTTAACGGTTGAAGCGCTCCGCCAAACTATGCAGATAGTCCGCCATATCCTCCAGTTCCTGGCCAATGACAGCGCCTTGGTGAGCCTGCTCGGCGCTGCGGTCGGAGAGCTGGGCAATCTGGGTAATCTGCCGGCTGATATCTTCGGCTACATGGCTTTGTTCTTCAGATGCCGAGGCCATCTGCTGACTCATGCCAGTGATACGACTTACGGCTTCGCTGATGCCATCCAGCGCGGTGCGCACAGATTCCACGCTATCGACACTCTGTTTAGAAATCTCCTCGCCCTTGCCTGCCGTTACTACCGCCCGTTCAGCGCCGGCACGCAGTGAAGAAATAATCTGATGAATCTGCTCGGTCGACTCGCGCGTGCGTGAAGCCAGCGAACGCACTTCATCCGCCACCACCGCAAAGCCGCGCCCCTGCTCGCCGGCACGCGCCGCCTCGATGGCGGCGTTAAGCGCCAGTAGGTTGGTCTGCTCAGCAATCGAGGTAATCACATCCGCCACGCTGCCGATGGACTGAGTGGAGTTGGCCAGGTCATTAACCGCCTGCCCAATGTCCACCACCGCCTTGGCCATATGGTGCATAGAATCAAGGCTGCCGCTTGCCAGCTGCAAACCCTGTTTGGCCAGACGATCCGCTTCTTCGGCTGCGTGCGAGGTGCTCTGCACGTTGTGCGTCACCTCCTGAATGGTTGCCGCCATCTGATTGATCGCCGTAGCGGATTGATCGGTTTCACTGCGCTGTTGATCGAGCATCTTCGCCCCAGAGCGCGACAGATCGGCCGAACGCGTGGCGTGCATCTTGACGTTTGCACCAGCGTCCTCAATGCGCGTTAACGCCGTTTGCAGGCGTGCCTCTTCGCTGATCATCGCCATATCGAGCAAGGCTTGTGCACCACGGCTGTCGGTATAGGTTAAGGCAACTAGAGCGCTGGTAAACGCCTTAGGGTGCTCGGCAAGCGTGCGCTTGATCAAGCTGTGTTTAGCATGCAGCTGGTAGGTCCCAAGGCCAAACATGGCCGCAACAATAAAGCCCCACAGCCAGGGACCGCTAAGCACAAAGTGCGCACCGAGAATCAGCAGACTGGCCAAAATTAGTGGCCATGACTGGATAATATCCAACGTCCATAACTCAAGTTTGGGAACCGGCGGTTTACCCTCACGCAAGCGGGCATAGAGCTTTTCCGCACGACGCTTCTGCGCTTCATCAGGTAAGGAGCGTACTGACTCGTAGCCAACCACCCGGCCATTTTCATAAACCGGTGTGACATAGGCGCTGACCCAGTAGTAATCACCGTTCTTTGAGCGATTTTTAACGATCCCCATCCAGGGCTTGCCCTGCTTGATGGTCTCCCACATATGGCCGAATACGCCGGGAGGCATATCAGGATGGCGCACCAGATTGTGGGGTTGGCCGATCAGCTCTTCTCGAGTAAAGCCGCTGATCTCGACAAAGGCGTCGTTGCAATAGGTGATATTGCTGTTTAAGTCGGTGGTGGAAATCAGCCGTTCATTCGCGGAAAAAGTTCTTTCCCGCTGAGTCACAGGGAGGTTCTGGCGCATTGGATCTTACCTGGTTGAGCTATTTACATAACCGTAAATGTAGGTCTAGCACAGCAGTACTAAAAAGCTGGCAAATGTTTGTTTTAAAAAGAGTTGTAGCTCTGCAGGGTCATTATCAGGTCGCCACGCAGATACGGCTAGAAACTATCTAGCCTCTAGCAATAAAAGAGTGCATGTGGCGGAAAACCTAACGTCGAGAAGGAGCCGATTTGGAGTCAGGCGAATTGCTGCGCACAGGGATTGGCTGCAGTTTTGGCCGCTCACACAGACCAAGGGCAACCAGCAGATCAAGCAAGGCGCTCTGCAACTTGACGTTCATAAAAAAGCCTCCAGCCAAGAACATCGGATAGGTGCTTAAACACCTTTTATCAGCCTAGTTCAGGCTACTTAAAACTGCTGACTGTTTTGTCACACAGACTAAAACAGCACACGCAAACCCGTATAAAGAGTACGCCCAGGCCCTGGCTCAAAATAGCGTGCATTAACGTCATTAATGCGCAGGTTATCGAAATACTCGCGCCCCAATAGGTTATCGATGCCCAGGTAAGGCTCCAGGCTTTGCTCACCGACCTGAAAACGCTTGCCGAGGCGCAGATTGAATAAGGCGTGACCGGGTGCGGACTGGCTATTGGCATCGTTGGCATATACCCGTGCCTGAGCCGTAACTCCGAGGCGCAGATAAGCGCCTTGATTTTCATAAGCCAGTTCGCTGAACAGGGTTTGCCGTGGAATACCGGGGATGTGCTTGCCGGAAAAATCGCCTGCGGTCGTTTGATAATCCTCGAAACGGTAGCGGTTATAGGCATAGGCCGCAGACCAGCGCCAGGCATCGGCAAACTGCCAGTCCAGGCTCAGTTCCAGACCATCGCGGCGCGACTGCCCGGCATTGCGATAGAAGTTACGGCCGGACTGGATACTGAACGCCACCAGTTCATCCTCCAGCTCAATCCGGTAAAGCGCCAGGCTGTAACGCAGCGAAGGCCATTCGCCTTTGATGCCCAGCTCGCGACTGAACGCCTGGGCTGGCTGCAGCGCGCTATTGAAGCCGCCACCTTGCGGGTTGCCCAGCTCGCTGATGGTGGGCGTTTCAAAGGAACTGGCCAGCCGCGCATAAACAGATTGCTGCAGGGTAAAGCGATAACTCAGCCCCGCGCTGTAGTTCCAGTCTTCCAGGCTGCGTGAGCCTGAATCGTCGCGGTTATCGGCCAGATAATAGTCATCCACTGCCAGGCGTACCTGGTCATAGCGCAGTCCTAGCGTGGCCTGCCACTGCTCGCTCAGGTCGATCTGATCCTCGATAAACAGCCCCTGACTGAGCGCCGACTCATCCTGTTGTTGGCGTGACTGCCCACGCTCACCCAACAGGTTGTCATAGCGCCGACGATCATCACGCTGCGCTTCAAGATCGAAACCACTGGTGATCTTGTGCGCCAGGCCGATTAGCTCGCGGTGATGACTGTACTGCCCGCCAATCCCGCTGAAATAGCGCTTGAAAGTCGTCTGTCCGCTTGTGGCAAAACCCAGTCGATTACCAAACTCGCGGTGCCCCAGGTAACTGCGCAGCTGATACTCATCAGCACCCGCCGCGTAACCATCCCAGACCAGGCCCAGACGTTGCTGACGAATATATTCATCGGCATCAAAACGCAGATTATTCGGCGCCGCCTGGCGGCGATCCGCCTTAACCTCGGCAGCCGTTAGGCCGCCTGGGTCTTCGGCGCGGTTGTCAATGGCATTGAAGTTCAGGCGCAAACGCCCAGTGGGGGCATACCAGCGCAGCTTGCCGGTGAGGCTGTTGGTTTGCGCCTGGCTGTGTTCGCGGTAGCCCTCTAGAGAGGTGCTGTTAAATGCCAGCAAACCGCCCAGGTTACCCTCGCTGCCGCCGATTTCACCGCGCAGGCGTTGATAACCCAGGCCGGCCGCGCTCAGGTCCAGCTGCATCGAGGGTATGGTCGGCGGCTCGCGGGTTTCGATGGCCAGCACGCCGCCAGCCGCATTGCCGTACAGCACCGAAGCTGGGCCACGCAGCACTTCCATGCGCTCGACCAGGCCCAGGTCGAGGCCGTCGAGTTCGGTCTGGCCGTCGGGCATGGTCAAGGGCACGCCATCGACCAACACGCGAATACCGCGCACACCGAAATTGCCGCGTGCGCCAAAGCCACGAATCGCCGGGCGTAGCCCCTGAGCCAGGTTGTAACGGTTGAGGCTGAACACACCCGGCACGCGGGCCAGCAAAGCGTCCAGCGCGAGGTTTTGCTCACCTGGCGCCGAACTGCTCTCAACCACCGTCACAGCGGCTGGGGTACTCAACCAGTGCGTGGTGCTGCGTGGCGAGGTGATCAGCAATGGCGCCAGCTCAACAGCGCTATTTTCAGCCTCGTCCGCCTGCAATGCGCGGCTATCGGCCAACGACCATAGGCCGACGGCAACCGCCGCAAAGGCTAGGCGCACACTCTTAATATTCCTTGTCGGCCTGGTCCTTGCGCCGATAGGGGAACACATCAATAACTTTGCCGGCACGAATCGCCTCCTGCAGGCTTTTCCAGTAATCAGCGTCATACAGCTCGCCATGCAGCTCGTTGAACAGCTTGCGCTGTTGTATATCGGCAAACAAAAACGGCGGAAATTCCTCGGGGAATACATCCAGCGGCGCCACCGAGTACCAGGGTTCGGAGGACATTTCATCTTCCGGATAGCGCGCCTGAGGGATACGGCGGAAATTCGCTTCGGTCAGAAAGCAGATCTCGTCGTAGTCGTAGAACACCACGCGGCCGTGACGGGTCACGCCAAAGTTCTTCAGCAGCATGTCGCCAGGGAAGATATTCGCCGCCGCCAGCTGCTTGATCGCCAGGCCATAGTCGTCCAGCGCTTCACGCACCTGCGCTGCGCTGGCACTTTCCACATACAGGTTGAGCGGGGTCATGCGCCGCTCAGTCCAGCAGTGGCGCACCAGCACCGTGTCGCCCTTAACCTCAACGGTGGACGGCGCAACCTCCAGCAGCTCGGCCAGGCACTCCGGGTCGAACTTGCTCAGCGGGAAACGGAAATCGGCAAACTCCTGGGTATCGGCCATGCGCCCTACCCGGTCGACGGTTTTCACCAGGCGGTACTTCTCGATCACGGTATTGCGGTCGACGTTCTTCGACGGCGAGAAGCGGTCCTTGATGATCTTGAATACGGTATTGAAGCCCGGCAGGGTGAACACACTCATCACCATGCCACGTACGCCGGGGGCCATGACGAATTTGTCATCGGTGGTGGCCAGGTGGTTGATCAGCGAGCGGTAGAACTCCGATTTGCCGTGCTTGTAGAAACCGATCGAGGTGTACAACTCGGCAATATGCTTGCCCGGCAGGATGCGCTTGAGGAAGCCGACAAACTCCGCCGGGTAACCGACCCGCACCATAAAATAGGAGCGAGTGAAGGAGAAGATGATCGACACCTCCGCCTCGTCGGTGATCAGCGCATCAATCTGAATACCCTGACCCTCGCGGTGCAGCAAGGGAATCACCAGCGGCCACTGCTCATCTCGGGTAAAGATGCGCCCCACCAGGTACGCGCCCTTGTTGCGGTACAGGCGCGAGGCGAATAGCTCGATACGCAGGTCCGGGTCCTTGCACACCCAATCCGGCAGGTTGACGTGCAGTTGCTTGAGCAACCGCGCCAGATCGCGCTCGAGGTTTTCATAGCCGACTTCAAAACTGAAATCCTCGAATATCTGCCGCAACGCCTGCTCGACATTGCCCTTGGGCTCGTACAGGCGGGTTTGCGGCGCCCGCTCATTCACCCTCAGGGCCGGTCGCGTGGTGTGAATAAACATGCAGCCATCGTTGATCTGGTCATGGCTGAACAAGCCGCAGAAGATCGAGTTGAACCAGGTTTCCGCCAGCTCATCGTCGTAACGCAGGTCGATCAGGGCGATATAGGCCGACTTGACCAGCGGCCACTGCGCCACATCCATCAGCACCTCGGCCTCGTAGGCCTTGCGCAGGCGCTCGCTGACTGCCGTAACACACTCTTCATACAAGGCAATACGCGCCGCTGAAGCCTGCTGGATTTCCTGCCACTGCGCCTGCTCGAAACGCACCCGCGCGCCGTTGGTAATCTGCCGGAACTGCTCGCGATAATCGTCGAAACCTTCAAGGATCAGCGCGGCAATCGCGCTGGCCGGCCATTGCTGTGGCATAAACGAACCCCTGCAGATGAAATGCGGATAATCCACCGAGCTTATCCAGTGGTCGCGCCAAGTAAAAGCCGGCAATGCCTGGATACGCGCTTATCTGCCACGAAATATTGCCAAGCAACGGTTTTGAAAGTGCATTTCGAATTGCCTTGGCGGATGCGCCCGGCAACACTGCTGGCCTTTCTCACCGTCGTGGAGTTCGTTGTGCGCCTTGCCGACCTGATCCGTCTGCTGTTGCTTGCTGCCATCTGGGGCGCAAGTTTCCTGTTTATGCGCATCGTCGCGCCAGTACTGGGCAGCATGCCGACTGCGTTCTTCCGCGCCAGTCTGGGCATGCTCGGTTTGCTGGCGATTCTGTTGCTGATGCGCGTGCGCTGGGATTTCAACGGCAAGCTCAAACACTGCCTGATCCTCGGGTTGATCAACGCCGGCCTGCCTTCGGCCATGTATTGCATGGCCGCGCTGGTTCTGCCAGCGGGCTACTCGGCGATTCTCAATGCCACCACGCCAATGATGGGTGTATTGATCGGCATGCTGTTCTTTGCCGAAGCCATGACCCTGAGCAAGGCCGCCGGGGTGGCCATCGGCCTATTTGGCGTAGCGGTGCTGACCCGCACCGGCCCGGTGGAGTTTGATCTCACTCTGCTCTGGGGCGCCGCCGCCTGCCTGGTGGCCACCGCCTGCTACGGCTTTGCCGGTTTTCTCACCCGGCGCTGGATCGGCCAACAAGGCGGCCTGGATAACCGTCTTACCGCCTTTGCCAGCCTGTGCGGTGCCAGCCTGTTCCTTTTGCCATTCTTCGGCGGCTCCCTGCTGATACAGCCACCTGCTAGCTGGGGCGGACTCGACGTCTGGCTGTCCCTGGCGGGCCTGGGCTTTATCTGCACCGCATTCGCCTATGTGCTGTATTTCCGCCTGCTCAGCGACATCGGCCCAATCAAGGCCAGCACCACCACCTTCCTGATCCCGCCATTCGGCGTGCTGTGGGGCGCTTTGCTGCTGGATGAGCCGTTGTCCTGGGCCTACCTGTCTGGCGGCGTGCTGATCGCCATCGCGCTATGGCTGGTGGTGCGCGCAAGTGCAACGGCCAAGCCGGCCTGATTCGCCCCGACAAGAAAAAGCCCGCTATCTAAGCGGGCTTCAGGGACTCAAGGTCAAATCAGCTATCAGCTCAGGCGCGAGGTCGACTTGCGCACGATCTTGATCGAATGCTTAAGCGTTGGCTTGCGCGTCACGCTGATGGCTTTGCGCGAGACCGTGTCGATGGTGATATTCCAGAAACCGCTGCTCGGTACGGTGATCTTCGCGGGGAAAGTATCGAACGCTCCGCCGTGGTAGGTATGTCGGCCACCATTCTTGAAGCTGCGGAAGTTGGCATCGCTCATCAAGCGAATGTTGCAGGTCTGCGAGCACTCGATGACGACGACGTCGTCCTCGTTGAGGTGTTCGCGCTGGTGTATAAATTTCATCTACCGCTCCGCACAGCTGGGTCAGGCCAATCAGGCCGCTAGTATGAGTGCCCGGCGCGGCTTGAGCAAAGGCTAAGCGGTTTTGCCTGCGTCTCCGACGCATACCACCGCAACCTGGCCGGTGGTAGCATGCGCGCCCCATGCATATTCACGACTTTCACCAACGCCTCACCGATCTCGGTGCCAAGCCCATGCACATCGGGCGGATTACCCGTGCCTGGCTGCGCGGCATGCCGCTGGATACCGGTACGCGTAACCAGAAAACCGAGAACTTCCTGCCGCTGGCGGTGCGCAAGGCCCTGCCGGAAATAAGCAACGAACTCGATGGACTGGCGCGCCTCAGCTCCGAACACCCGGCGACAGACGGCTCGGCGCGCTTGCTGGTGGAGCTGGCCGACAAGCAGATGGTGGAAAGCGTGCTGCTGCCGCGCGATGGCCTGTGCGTGTCCAGCCAGGTCGGTTGCGCGGTGGGCTGCGTATTCTGCATGACCGGCAAGAGCGGCTTGCTGCGCCAACTGAGCACCGCCGAGATCGTCGCCCAGGTGGCCCTGGCACGGCGCTTTCGAGCGGTGAAGAAAGTGGTGTTTATGGGCATGGGCGAGCCGGCGCATAACCTCGATAACGTGCTCGAAGCGATCAACCTACTCGGCACCGAGGGCGGTATCGGTCAGCGCAACCTGGTGTTCTCCACCGTCGGCGATCCACGGGTGTTCGAGCGGTTGCCGCAGCAGCAGATCAAGCCGGCCCTGGCGCTGTCTCTGCACACAACCGATGCCGAGTTGCGCCAGGCGCTGCTGCCGCGCGCGCCACGTATCGATCCTGAAGAGCTGGTCGAGTTGGGCGAAACCTATGCGCGGCAGATCGATTACCCAATCCAGTACCAATGGACGCTGCTCAAGGGCATCAACGACAGCCAGGAGGAAATGGACGGTATCCTGCGCCTGCTCAAGGGCAAGTACGCGATCATGAACCTGATCCCCTACAACAGCCTGAAAGCCGATGAGTTCCAGCGCCCGGATGGCGACCGCATCGTGCAGATCGTGCGCTATCTGCACAGTCGTGGCGTGCTGACCAAGGTGCGCAATTCAGCGGGCCAGGACATTGATGGCGGCTGCGGGCAACTGCGTGCACGGGCGACCGAGGTGCTGGATCGGCGCAGAAACCGCGCTAAGACGTGACCACGTTGGTCCTGTCGCGGCTAAAGCCCCTCCCACCAGGATCAGCAACACGGCCAATCAGTCTTTGACTGCAGGCTGTTGTGGGAGGGGCTTTAGCCGCGAGCCTTTGCCTCAACAAACAACCAGGACCATAAAAAATGCCCGCAGATCGCGGGCATTTTTGTTTAGCCATCTACTTAGTAGTAGGCATTTTCCTTGATGCTGTGGTCAGTCACATCACGCACGCCTTTAAGCTCGGGAATGCGCTCAAGCAGAGTTTTCTCGATTCCTTCCTTGAGGGTCAGGTCAACCTGGCCGCAGCCCTGGCAGCCGCCGCCGAATTTCAATACGGCGATGCCGTCGTCAACCACGTCGATCAGGCTGACTTCGCCGCCATGGCTGGCCAGACCAGGGTTGATCTCGGTCTGCAGGTAGTAGCTGATGCGCTCGTTGATCGGGCTGTCTTCATTGACCATCGGCACTTTGGCGTTCGGCGCTTTGATGGTCAGCTGGCCGCCCATGCGGTCGGTGGCGTAGTCGACCACGGCGTCTTCCAGAAACGGCTCGCTGACGGCATCGATCCAGGCGGTAAAGCTGGCCAGGCCCAATGCTGTGTCTTCGGCCTTTTGCTCGCCCGGCTTGCAGTAGGCAATGCAGGTTTCGGCGTACTGGGTGCCCGGCTGAGTGATAAATACGCGAATGCCGATGCCCGGGGTGCTCTGCTTGCTCAGCAGGTCAGCCAGATAATCGTGGGCAGCGTCAGTAATGGTAATGGTGCTCATGGCAACTCCTCGCAAACATGCGCGCAGTGTACGCCACTCACCCGCGCCGGCAAAGTCCTAGTGTTTTAGTAGGAATAGAACTTATTCACCAAACGCCTGCCCTCGCCGGCTGTGCGCAGAGGAACTGCGCAATCGCATCGGCTGCTGCGAGCATGTGCTGCTGATGGGTGAAACCTGAGCTTTTCAGCGGTTTGAGGTCGTGATCACCGGCGGTTAACCAGTGCAGGTTGATCGCCTCCGATAGCGTGTAGCCCGCTACCGCCTGCCGATCCCCCAGAGCATCGCGCTCGCCCTGGATGATCAGCGTCGGCGTGCGCAGCTCGGCTAAGTGCGCGACGCGTGGCTTTTCCGGTTTGCCGACGGCATAAAAGGGATAACCCAGGCACACCAGCGCATCGGCGCCCAACTCATCAGCTAGCAGACTGGCCATGCGCCCACCCATGGACTTGCCGCCAATCGCCAACGGTCCTGCGACCTGTTGGCGCACCTGCCGAACCTGTGCATAGACCTCGCGCCATTGCTCAAGCAGTTTGGCCTGGGGATTAGGTGGGCGTTTTTTGCCATCCAGACGCCGTGCCGCCATATAGGCGAATTCGAAACGCAGTACGGCAACACCACGCGCGGCAAGGCTTTGCGCCATCTGCTGCATAAAGTCGCTGTCCATCGGCGCACCGGCGCCGTGGGCCAGAATCAGGGTGGCGCGTGTATCACCAAGCGGGCGATCCCACAGCCAACTGCCATCACCCTGCCACTGCGGGTATTGATCCCCGTCAATACCCACCTCACGCCCTTTGCTCATGCTTGCCTCGCTTAAAGAATCCGTTGAACTGCGGCGCTGATCGTACAGGCCCGCAGCCGCTGATTTTCGATGATCTGCCTATAAACCGTGGATGGAAGCCCAGACATGAACACAGCAAGCAGTTCCGCCTACAACTACAAGGTGGTTCGCCAATTCGCCATCATGACGGTGGTGTGGGGCATTGTCGGGATGGGGCTCGGCGTGTTTATCGCCGCGCAACTGGCCTGGCCCGAGCTTAACTTCAACCTGCCGTGGACCAGCTTCGGTCGCCTGCGCCCGCTGCACACCAACGCGGTGATCTTCGCCTTCGGTGGCTGCGCGCTGTTCGCCACCAGCTATTACGCGGTGCAACGCACCTCGCAAGCCACCCTGTTCGCGCCCAAGCTCGCAGCCTTTACCTTCTGGGGCTGGCAACTGGTGATCGTCCTGGCGGCCATCAGTTTGCCCATGGGCTGGACCAGCTCCAAGGAATACGCCGAGCTGGAATGGCCGATCGACATTCTGATCACCATCGTCTGGGTCAGCTACGCCGTGGTGTTCTTCGGCACGATCATCAAGCGTAACGTCAGCCACATTTATGTGGGCAACTGGTTCTTCGGTGGTTTTATCCTCACCGTGGCGCTGCTGCACCTGGTCAACAACCTGGAAGTGCCGGTCACCCTGACCAAATCCTACTCGGCCTATGCCGGGGCAACGGACGCGATGATCCAGTGGTGGTACGGCCACAACGCCGTGGGCTTTTTCCTCACTGCGGGCTTTCTGGGGATGATGTATTACTTCGTGCCCAAGCAGGCAGGTCGCCCGGTCTACTCCTACCGGTTGTCCATCGTGCACTTCTGGGCGCTGATCGCCGTGTACATCTGGGCGGGCCCGCACCACTTGCACTACACCGCGCTGCCGGATTGGGCGCAGAGCCTGGGCATGGTGATGTCGCTGATTCTGCTGGCGCCAAGCTGGGGCGGCATGATCAACGGCATGATGACCCTCTCCGGGGCCTGGCATAAGCTGCGCACCGATCCGATCCTACGTTTCCTGGTGGTCTCCCTGGCGTTCTACGGCATGTCGACCTTCGAAGGTCCGATGATGGCGATCAAGACCGTCAACGCCCTGTCCCACTACACCGACTGGACCATCGGCCACGTTCACGCTGGTGCCCTTGGCTGGGTGGCCATGGTGTCCATCGGTTCGCTCTATCACATGCTGCCCAAAGTCTTCGGCCGCGACGAAATGCACAGCATCGCCCTAATCAACGTGCACTTCTGGTTCGCCACCATCGGCACCGTGCTCTACATCGCCTCGATGTGGGTCAACGGCATCGCCCAAGGCCTGATGTGGCGTGCAGTCAACGAAGACGGCACCCTCACTTACTCCTTCGTCGAAGCGCTGGAAGCCAGCCACCCCGGCTTTGTGGTGCGGGTGATCGGCGGTGCGATCTTCTTCGCCGGCATGCTGGTGATGGCCTGGAACGTCTGGCAGACCGTGCGCCATACCAAGGCAGCCGAGATGGACGCCGCCGCGCAGTTTTCGCTTGAGGGAGCCCACTGATGAGACACGAAATACTCGAGAAGAACATCGGCCTGATGGCGCTGATGATGGTGCTGGCGGTGAGCATCGGCGGCCTGACGCAGATCGTCCCGCTTTTCTTTCAAGACGTTACCAATGAGCCGGTGGCGGGCCTAAAGCCCTACACCGCGCTGCAGCTGGAAGGCCGTGACATCTACATCCGCGAGGGCTGTGTCGGTTGCCATTCGCAGATGATTCGCCCGTTCCGCGCAGAAACCGAGCGCTACGGCCACTACTCGGTCGCTGGCGAAAGCGTCTACGACCACCCCTTCCTTTGGGGCTCCAAGCGTACCGGGCCAGATCTGGCCCGCGTTGGCGGCCGCTACTCGGATGAATGGCACCGTGCGCACCTCTACAACCCGCGCAACGTAGTGCCGGAATCGAAGATGCCGGCCTACCCCTGGCTGGTAGAAGGCACCCTGAGCGGCCAGGACACCCCGGCCAAAATGAAAGCCCTGCGCCTGGTTGGCGTGCCCTACAGCGACGACGACATCGCAGGCGCGAGCGAGGCTGTCAAAGGCAAGAGTGAAATGGATGCACTGGTCGCCTACCTGCAAGTGCTCGGCACAGCCGTGAAGAACAAGAGGTAGGTCATGTCATTCGACTTTATTGATATAGGCACCCTGCGCGGCATCGGCACTGCACTGGTTCTGCTGTCGTTTGTTTGCGTGACCCTGTGGGCTTACAGCGCTAAACGCCGCACGGCTTTCGATCAAGCCGCCCTGCTGCCCTTTGCCGATGAACCCACACTGGCTGCCCCAAGGAGCAAGACCCCATGAGCACTTTCTGGAGCTGGTACATCACCCTGCTGACCGTGGGCACCCTGCTCGCGTTGTTCTGGTTGATTTTTGCCACCCGTAAAAGCGAAGTTCACAAAAGCCCCACCGATCAAACCATGGGCCATGCCTTCGATGGTATTGAGGAATATGACAATCCACTGCCCAAGTGGTGGTTCATGCTGTTTCTCGGCACGCTGATCTTCTCAATTGGCTATCTGGTGCTGTATCCCGGCCTGGGCAGCTGGAAAGGCGTACTGCCCGGATACGAAGGCGGCTGGACGCAGGTCAAGCAATGGCAGCGTGAAGTCGATAAGGCTGATGAGTTGTATGGGCCGATATTCGCCAAATATGCGGCGATGCCCCTGGAAGAAGTGGCTAAAGACGAAAAAGCTCTAAAAATGGGCGGACGTATGTTTGCCACCTATTGCTCGGTTTGCCACGGCTCTGACGCCAAGGGTGCAGTGGGCTTCCCTAACCTGACCGACAACCACTGGCGCTGGGGCGGCGAGCCCAGCGTAATCAAAACCACCATCCTCAATGGCCGTATTGGGGCGATGCCGGCCTGGACGGCGGTGATTGGTGAAGACGGTGTGCAACAGGTCGCAGCTTATGTCCGCAAGGACTTGGCAGGTCTGCCACTGCCCACCGACAAGCGCTTTGATCTGGAAAAAGGTGCCGCTATTTTTGCCGCCAACTGCCAGGCTTGCCACGGCGCCCAAGGCACCGGTATGGCCATGCTGGGCGCTCCCGACCTGACCAAGCCGGCTGGCTGGATCTACGGCAGCAGCCTGGTGCAACTGCAGCAGACCATCCGCCATGGCCGTAACGGCCAGATGCCGGCGCAGGAGCAATACCTGGGCAACGACAAAGTGCATCTACTGGCGGCTTATGTACTTAGCCTGAGCCGGCAACAGCAGACCGTCACTGAGCAGTAATCGCTAAAACCGCACCACCTGGCTGGCGACTGACAGTCGCCAGCCCCTCCCTCCCGCGTTCGGACAACCGTCCGGATCATGCGACCCAAGGTCGCACCCTTCCGACCAAGTGCACTCGCGACGTTCGACTTGAGCTAATCTTGTCGACAGTCGCCACCTGTCATAACTCCAAGGCGATTCCCATCTTTGCGCTACGCCTGTTTAGGCGTTTACTGCTCGCGGTTATGATCTGCATTAGTGACCATGCAGGCTTACCAACAGCCCTGTAAGCCCTATCGCGCCGGCATGTGTCGTTGCAATGAGCACCTGCTTTCTCCATACTTGCCGCCGATTTTTGCCCCTAAAAAATCCATTAACCGTGGAACCCATAATGAGCACAGCAATCAGTCCGACTGCTTATAACTACAAGGTGGTTCGCCAGTTCGCCGTAATGACGGTGATTTGGGGAGTCATTGGC
>DASRUM010000104.1:0-3705 GCA_035655415.1 Pseudomonas sp.
GTGAATCTTGCCGCCGTCTTCTTCGATCAGCTTGGTGTAACGCTCAACCATGCCGCCGACTTGCTCGCTCTGGTCCGGGTGAACCAGAAAGATGATTTCGTAATGACGCATAAATGCTCCTTACGGGTTGTAGCCTGCCGCCAAATGCGGTCAGGCAAGGAGTGAATTTCACTTGTTTGTCTTGCTGAAACAGAAAGGCGCAAAAGCGCCTGCCGTCGCGGCAAGGGGCGACATTCTAGTGAAGCCCCCCGCCACACGCAAGGTGAACTGGTGATTATTTGAACAATCCGCAGCGAATGCCCGGAAAGAAAAGACGCTGCCGAAGGCTCAGCAGCAACGGGCCCCCGTCAGGCGCCCGCCACACAGTTACTTCTTGCCGACAGCCTTGCGCTGACGCAATGCCTCAAACAGGCACACACCGGTCGCAACCGACACATTGAGGCTGCTGACGCTGCCTGCCATCGGCAGCTTGACCAGGTAATCGCAGTGCTCACGGGTCAGCCGGCGCATGCCTTTGCCTTCGGCCCCCATGATCAGCACGGTCGGCCCGGTCAGATCATGCTCGTACAACTCCATCTCAGCCTCACCGGCCGTGCCAACAACCCACAGGCCGCGCTGCTGGAGCTTCTCCAGGCTACGTGCCAAGTTGGTCACTGCCACCAGAGGAATCACTTCAGCCGCGCCGCAGGCGACTTTGCGCACAGTAGCGTTGAGCGTGGCGGATTTGTCCTTCGGCACGATTACGGCCAACGCACCGGCCGCATCGGCGGTACGCAGACAAGCACCGAGGTTGTGCGGATCGGTCACGCCGTCGAGCACCAACAACAAAGGGGCGCCCTCGGTACGGTCAAGCAGCTCGTCGAGCATCGCCTCGCCCCAGACCTGGCTGGGGCTGACATCGGCGACTACGCCCTGATGCACACCACCCTCGACCCAGGCATCCATCTCGCGGCGCTCGCACTGACCGACAGCAACCCGCGCATCCGCAGCCAACGCCAGCAGCACTTGCACCCGCGGATCATTACGCCCTTCGGCCAGCCAGATCTGCTTGACCCGTTTCGGGTGATGACGCAGCAACGCCTCTACGGCATGCACGCCATAGATCTTTTCCAGCTGACTCATGACTTCGCCTTACGCTTGCGTGCACCGCCAGAAGCCGGCGCACCACCTGCAGGCGCGCCCTTGCGATGCGCGCCCGGCTTGCCAGCTTTGCTGGCCGGCTTGGCCGAATCGCCCTTGGCGGACGAGCTTTTACTGGTTTTGCCCTTCGAATCACTGAGCAGCGATTTTTTCAGCGCACGACTCTTTTCTACGTCGGTATTACCTGGAGCAGCACGCTCGCCGCGACGCCCGGTTTTACCCGCAGCCGATTCAAAACCACCACGGCGCTGACCGGCCGGCATAGCGGTTTTGCCTTCAGCCAACTCAAAGTCGATCTTGCGCTCGTCCAGATCGACGCGCATGACCTTGACCTCAACGCTATCGCCCAGACGGAAACTGCGACCACTGCGCTCGCCCGCCAGACGGTGATGCACGGGGTCGAAATGGTAGTAATCGCCCGGCAAGGCGGTGACGTGCACCAGACCTTCGACGTAGATGTCCTTCAGCTCGACGAACAGGCCAAAACCAGTCACAGCCGTAATCACACCCGGGAAGGTTTCGCCGACGCGATCCTTCATAAACTCGCACTTGAGCCAGTTCACTACATCGCGGGTCGCCTCATCGGCGCGGCGCTCGGACATCGAGCACTGCTCGCCGAGCTGCTCGAGAATCGCATCGTCGTATGGGTAGATCCGCGCACGCGGCATGATCGTCGCACCGGCACGCTTGACGTGCGGAGTGTCGAGCTTGGAACGAACCACGCTGCGAATCGCCCGATGGATCAGCAGATCAGGGTAGCGACGAATTGGCGAAGTGAAGTGCGCGTACGCCTCGTAATTCAGGCCGAAGTGGCCCTGATTGTCGGCGCTGTACACAGCCTGACTGAGCGAGCGCAGCATCACGGTCTGGATCAAATGGTAATCCGGACGCTCGCGGATGCTTTCCAGCAGCAGCTGGTAATCCTTGGGCGACGGACCGTCCTTCGACTTGCCGCGGTGCAGCGACAGCCCCAGCTCGGTGAGGAATGCTTTGAGCTTCTCCACACGCTCCGGCGGCGGACAGTCGTGCACGCGATACAACGCCGGGATTTCATGCTTTTGCATAAAGGCGGCGGTGGCCACGTTGGCGGCCAACATGCACTCTTCGATCAACTTGTGCGCATCGTTGCGCTGGGTTGGGCGAATCTCGGCAATCTTGCGACCGGCGCCGAAGATAATCCGAGTTTCCTGGGTTTCAAAATCGATGGCGCCGCGCTCATGGCGCGCAGCCAACAGCACCTGATACAGCGAATATAGCTGCTTGAGGTGCGGCAGTACTTCTTTGTATTCGCCACGCAGGGCCTTGCCTTCGCTACCCTTGGGCTGCTCAAGCATGGCGCTGACCTTGTTGTAGGTCAGGCGCGCGTGGGAATGGATCACCGCTTCGTAGAACTGGTAATCAGTCATCTTGCCGGTTTTCGAGATACTGATCTCACAAACCATGGCCAGACGATCGACATGCGGGTTCAGCGAGCACAGGCCGTTGGACAGTTCTTCCGGCAGCATCGGGATAACCCGCTCCGGGAAGTACACCGAGTTACCACGTACCTGAGCCTCGGCGTCCAGCGCCGAATCGATCTTCACATAGTGCGATACGTCGGCGATGGCGACATACAGCTTCCAGCCGCCGGAAAACAGCCGCCAGTTGCTGCCGTTTTTCTCGCAATACACCGCATCGTCAAAGTCGCGGGCGTCTTCACCGTCGATGGTGACGAACGGCAGATGGCGCAGATCGATGCGCTTTTCTTTGTCCTTCTCTTCGACTTCCGGCTTGAGCTTGCGCGCCTCTTTAACTACAGCTTCGGGCCAGACGTGGGGAATATCGTAGCTGCGCAGAGCAACGTCGATTTCCATGCCCGGCGCCATATAGTTGCCAACCACTTCAACCACATCGCCCTGGGGCTGGAAGCGCGTAGTCGGCCAGTGGGTGATTTTCACCTCAACGAACTGGCCCTGCTTGGCGCCGGCATTACGCCCTGGCGTTACCAGCACTTCCTGCTGAATCTTCGGGTTATCAGCGACGACAAAACCGACACCGCTTTCTTCGTAATAACGGCCGACGATGCTTTCGTGGGCGCGGGAGATTACTTCAACCACGGCACCTTCACGACGACCACGACGGTCGAGGCCGGAAACCCGCGCCAGTGCACGGTCGCCATCGAACACCAGGCGCATTTGCGCAGGGCTCAGGAACAGGTCATCGCTGCCGTCATCTGGCACCAGAAAGCCAAAGCCATCGCGATGCCCGCTGACACGACCCAGGATCAGGTCGAGCTTGTCGACCGGGGCATAGGTGCCGCGACGGGTATAGATCAGTTGACCATCGCGCTCCATAGCGCGCAGACGACGACGCAGCGCTTCGAGCTGCTCTTCAGTGGCCATGCCAAATTCATCGGCCAGCTCTTCACGGCTCGCAGGGGAGCCACGGTCAGACAAGTGCTGCAGGATCAGCTCGCGACTTGGAATGGGGTTTTCGTATTTTTCCGCTTCACGAGCGGCCTCGGGATCGAGGGATTGCCAATCGGCCATTAGAGGTAATTCACCTTATCTACACAAATTCGGTTTG
>DASRUM010000105.1:0-3396 GCA_035655415.1 Pseudomonas sp.
TCTTTCACACCGGCTAAATCCCTATACTTGCCGCCTTTCCCGCTTTTCAACCCAAAAAGCCCCCCATTTCTCAACAGGCACGAGGTGCGTGGTGGATTTCCCTTCCCGTTTTCAGGTGATCGTCATCGGCGGCGGTCATGCCGGTACCGAAGCTGCGTTGGCAGCTGCACGCATGGGGGTAAAGACCCTGCTGCTGACCCATAACGTGGAAACACTCGGGCAGATGAGCTGCAACCCGGCGATTGGCGGGATCGGCAAGAGCCATCTGGTCAAGGAAATCGACGCCCTCGGCGGCGCCATGGCTGAAGCCACCGACAAAGGTGGTATTCAGTTCCGTGTACTGAACAGCCGCAAGGGCCCAGCAGTTCGCGCTACTCGCGCCCAAGCCGATCGCGTCCTGTACAAAGCCGCGATTCGCGAAACGCTGGAAAACCAGGCCAACCTGTGGATATTTCAGCAGGCAGCGGATGACCTGATCGTCGAAAACGACGAAGTCAAAGGCGTAGTCACCCAGATGGGTCTGCGTTTCCTCGCGGATTCAGTGGTGTTGACCACTGGTACCTTCCTAGGTGGACTTATCCACATAGGCCTGCAGAACTACTCCGGCGGTCGCGCTGGCGACCCACCTTCGATTGCCTTGGCGCAACGTCTACGTGAATTGCCGCTGCGCGTCGGTCGCCTGAAAACCGGTACGCCGCCACGCATCGATGGCCGTTCGGTGGATTTCTCGGTGATGACCGAGCAGGCGGGCGATACGCCAACGCCGCTGATGTCCTTCCTCGGTCGTGCGGAACAGCAACCGCGTCAGGTCAGCTGCTGGATTACCCACACCAACGCGCGTACCCACGAAATCATCGCGGCCAACCTTGATCGTTCGCCGATGTACTCCGGCGTGATCGAAGGCGTCGGCCCGCGCTACTGCCCGTCGATCGAAGACAAAATCCACCGCTTCGCCGACAAGGACAGCCACCAGGTATTTATCGAGCCCGAAGGCCTGAATACCCATGAGCTGTATCCGAATGGCATCTCCACTTCGCTGCCGTTCGATGTGCAATTGCAGATCGTGCGCAGCATTCGTGGCATGGAGAACGCGCATATCGTGCGTCCCGGCTACGCCATCGAGTACGACTACTTCGACCCGCGTGATCTCAAGTACAGCCTGGAAACCAAGGTGATTGCCGGGCTGTTCTTCGCCGGGCAAATCAACGGCACCACCGGTTATGAAGAAGCCGGTGCGCAAGGTTTGCTGGCTGGTTGCAACGCCGCATTGCGCGCTCAGGGCAAGGACAGCTGGTGCCCGCGTCGCGACGAGGCCTACATCGGCGTGCTGGTCGACGACCTGATTACCCTGGGTACCCAGGAGCCGTATCGCATGTTCACTTCGCGCGCCGAATACCGGCTGATCCTGCGCGAAGACAACGCCGACCTGCGCCTGACCGAGAAAGGCCGCGAGCTGGGTATGGTCGATGATGTGCGTTGGGCCGCTTTCGAAACCAAGCGCGAAGCCATCGAGCTGGAAGAACAGCGCCTGAAAAGCACCTGGGTACGCCCGGGTACGCCCCAGGGTGATGCGATTGCCGCTCACTTCGGTACGCCGCTTACCCACGAATACAACCTGCTCAACCTGCTGGCCCGCCCGGAAATCGATTACGCAGGGCTGGTGACCATCACCGGCGGTGGCGCGCATGATCCGCAGGTGGCCGAACAGGTCGAAATCAAGACCAAGTACGCCGGTTATATCGACCGCCAGCAGGAGGAAATCGCGCGCCTGCGCGCCAGTGAAGACACCAAGCTGCCGCTCGATATCGACTACGCGGGGATTTCCGGGCTGTCCAAGGAAATCCAGCACAAGCTCGGCAACAGTCGTCCGGAAACTCTGGGCCAGGCCTCGCGGATTCCCGGAGTCACCCCGGCAGCGATTTCCCTGCTGCTGATTCACCTGAAAAAGCGCACTGCCGGTCAGCAGTTGGAGCACAGCGCCTGATGTCGTTGGTCACCGCACGTCACGCCGAAGAACTGAGCCAGGGCGCTCTGGAGTTGGGTGTCGAACTCAGCGCGCAGCAGCACGAACAGTTGCTGGCCTACCTGGCCCTGCTGATCAAGTGGAACAAGGCTTACAACCTCACCGCAGTACGCGACCCGAATGAAATGGTCTCGCGCCATCTGCTCGACAGCCTCTCCGTGGTGCCTTTTGCCACCGAGGCTGGGGATAACTGGCTGGACGTTGGCAGCGGCGGCGGTATGCCTGGGATTCCCCTGGCCATCCTGTTTCCCGAGCGGCAGTTCACCCTGCTTGATTCCAACGGCAAGAAGACCCGCTTCCTGACTCAAGTGAAGCTGGAGCTGAAACTGGCCAACCTGCAAGTTATCCACAGCCGCGTCGAAGAGTTCACCCCGGCTGTGCCGTTCAGCGGTATCTGCTCGCGGGCGTTCAGTTCGCTGGAAGACTTCAGCAACTGGACTCGCCATCTGGGCGATGGGCAGACCCAGTGGCTGGCGATGAAAGGCGTACACCCGGATGACGAGCTGCAGGCCCTGCCTGCGGACTTCCGTCTCACCTCTACCCATGTACTCAAGGTTCCCGGTTGCCAAGGTCAGCGCCATCTGCTGATACTGCGTCGCTCGGCTTAGGGGGAACGGCAGCATGGCTAAGGTATTCGCAATCGCTAACCAGAAAGGCGGTGTGGGCAAAACCACCACCTGCATCAATCTGGCTGCCTCGCTGGTGGCTACCAAGCGCCGTGTGCTGCTGATCGACCTCGACCCCCAGGGCAACGCGACCATGGGCAGTGGTGTGGATAAGCACGGCCTGGAGCATTCGATCTACGACGTGCTGATCGGCGAATGCAACCTGGTCGATGCCATGCAGTTCTCCGAGCACGGCGGCTATCAGCTGCTGCCGGCCAACCGCGATCTGACCGCCGCCGAAGTCTCGCTGCTGGAAATGAAAATGAAGGAAAGCCGCCTGCGTTATGCGCTGGCGCCAATCCGCGAAAATTACGATTACATCCTCATCGACTGCCCGCCGGCGCTGTCGATGCTCACGATCAACGCCCTGGTGGCCGCCGATGGGGTGATTATCCCCATGCAGTGCGAGTACTACGCACTCGAGGGCTTGAGCGACCTGGTCAACAGCATTCAGCGCATCGCCGAGATACTCAATCCCAAGCTGAAGATCGAAGGCCTGCTGCGCACCATGTATGACCCGCGCATCAGCTTGACCAATGACGTTTCGGCGCAGCTCAAGCAGCACTTCCCGAATCAGCTCTACGACGTGGTCATCCCGCGTAACGTGCGTCTGGCCGAGGCGCCGAGCTTCGGCATGCCGGCGCTGGTGTATGACAAGCAATCCCGTGGTGCCATTGCCTACCTGGCGCTGGCCGGCGAATTGGTACG